>JAKSNU010000026.1 GCA_024399535.1 Paludibacteraceae bacterium
TCTCGTTACGTCCGATATATTCAGGGTCAGACGTTTCGTCAATCATGGAAATACTCCCATCACTGTTGCATGAAACCAATGCTGTGGCTGCTAATGCCATCACAAAGAAGTTTTTTATTTTCATTTTATAAATTGTTTATCAACCATTTAATTTCGTCAGCCCACAACTCCTCGTTAGGTGTTTCGAGTATAAGCGGTATATTGTCGAACCGGGAATCTTTCATAATCCATTCGAAGCAACCTGTTCCTATCAGCCCCTTGCCTATAGAGTCATGCCGGTCGACACGCGAGGCACATGCTTTCATTGAGTCGTTGAGGTGCATTCCGCGAAGGTACTGAAAACCGATGACCTCTTCGAAATGTTCCCAAGTGCTTTTGAATCCTTCTGGTGTCGAGAGGTCGTAACCGGAAGCGAAGGCATGCTGAGTATCAATACATACACCTATGCGGTTTTTGTCGGTTATGCGGTCAATGATGTAGCGGAGCTGCTCAAAACGGTAGCCCATATTGCTTCCTTGGCCTGCAGTATTCTCAAGTACTGCTGTAACACCTTCTGTTTCAGACAAGGCTATATTAATACTTTCAGCTATTGTGTCAAGACATTGTTCCTCTGTGCATTGTTTGAGGTGTGATCCGGGGTGAAAATTCAGGCGGTCCAATCCTAATAGATGACAACGTCTCATCTCGTCAATGAACGATTTACGACTTTTGGCAAGACCTTCAGGGTCGGGCGACCCGAGATTGATGAGATAGCTATCGTGAGGTAAAACTTGTGCCGAAGTATATCCTAAATCATTCATTCTCTGACGAAATAAAGCAATAGATTCGTCAGTTAGAGGAGCTGAAAACCATTGACGCTGGTTCTTGGTGAACAACGCAAAAGCAGTAGCACCAATTGCATTGGCGTTGACAGGAGCATTTTCAACACCTCCGGAAATTGATATATGAGCACCTATGTATTTCATTTTACGACGCGAACAAGTACATATTTCGGGCGAACAAGATAATGAAGCGTATAGCTGTTTCTATCGGTGGTTTTTGTTTCTGTAGCTGTGATTTCGCCTTCGAGATATGGAGTGAATTTATCAATATGGAGGTCTTTCACAGGGTCAAGTCCTGGAATGTCAATTAGTTTATACATAGCTTCCTTAGCTGCCCACATTATGGCAAGTTGAGGTTTTTCATTGCGATAATCAATGAACGAGAGCTCAATGTCTGACAAGAACTTATTTTTCACGCGGACGAGTTTGTCAGTCAGACGTTCTATATCAATGCCTACATTGAGTTCGGGATGAGTGAGTATGGTAACCCAATTCCCGGTATGCGAGATGGAAATGTTGAAATCCTTGCCTTCGACGAATGGTTTTCCGCTTTCTTTGTAGCAGATGGTGTTCTTTTCGTTTGTTATTGAGTTGAGCGCACATCTGGATGCAAGGAATTCGCATTTGCGTTTAATGCTTGTAAATGAAGAAACTTTTTCGATAACGAAAGGGTCGTTGTCGAGCATTTCCAAAAGTTCGTCAGGTTCTTCGGTAACTTCCCATAAAGCGAAAGTTGAACCATCTTCAAAAGTTTTTTGTTCTATAATCATATTTATGTGTCAGTTTTTCCATTCAAGGGATTCTATGAAATGTACCAAATCGTTTTCAATGTATTTAGCACACGGCATTACCGAATCGTAGTTAGGTATGTTGTTGAAATACACCGAGCCGCGAAGGAAATTTGATGTTGAGTCTGTAGCGTAGAATTGAGTAGGCGAAGCGGCATTTCCAGTCAATTCGTAGAACATGCAATAGACATGTCGTTCTGGGTTTTCATAATAGCTTTCGCGTATTGCGTCGGCGAGTATTGTATGTTTATAGACAAGTGTACGACTCTCCTCGGTTACTACATTCAGGTCGGAGGGCGAGATGTGTTTATAACTGAGATGGATTGTTGCATTGAGTGTAGGGTAGAAGAGGTTTATCCATTTGTCGTTGGGTGTCGAATAATGCGAATTGGCAGAGTTCGAAATGCAGTTTACGCTGACGTCTGCTGTGTATGGTCCGAGTGTATCTACTGTGTTGTATTCAACAGGAGGGAGCGCAATACGGAAGTATGCATATGGTTTAGGTTGAGGCTCTTCGCCGCAACTGTAAAGCAGGAAGACACATGCCAATAATATTAATAATGTGTATTGTTTCATATTGTGGTCATCTTTGAATGGATAGTTTCACTTTGTTTATTCGGCGTGCGTCTGCTTCAAGAATTTCGAAATCAAGGTTTTTATATATGACGTGTTCGTTCAATGCTGGGAATTCACCTTTTATTTCGAGAATAAGTCCGGCAAGAGTATCGGCATCTTCGGTATCGTCAAATATTTCATCGTCAATCTCGGTGGCACGAATCAAGTCAGCAAGCGATATTTTGGCTTCGAAAATAAAGTTGTCTTTATCAAGCATTTTGAACATTTTCGTGTCTTGGTCGTATTCATCGCTGATATCGCCAACTACCTCTTCAAGTACATCCTCCATTGTTACGAGACCAGATGTTCCTCCAAATTCGTCAACTACTATAGCCATATGTACGCGTTCTTTTTGGAACTCCTGAAGCAAATCATCGATTTTTTTAGTTTCTGGAACAAAATGTGCCTGACGTATCAGTGTTTGCCATTTGAAATTGGTTGGTTTGCCGATATATGGAATGAGATCTTTGGCATAAAGTATTCCGCGTATATCATCGTATGTTCCGTTCATGACAGGAATACGTGAATATTCATGTTCGTTGATGCAATCAATGACCTTTTCAAACGAATCGTTTGTTTGTAAAGTAATCATATCCATACGAGGAGTCATTACACTTGCGGCTGTTTGAGAACCGAACTTCACAATACCTTGCAATATGTCTTTGTCCTCGTCAATGCTCTCTTCGGTCAGTTCGAGTGCGTGCGAGAGCTCGTTCATTGATAGTGTGTTATGTTGGTGCTTTTCTATTTTTTTGTCGATGAATGAGGTTGAGTTGACGAGGATATATGAGAATGGTTTAACGACAATTATTAAAAAGCACATGATAGGTGCTGCGTTGCGGCATGTAGTCAGGGCATGCTGACGTGCGTAAATCTTTGGTATGATTTCACCTATAAGGAGGATTAGGAAGGTGATGAGAATGGTTTCAATAAAAAAGCCAAGGAGTTGCGATTTGGAAAAATCGAAAATGCGATTTATGATTATTGAAGAAATGACAATAATGGCAACATTGACGAAATTGTTGGTAATCAATATTGTAGCTAAAAGTTCCTTGGGGTGTTTCAACAATTCCTTGATTTGATGATCAGCCAAAGAATCGCTTTCTTCCATTTTATCTTTATCTTTTGGCTCAAGTGAGAAGAAAGCAACTTCGGAGCCTGACACCAAAGAGGACATTACCAAGAGTATGATTATTAAAACAATGAGCAGAATCATTTTTATACTAATAAATATGGAGACACAACCAAAAAATGTCAGTGTCTCCATATAAAATGGTCAATATCTGTCAAAATTCAAGATTAGCATTCTCGACAGTAGTTTGATCTACTTCGGGCATTGCAACAGGTGCTTCCGGTTCAGTTGCAACCTGCTGTGCAGGAGCGCCTTGAACCATGGGTTGAAGAGGTTGCTGCTGTTGGTTCTGCTGAATAGCGCTTAGGAATTGAATATTCTCAGCATACACTTCGGTGACATAACGACGCGCTCCAGTAGTAGGGTTTTCGTAAGAACGCGTTCTCAATTTTCCTTCGACATAGAGTCTTGTGCTTTTGTGAATATATTTCTCTGCTATTTCTGCAAGATTTCGCCAAACGACAATGGTGTGCCATTCGGTGCGGTCAGGGACCTGTGTCCCGTTAGACATAGTGTAGCCACGTTCTGTAGTAGCCAATGGGAAACTTGCAACGCGTACATCGTTTTCGAGATAACGTACATCTGGTTCTTTGCCTACGTTGCCGATAAGGATAACTTTGTTTACTGAAGCCATAACCTCTAAAATTTAAATGTGAATAATAAGTAAAACGGTTTTTTAATAGCGACTGCAAAGTAACAAATAATTTTTGACATACACAAATATATTAATGAAAAATGCTTCAAAATTTTTTTTTGAAAAAAAAACCTCAAATTGTTGTGTGATAACAAAAAAATGTCTAACTTTGCAGCCGATTTCCGTTGATAAAATAACGCTGTTTGCGTTGAGGGAAAAGATTATTAAAATTTAAATTATAAAATTATGACTAAAGCAGAAGTAGTAAACGAAATTGCAAAGACCACTGGTGTTAACAAAGAGGTTGTTTTGAACACCGTTGAGGCATTCATGGAGTCTGTAAAGGGTTCTTTGGCTAAAGGTGAAAATGTTTATCTTCGTGGTTTTGGTAGTTTTATCGTTAAGAAACGTGCAGAGAAAACAGCACGCAACATTTCGAAAAACACAACAATCACTATTCCTGAGCACAACATCCCTGCTTTCAAACCATCGAAAGAGTTCATGGGTCAGGTGAAGTAATTCGAGTAATTAACTTTTAAATTATTATGCGTTATGCCAAGTGGTAAGAAAAGAAAAAGACATAAGATGTCAACGCACAAGCGTAAAAAAAGACTGAGAAAGGACCGTCATAAGAAGAAAAAGTAAATTACGGCCTCGTAACAAAAATGAAAGCAGATTCTTATCGAATTTGCTTTTATTTGTTTTTTTCACTGTATAGAGCAGTAATATGAAAAAAGAACTGATAATAAGTGTAAATGACCGCCTCCTGACCATGGCCATTATGGAAAATGATGTTTTGGTCGAACTTCATCATGACTCGATGGATAGCAAATACCAGGTTGGCGATATATACCTCGGGCGTGTGAAACGTATTATGCCTGGACTCAATGCGGCTTTTATTGATATTGGGTCTGAACGTGAAGCTTTTGTGCATTATCACGACCTTGGGGATAATTTTCCGACATTCAACCATTTCGTTCAGAATTGTCTTAACGACAGACGACATATCCAACCAGTTTTTACTCCATCGCAGCCTTATCGACAATTGGAGAAAGATGGCAATATTCAGGATGTATTGAAAGTCGGTGAACTCATTATGGTTCAGATAATTAAAGAACCAATAAATACAAAAGGACCGCGGTTGACTGGCGAAATCAGCATAGCTGGTCGCAACCTTGTCATGATTCCACTTAACGACAAGGTATCCGTTTCGCAGAAAATAAAACAGAACTCTGAACGCTCCAGACTTCGTAAAATAATCTCGTCTGTAAAGCAGCAATGGTATGGAATCATTATTCGCACACTTGCTGAAGGGAAGCAAAAGGCGGAATTGGAATCGGAAATTCGTACTATGGAAAAACGCTGGATTAAGATTTTGGATAATCTTAAAACGGCTGATGTCCATTCACAGCTATACCAAGAATCATCTCGCGTGGTTTCTATTCTTCGCGACCTCTTCACTCCTGAATATTCGGCAGTATATGTCGATAACGATGTGATACTAAGTGATGTTTATTCTTATGTAGAGTTGATTGCACCCGAGAAAGTATCGTGTGTCAAGCCTTACCGTAATTCAACTCCGATATTCGAACATTTCGGAATAGAGAAAAACATTAAGTCTCTGTTCAGCAGAACAGTATCATTCAAACGTGGTGCGTATCTGATTATTGACAAGACTGAGGCAATGCATGTCATTGACGTCAACAGTGGGTCGAAAATCAAGGGCGATATGTCGCCTGAGGAGATATCGTTTGATGTTGATATGGCTGCAGCTGAGGAGATTGCACGACAACTGAGGCTTCGTGATATTGGTGGAATCATTGTCATTGATTTTATTGATTTGGACGATCCTTCAAATAGGCAGAAACTTTACGAACATATGCTTTTGCTTATGAATAACGATAGGGCAAAGCATAACATATTGCCATTGAGCAAGTTCGGACTTATGCAGATAACGCGTCAGAGAGTCCGTCCGGCGCTTGAGATACGAACCGAAGAGATTTGCCCTACATGTGGTGGTACTGGCCATTCGAGGGCATCAATATTGCTTGTGGACGAGATAGAGGAGAAAGTAGAATTGGCAAATCATATGCTTCATTATCACTGGGTTAGACTTGAAGTGCATCCTTATGTGGCTTCTTTCATCAAGAGAGGTATTATCAGTACAAGGCTGAGATGGATGTTGCAGTATGGTGTGTATGTGTCAGTTGATTCGAGGCAAGCGCTCGGTATCTTGGAGTATCATTTCTATGACCGGAGCGGAGACGAGATAAATTTCAAAGCAATAGCAAATATTGTAAACGACCGTTGATATGGTTAATTATCTTTCATTATTTCTGATAGGCATATTGGCTACATTATTGATGTTGCCTATGTTTCGGGAAATTGCACTCAGCACTGGTATGGTGTCGAACGAAAACTCTCGTTCGTCGCATACTGGTTCTGTTCCTAATATCGGTGGCATGGTGATGACTGTTTATGCAATTGTTCATATTTTGCATTGGTCAACGCATACCGAATTGCCTTTTTGGGATATGATAAGGATAAATATGTCAATGATATGCGTACTGGTGATGGCTATCGTGGGAATGATAGACGATGTGCGTGATATGTCTGCATTGGTGAAACTGATAATTGAAATAGTTGTCTGTTCTGCATATCTGATAGTAGTTTCGGGTTCTGTGAACGTATCAATGATAGTCGGGGTATTGATAATGTTAACTATAATCAATTCCTATAATCTCATAGATGGTATTGATGGATTGGCACTTGGGATACTATTGACTTTGAGTTTGAGTCGTGTGGCATGTTTGTCAGGTTCGATACTTGGCATTACGATAGTGCTGTTGGTATTCAATATGATTCAGGACAAATGGAAGATTTTTCTTGGAGATGGAGGAACATTGTCGATTGGTTTTCTGCTGGCAGTCAGTTTGTTGAGGATGGATTTTATTGTTAGCGATTCGTGCGAATTCGGCGAGTGGACAATGAAATATGTTGATATATCACTGAGGATGTTGTGCTGTCTGTCGTTGCCAATTATTGATATGTCACGAGTAGCATTGGTGAGAATCATCAACCACGAATCGCCATTTAAGGCTGACCGAAGGCATCTACATCATATATTGATTGACAAAGGATTACCACATTGGGGTGCAACATTGCTGATAGTGATGTTGAATGCTATACCGATTGTGGTTTATGATATTTATTGTACTTAACAATGATTGAACAAATAGGCAAAAAGGATATGACCTGGGGAGTTGTCTCGATGATTATGAAGGTCGGGACTGGGGTTATGTTATATCCTTTTGTATTAAGCCGACTGACTGACGAGGCAACTGGAATTTGGACTGTTTTCACGACAGTACAGATGTTGGTTGCCTTGCTTGATTTTGGGTTCAATGATTCGTTTGCGAGAAATATAGGTTATGTGTTCAGCGGGGTTCACCGGCTTAAGGTCAATGGGTGCGAAACACTGCCAGAGGCTGTCGATGATGATCATGTGGACTGGAGACTGATGAAATGCGTGATATCCTCGATGAAACGGTACTATTTGATAATGTCAGCGATTTTGTTTGTATTGCTGGCTACCGTGGGCACTTGGTATATGGGAACGCTTGTCGATAAGTATCAAGGCGATGCAAACGAGGTTTGGATATCGTGGGCAGTATTGGTGGTGTTCATGTGCTGGAACCTATATTCTCTGTATTATCAAGCTTTACTGATAGGTAGGGGATTGATTGAGCAGAACAGCAAAATTACGGTGATTAGTAATGTCTCGTATCTTGTTCTCGCAATTATTTTCGTTTATCTCGGGTATGGACTGATAGCAATAATCGGTGCTCAGTTCCTTTCGATTGTCATAATGCGATTGTTGTCGCACAAGGCATTTTATTCAAAGAAAATCAAAAGTTATCTTGATGCTGAGAATGTAGGCAGACAAGAGATGAATCTTACTTTTCGTACCATTTCACCGAATGCAATTAAAGTTGGACTGACAGGACTCGGAGGAATAATCATCACCCGATCGGGAACCTTTGTCGGTTCTGAGTATCTCTCGTTGGCTGAAATGGCTTCGTTTGGTATCACGTTGCAACTGATTATTGTCCTTTCTCGTGTATCCACTGTGGTGACACGAGTTTATACACCTAAATTGTTCGAGTGGAGGGTGACTGACGATATCGCCAAATTGAGGGAAATGTATGTTAAATCGACCGTCGTGATAGTAGCTTCATATCTTCTCGGGTGGGTAATGATTGAGTTTGTTGGTAATTGGGCATTAGTGACTATGATGCACAGCAATACGCCACTCATCACAGGTTGGGTATTGGTTGTCATGATGTTGCAGAATTTATTGGAAGTAAATCATACTAACTCAGCTGACTTCTTGTTGTCGAAAAATGAGGTTCCATTCTTCAAGGCATCGCTTATTTCGGCAGCGGCGACTTTAGTACTGCTGATAGTGTTTGTCATATGGCTCGGGATGGGAGTTTGGGGTATGATTTTGGCACCAACCATTGCGCAGGCTGCATATCAGAATTGGAAATGGCCATTATGTGTAATCAATGAATTATGGAAAGATTAAGAAAGATTGTACGTGGCGAGGTAGCCACCGACAATATGACGCGGATAGTTTATTCGACTGACGCATCGGCATTTGCCGAAATGCCGGGAGGTGTCGTGTTTCCATGTGACGAGCAAGATGTGGTATCTGTTGTCAAGTGGGCTGGCGTCAATGGTAAGACTCTAATTCCTCGTGCTGCAGGCACGTCAATTGCCGGTCAGGTGGTTGGCACAGGTGTTGTGGTAGATATCAGCAGGCATTTCAATAGGATTATAGAAATCAACAGTGACGAGAAATGGGTGCGCGTTCAGCCAGGTGTGGTGCGAGATGAACTCAATATCGCACTAAAACCATATGGACTCTTTTTCTCGCCCGAGACATCCACTTCCAACAGGTGTATGGTCGGTGGAATGGTCGGAAATAACTCATGTGGGACACATTCTCTCAAGTATGGCTCTGTGCGTGACCATCTGATTGAGGCAAGAGTCGTGTTGGCAGATGGCAGTATCACTACGTTCGGTCGAAAGAGCAAAGATGAGGTGCAGGATATTGTTGACAGAGGTGGTTTGGAAGGGTCGATATATCAGTATCTTGATACATTATTACGAAAACAGGCAACACAGGCTGAGATACATGATAAATTTCCTGACGAACGACTCGGCAGACGCAACAATGGTTATGCACTTGATCTTGTGCGTGAGGCGGATGGCTCGATGGATTTATGCAAGATATTGTGTGGTTCGGAAGGCACATTGGCTTTCATCACTGAGTTGAAACTCGGACTTGATGACCTGCCTCCGAAGCATAATGCTGTGATGTGCGTGCATTGCAAGACTATGGAAGTTGTGTGTGATGCTAACCTCGTTGCGAGACGTTTTGGTGCAACGGCTATCGAACTGATTGATGATAAAATACTCGAACTCAGCAAGAAAAACATAGCGCAAAGGGAAAATGCTTTCTTTCTTGAAGGAATGCCAGCTGGGCTACTTGTCGTCGAATTTGCTTGTGATACCGAGGAAGAACTTGATGACAGGTTGAACCATTTGGAAGATGAATTGCGAAAAATGGCTGGTTGCTATGCCTTCCCCCGACTTCGGGGGAACGACATACAACGTGTGTGGGCACTCCGTAAAGCCGGACTCGGGTTGCTTGGGGGAATGGAGGGCGATGCGAAACCTGCACCTGTCGTTGAAGATACGGCTGTTGTGCCAGAGAGGTTGGGTGAATATATTCAAGATTTCAAGGCAATGCTCAAGGAACTCGGTTTTGAGTGTGTCTATTACGCTCATATAGGGACTGGCGAACTCCATTTACGACCAGTAATGAACCTTAAGACCGAAGAGGGTAGGAAACTGTTCCATGAGGTTGCATATCGAACGGCTTTGCTTGTAAAGAAATATCGCGGGTCGCTCAGTGGCGAGCATGGCGATGGCAGGTTGAGAGGTGAGTTTATCCCTCTGATGTATGGTGAAATGGTCTATAAATGGTTCTGCGAGACCAAACGGGTGTTTGATTCGAAAGGTGTTTTCAACAAAGGCAAGATAGTCAACACTCCTCCGATGAACGACTTTATGCGTTATGTATTCACCGAACCTGAAGGTCATAGCTATTTCACGTTCCAGCATGGCAAGAAACTGACCCATTACGTCAGAGCAATCGAGCAATGTAATGGTGCTGCCGATTGTCGTAAAAGTCAGATATTCGGTGGTGTGATGTGCCCTGCATTTCGTGCTACAGGCAACGAGACATCGACTACCCGTGCAAGGGCAAACTTGCTCAGATATGCGATGAAATCGGGTAGATTTGATGATAAAGATGTTCTCAAAGCATTGGAAGAGTGCCTGAGCTGCAAGGCGTGCAAGCGAGAGTGTCCGTCTTCGGTTGATATGACGACATTGAAAGCCGAATATTTGCAACACTATTACGACCGTCATGGTGTCCCTTTGCGTAAATGGCTTGTTGGCAATTTGCCTGAAATACAGTCTTTGTTCAGCAAGGTAGCACCTTGGGTATACAATTTTGGTGCAAGTAGCGGTATTGCATCGTTGGTGATGGGATTTTCGAGGAAAAGAAAACTGCCGTTGATGTGCGATGTCAGTTTTAGGACTTGGTTTGAGCGGAGAGTCGGTAGGGTGGAAAGCTACAAGAAAGTATGTTTGTTTGTCGATGAATTCACCAATTTTCAGGATGTGGAGGTCGGGAAAGCATTTGTCGGAATGGCAGAGAAGGCAGGGTATCAGGTCGTGTTGGCTCCTATTTACGATAGTGGAAGGACTGCTTTGAGCAAAGGGATGGTCAAGAAGGCTAAGCACCTGGCAGATGAAAATGTCAGGGCATTGCGGGGAATGGTAAACAAGAAAATGCCTTTGGTCGGGTTGGAACCATCGGCTGTAATGAGTTTCCGTGACGAATATAAATCACTTTTAGACGATGGCTATGACGATATATTGGATAACGTAATGTTGTACGACGAGTGGTATGTTATGGAATTGACAGAGGGAAGAATTGACCCAACCGTTTTCGGAAAACATGATGGAAAGGTGCTTCTTCACGGTCATTGCCATCAGAAAGCACTTGGCGACCAGACGAAGACCCGAAAGATGTTGGAAAGCGTTGGTTATGATTGTGAGATAATACCGAGCGGTTGTTGCGGTATGGCAGGGTCGTACGGCTATGAGCATTACGAACGTTCGATGGAGATAGGCGAGAGTGTGCTGTTCAAGACAGTTAGGGCGGCAGACGATAAAACCATCATTGCCGCCCCTGGAACTTCGTGCCGTGCACAGATTTTCGATGGAACTGGTCGAAAAGCTAAACATCCAGTTGAATTGATGGGTTAGCGGACAGCAAATTTCTGGATATTCTGCTTACCGTCAATGCTGAATCTGACGAAATATATACCTGCAGATAATTTTATACGTAAAGTGCTGATGGTATTGTTAATGTCTGAATAGACAATACGTCCGTCAACTGATACGATTGACACGCAACTGACTTCTTCACTGAAACATATAGTTTCATCTGAATATGCCAAAGTTACGTAATTAAGTTTTGTATTATCTACGGCTGCCATCACTCCGCTTCCCTCGCAGTCCTCGCCAAGATATTTTCGAATAAATTCTTCATTGTTTTTATATGTTACTACTTCATCTGAATCAATCGAACATCTTAATGTGGCAGCTGAAGGGTTTGGACTCCAAGTCTTGAATGAATTATAGAATGGCAATATAAATTTCATCGATCCGTAGCCTTCGAGATATGAATCTTCATAATAACTTTTAACCCCATCATCAGTCTCATCATATTTAACCATATAGTTCACTTTCTTGATCCTGTTTCCTATGATGTCTGTAGTAAATTCTACACTTGTTATATATACCTTATGATAATCAGCTGAATCCATTGGCTCATAATAAACGGGTGAACCATCAGCGAACACGTCAATTGTATCTCCGGCATTTACATCAAAATCGTAAAGCAGATATTCGCATCCGAGACCTATATGATAGAAGTAAACTTTTTGCTCAATGGTATCTTCTCTCAATAGGAAATCTGACTTGAAACATTGATTTTGGAAGTCAGACTTGTAATATTTTATTCCATTTACTATAGTGTCACCAATGATACCATAATTGAATGTCATATACTGACGTGGGTCGCCTTTTATTCCTGTTTTTAGATAGGTCCATTTTTTGCCATTATTTAGCATAGGAACGTAACCTGAAATATTGACGCATATTAAACAAGCTGTCAAACAAAGCAATACAAATTTTTTCATAATTGAATCCTCCTATTACCAATATTTAATAATTTTAAATCAATACAAAATTCTGTGTTTGCATGCGTTTGATGAGTTGTTTCATTTTCATAGATTTGTAAGAATTCTCCGTAATAATCCAAATTGTAAGAGTGTTCTGCGATTCTCTGTTTTGATAAAACACGTTCTGTTGCTTTTTGTTTGGAACAAGCAGATAACGAAATCAATAAAATCACTTGTAATGCAACAATGCAATGTAAATACTTTCTTTTCATATATAAATTTTTTATTGTAGGTTCTGTTAATTTAATATCATTGACCAAACCAGCAGAACCTATTCTGATTAGGTCGATGTATTTTAAATGTCTTATTTTAGTTGCTTTGTTTTACGTTGCAAAGTTAAGAATGATTTTTCTAATTATGTACTCATAATAATGTCGTACTGTTGATTTTCTAAATATTGTTTTTTGCTATTAGCAGATAATTAGCGTTTTGTCATATTTTTGATATGTCATTTTCTAAAAATACATATTGCAAAAATGAATGTATAAACAAGTAATATTAGGGCTATACCTATGTTCATGCGTCATATTTCTGACCGAAAAACGCTCAGAATAGTTGTCAGTGGTGAACTTAATGTAAAAAATTGACATATTCTGCTAATCTGACTATTTAAGAACAGAAATGTTCATTTTTGCATCAAAAATGCGAGTGAAATTTATGAAATGAAGGGTTCGAATATTTAGATAAATCAGTAATTGTCTTTATTTAATTATTTGGTTATCAAGTAACTGTATTTTTCGAAATATAGATAATTCGAAATATTGATATCTTAGCTCTGAATTATGGGAATTTATTTGTAATTTTGCAAATGTATTTCTAATGCTATTTTATATGGTTGCAAGTTTTTATAGGTTTGTCATTCTTGCTGTTATGGTATCTGTTTTCTGCTCATGTAAAAATGATACAAAAGACAATCATGATAGTTTCATAGATAAACTTAATTTATTCCTTGCCTTTTTTACGCCTAATGATTATACCAGCGATAACAACGAATATATAAATAAAACAATTGACTTGGCAGTTGATGGGAAAATAGATTCAATAGATTTGCAGCTTGTAAATACGTTGGATCAAATCTATATCAACAACAACGACTCATTCAATGCTTGTGCCTCAAATTTTGTAATAGGCGTTATAAATTATCATATTTCAGAGTATGACACAGCTTTGATTTATCTATTGAATGCAGAGCAACTTTCGAATAGCAGGCAGGAATTGAGACCTCACATTTATTATTATCTTGCTTCGGCTTTTTTGAAGTATGACCCTATATTGGCTCATGATGTCATATTGAGCCATTCCGATGATCGTATAAGCAAATATGACTATTCCAGGTTCCTTGATATCAATGCTTCTCAGAGAGATGAGAATATGCATAATGTCAATTCCCTATATTACTCCAGACTTATTCAGCAAAGTCTCGATTCTCAGGATATCCAGCATCAAAAGGAAAAACATCTATATATTGCCATCATAATATCCGTTTTCTCGTTTTTTATCCTTGCGTTATTGTCAATCTTTTTAATTATTCGACACAAACATAAAACGAACATTTTGGCTGATTCCATCGCAAATCAGAAAATTAACTTTAATGCCATTCTTGAAAAATACATAGATTTATACGGCATGCAATGCGATGCAGATTCGGTTATCCGTGATGCTAATGAATTGCTTTCTGCATTACGTGACGAGTTTTCACTTTCCAAATCAGATGTTTCAATTATTTGGCTCCTACTTCTCTCATTCGACAAGGATAGAATATGTTCAACGCTACATATAACAGATGTATATTACAGCCAACGGCGGACAAAGATAAGGAAGGCTCTCGGTTTTGCGTCAACAAGGAATCTTGAAAATGACCTGAAGAGGTTTGTTCCTGAATATCTTTTGGAACATAGTTTATGAGATTATGAAACTTACCAAAATGCTATCAGTGATATTGAAGGCAATTTATCGGAAGAAAATATAGATACAGATGATAAGCAGAAAGACAATTATTGCGGTTATAATGTGTTGTTTTTTTATTGGATGCAATACGATAAAACAGGAGGCAGGGCTGCAAAGCGTAGATGAAAATGTTCCTCTGTGGGTAAAAAACAATGAGTATGGGGTGTATGATGTGTATAGAAGCAAATCCAAAAGAACGTATAAAGGAGTGAATTGCCCATCGAATGAGCCGGGTCTATGTATAAAAAAAATAGACAATTATGAATTTCTTGATTTTGACAGTCGCGTATATTATATCGCTTACGAGGATAATGAATTGAAAATAGCTGTGCCAAAGTATGTTGGAAATTCAGATGAGGTGAATCCCGGATATGCAGAACTGGCTGACTATTCAGTATTTAATTTGAATGATTCAGCTGTTATTTGGGACAATACTACACTTATTGCACTTGGAGTGATGGACGGACCAAGATGCGCAGAGCCCGGACTATATGAAATTGATTCTGACGATATGTATTTGTATTTCAATATTCCTACCCATAGAGCAGAATTAAAGGAGCAGATATCTATATATTTGGTAATAAATGCGAATAAAATAGCAGGTTTCTCAGTGGCAAACAGTTATAGGGGATATCTGGATGCAGGTAATATTCCAGTTGCGAATCTTGTTTCAATAGACGATCGCCAGATGGTATTGCAATTTATTGAAGAATTCAATGTCGAGGAAGCACAACAATTTATTGAAGATGCTATATTGACAGGATATGTGTCAATTGAAACTGATGTTACAATAGGCAATCAGGATTATTTGAAAATACTTGGTATAAATAGAAATATTATAACTGTTAAAAGCGGTTTATATAGCGTAGTGAAAACGCCAAATGGGTTTATTGTAATATTGGAATATGAAAAATAAAAGATATAAAATAATTGTGGCTTTTGCGTCTATTGCATTTGTTTTTTTATGCGTATTGTTCTTTTACAAAAATGTGCATTTTGTATTTGAAACGGAATATAAACATGATAGGGAAGCAGACGCAAAATTGACTTATGTTACTATAAGTGAGTTGAAAGAGGTGTTGAATAATGATGAGAAGAGGTATAAGATACTTGTATTCAGCAAAGCTTTCAAAAAAGGCAATTGGTGGAGCGATGAGGTTGAACAGATTATTATTCCAAAATACTTTTCTACTGACACTGCAATTACTAGTCTGTATCTGATTGCAGAGGATTGTAGCTATACTGATGAGATGGATGATTACTTTCGGAGAAACAAAATAATGGGTAAAAGATATGTGATACGCGATGATAGTCAAGAATACAGTAATAACGGTGCTTCGGTAAACCGATATGGCAGATTGAATAGAATATTACGTACATTGAGCAATAATACTGATTTGATAACTAAGAACATATATTTTGCCAACAGTATAGTTCTGGATAGTGCAAATAATGCAAAATTATTCTATTGTCATTTTAACGAAGGGGAGAATAAACAATGTGCAATATTGCCAATGCCTTTTGAAATGATTGATGATTTGGATGAAATTGATTTTAATGAGGTTGAGCATATTGATATTTCTAAAAATAGCGATTCTAACTTAATACTATATTTTATATGAAAAAAGTCGTATTTATTAGTTTGGTATTG
The DNA here is from genome assembly GCA_024399535.1 of Paludibacteraceae bacterium. Lineage (GTDB taxonomy): Bacteria > Bacteroidota > Bacteroidia > Bacteroidales > Paludibacteraceae > Aphodosoma. Next base: position 15,976 of record JAKSNU010000026.1, read on the forward strand.
TTTTTGTCTTGTGCGAAGTCACTCGGTTACGTTCCAATGCTTGAGACTGGCAAAACATGGACATATTTCAAGTCGGGAGTCTATGGTGATCCTCGTAAATATATGACAATGAGCTATAATATTATTTGCGATACCATAATTAATGACATTCATTATTTTAAATCTGATTTTTTCAATAATAATTTCAAGTATAATTTTCTATTGAGAGAGGATACAATTGCTCAGAAGGTGTACTTTTATCATACTGGTCTTGAACGGGAATATTTACTGTATGACTTTAATGTGAATACAGGAGATACGCTTGATGTTTTTGCTGATTATGGCTCTTCAGTTTACTCAGAGATAATGGATTCAGCTGATTACTGCAAGGTATATATCGTTGGAGTTGAATATATTATTGACAGTATGGGGAACAGAATCAAGAAGGTTAATTACAAAATTCAATATGAAGAACTTCAAGATGGAAGTAAGAGATATTATGAAGATTCTTATCTCGAAGGTTATGGGTCTATGAAATTCACATTGCCATTTTATAATTCTTTCAAGACATGGATTCCAAATCCATCATCTGCAACATTGAGATGTGTAACTGATTCTACTGATAAACTGTTATATAAGAATAATAATTCATTGCTAAATAAATATTTAGGCGATGCTTGCAATGGCTCGGGAATTTATTACGAAGGAGGTCCTGTCGAGAAAATGCTTGCTGTCGGCAGAAGTTGGACTTATTGCAGTTATGTCCGTGATGGGGCTGTATATAATTATCATACATATACTCAGAGTATTATCAAAGATAGCATTATTAATGGGATAAAGTATTTTGTGTTGGATACACCTATTTGTTTGATGAGGGAGGATACTGCGGCAGGCAGGGTATATATCAGGAATTCAGATGGTCAGGAATATCTGTTGTACGATTTCAGGTTGAAACAGGGGAACAATGTCTATGTTGTTGCTATGGATTCTGGCTTTGAAGGAGAATGGAAAACATGCTATATGATAATTACTTCCGTAGGAGAAATTTATGATTTAGATGGTAGAAAACTGAATGTGTGGTATTATGTTGCGATGGATAATGAAGGATATGGATTCAAAAGTGGTAAATATATTGAACGTTATGGGTCAACTGAAAATCTGATGATGTTTGCATCTGATCTGGGAGATGGTGGTGCTACTGACTATTTAAGATGCGCAACCGACGAAAATGGTAATCTCACTTTCCGTGGTAATGGTATTATGGATATGTTTTTGGATGGCAGTTGTGAAGGTTCAGGTGTTGCTCCTGCATCTTCTGATGCAATTGGCAATATTATCGAGAGAAATCCAGTAATAGCGTATAAGGATGGACAATTGCTGATTTACAATAAAGAGGAGGTCGGAAGAATTGATGTTTATTCAGCATCAGGGGTTCATGTGTGGACGGGAAAAGGCAACGTAAATAGTGCGAAACTGATTCCTGGAATCTATTTCGCACTAATATTTGGAATTGATGGCAGAGAGATAGGTAAAGGAAAGTTTGTTGCTATTTAGTTACTCCTCCGTTTTCGGCAGTGTGGTGAATGATTTCTTGGAGAGAACTCCCCATTCGTCGTTGAGGTTCTTGCCGATTGCAACGAGTATATAACCTGTCTCTGGATCGAGCGAGAGCCATTGCCATACATCTTTTTCGTAGAAATCGTACGGATCTTCCTTGAGCATCTCGGCTACATAGGTATCGCCATATTTGTTAGCAGTATCGGCATTTATGATGAAATATTTATAGAGGGCAACTTCCGAATTAGGAATACAGGTGGTCGTGCAGAAAGTGTCGCCAATCTCGGTGACATCGACCGAAACGACAGCTTCGCCAGTACCGCCTAACGACAGGGTGCCGGTCGTGTCGGGGTATATCTTGTCATTCAGCAGTACGTACATGATATACTTGGTGTTGGGCTTGAGGTCGTTGAACGTGACGGTCTCCTGCCCTTCGCCATCGCCACCCCATGCATCGATTACACCTTCAAGACTTCCAAACATTGCCGTGAATTGTTCGAGTTCACCCTCTGCTCCTATCATGTAGCGGAAATCTTTTTTGCTGTCATCGAGCGTTATGGTGACTTTTATCGAAGTCGTTGTGATTTCTGGATACTCAAACTTTACTTGAGTTTCTTCGACTACTGGTTTGTCGTCCTCCTGTTTGTTTTCAACCGGATTTTTAGGTTGGCACGATGACAAGGCAATAACGATGATTGCGCTCAGAAAAAATAGAGTCTTTTTCATATTGTTCAATTGTTGATTTGTTTCAGATTCTAACACTTTGCAAAGGTAGTAAAAATATTTCGAATGAAAACACATTATTGTATGATTTTTTTTTGTAAATTTGCAGCGATAAAATTTGCGTTAATATGAAAAGTGTTTTTATTACTGGTGGAGCTATGGGAATCGGTGCTGCGGCAGTGCGTAAATTCCTGAACGAAGGCTGGAATGTCGGTTTTATGGATATTGCTGAAGAGTGTGCGGAGCGGTTAGTCAAAGATGCAGATTGTGGTGAAAGATTGCTGTTTGTAAAGGGTAATACCCGAAATCGCGAGGATATACGTAGGGCTGTACAGGCGACAGTCGCAAAATTCGGAGCATTGAATGGCGTCATTGCAAACGCTGGGATACATCGTTGCAACACATTGCTCGATGTCACGGACGAGGAGATGGATTTGATGATTCAGACCAATATTTACGGTACGGTGAATACGCTCAGGGAGGCTGTTCCTGAGATAATCAAGGCTGGCGGAGGAACGGTTGTTATCAATGCTTCCGACCAATGGTTTGTCGGAAAGCCAATGAGTTTCGTATATGGAATGACCAAAGGTGCGTTGGGTCAGATTACCAGGAGCCTGTCAATTGATCTCGGTCCTAAAAATATCAGAGTCAATGCAGTATGTGCCGGAACTATCTGTACTCCATTGGTTGATAACCTGTTCGTTAAGTTTGCAGAGCAAACAGGGAAAAGCATTGAGGAGTATTGGAAGGATGAGAACGCCTTGTATGCACGTGGTTCGGCTGGCAAACCAGAAGAGGTCGCTGAACTGATGTATTTCCTCTCGTCTGATGCATCAAGTTTCTGTACTGGAGGACATTATCTTTGCGATGGCGGACTCGTTGCGAAATAAGGTTGAGCTGCTTGCTCCGGCACGTAATGCCGAGACAGGATGTGTTGCGATTGATGCAGGCGCTGATGCAGTATATATTGGTGCTGCAAGGTTCGGGGCAAGGTCGGCTGCCGGCAATTCGGTGGAAGACATTGCAGGACTTGCGGATTATGCGCATAGATATGGCGCACGTGTGTATGTCACTGTCAATACGTTACTTACAGACGATGAGCTCGACGAAGCGAGAAGATTGATTATTGACCTTCATAATGCCGGAGCGGATGCGTTCATCGTGCAGGACGTGAGGATAGCAGGATTGGATTTGCCTGACGACATTGAGTTCCATGCTTCGACGCAATGCGACATAAGAACTGCTGACCGGGCAATTGAATTGGAGAGAATGGGGTTCAGCCAGATGGTTCTGGCAAGAGAACTCTCTATTGATGAAATCGGTGAAATATGCAGAAAAACAAATTCTACGGTCGAGACATTCATCCATGGCGCATTGTGTGTTTCGTATAGTGGAAGATGTTATCTGAGCGAGAGGGTTTGCGGTCGGTCAGCCAACAGGGGAGAATGTGCCCAGATGTGCCGTTTGCCGTATGATTTGATTGACGAAGAGGGACGAACATTGCAGAAAGGTAAATATCTACTGTCGCTCAAGGATTTTGATGCTTCTGGCAGGATAGGCGATTTATTGGACGCAGGTGTGAGGTCGTTCAAGATTGAGGGACGACTGAAGGACAAGAATTATGTGAAGAACATTACTGGATATTATCGTCAGATTATAGATAAAGCTATCAGTGAGCGGAATTTGACGAAAAGTTCGTTGGGCGAGACGGAATTGGGATTTGTACCCGATGTGCGCAGGACTTTCTATAGGGGTGGAACCGAGTATTTCCTCGGTGGAAAGCGTGAAAGAGGGTTGTGCACCATGGTGACGGGAAAGGCTATGGGCGGGATGATAACCGATAGACGTGAATTGAGGAACGGTGATGGTGTATGCTGGGTGACGAAGGATGGTGAACTCAGAGGTTGCCAGATTGATGGATGCGAGACGTTGCCTGATGCGAGTGTGCGATTATTTAGAAACAACGATATTGAATTCGAAAGACTCTTGACTAAGTCCAACACTGTGAGAAAGATAGGTCTTGATATAGAGGTGTCGGACGAGAATACTGGATTCAAGATATGTGAGAAAAACTATCAGACTGAATTAGTGGTTGAGTGTCAACACGAAGAGGGTAGAAACAGCGAGAAGGTGATGCAAGCATGGCGAGACCAGTTTTCGAGACTTGGCGACACCGAGTTCAAGGCAGATGCTATTGAATTGAAATTCAGCAAGCCGTGGTTTGTTCCAGCATCAGTGATGGCTGGATGGCGACGCGAGATGGTTGAATTGACGAGAAAAATGGTGGCTAAGTCCAGGGGTAGCAGAGTGGCAAAACGAACTATCGATAATCGCAAGATTGATGCTGTGAGATTATTTCCAAAAGAGTCGATGAGATGTAGGTATTGTATTAGATACGAACTCGGTATGTGTCTCAAGGATAAGAAATCATATAGAGGGAAGTTGTGGATAAGAAACTCCAGTGGAAGGAAGTTCGAGTTGGGTTTTGATTGCGGCAAATGTGAAATGACAATATTATAAAAATGGGAAAGGAAAATTGCCCTACGCCTCATATCGGGGCGCAATATGGCGAGATAGCAAAGACGGTGATAATGAGTGGCGACCCTTTGAGGGCTCAGTTTATGGCTGAAAGGTATCTTGATGAAGACTACCATCAGGTGACAGGAGTGCGCGGAATGCTCGGTTTCACCGGAAAATACAAAGGAATTGAACTGACTATTATGGGTCACGGAATGGGTATGCCTTCAATCGGAATATACACATACGAGCTGTATAATTTCTATGACGTAGAAACCATCATTCGTGTCGGTAGTGCTGGGTCGTATGATAAAGAGTTGAAAATAGGCGATATAGTAATTGCGCAGGGTGCATGTACTGATAGCAATTATCTGTCGCAATATGGGTTGCCTGGGACTTTTGCTCCGATATGCGATTTCGGTCTTATGCGTGAGGCGGTGAATGCTGCCGAGAGATTGAACGTGAGGTATAAGGCGGGCAATGTCATGTCGTCAGATATATTCTATGCTGCTACTCCAGGAGGAGACGAGAAATGGGCGAGAATGGGTGTTTTGGCAGTCGAGATGGAGGCTGCTGCACTATATGCCAATGCAGCTTGGGCTGGGAAACGCGCTTTGTGCATCTGCACGATATCTGATTGCGTGTTCACCGGCGAGGCAACGACTGCCGAACAGCGACAGACAGGATTTACTAACATGATGGATGTAGCATTTAGCATAATCAATAAATAACAATTTTATATTAAAATCAATTATGGAATTAAGAGAAATCACAGGCGCCATCATCGGTGCTGCAACTGAGGTTCACCGTACACTCGGACCCGGTTTTAAACCATCTCATTATCAGAAAGCTCTCGTTTATGAACTCGAACTGTCAGGCCTCAAGGTCAACCAGTATGTTGAGATTCCAGTCAACTACAAGGGAATGCAGGTTTCGAATGATTCAGACAATTTGGTAATCGACATGATAGTCGAGGACGAAGTTGTAGTTGAAATTAAGATGCTTGACGAGATTAACGATGTTTGTTTCCGTCGTATGTTGTCGCACATCCGTATGGCTGGCAAACCATGTGGATTGATACTTAACTTCAATGTCATGAGGTTGAAGGATGGTATCCGCAATGTTATGAACACAAACAACAGACTTGAATTATAATTACAGCCTGATATATGACTTGTAATGAGATTAGAAATGCTTTCTTGGATTTTTGGAAATCCAAAGGGCATACGGTTGTTGTGTCAGCACCTATGGTGCTCAAAGACGACCCTACATTGATGTTCACCAATGCCGGAATGAATCAGTTCAAGAATATCATCCTCGGCAACGACCCAATTACTCACAGTAGGGTAGCAGACGCACAGAAATGCTTGAGAGTCAGCGGAAAGCATAACGACCTTGAGGAGGTGGGACACGACACCTACCACCATACAATGTTTGAGATGCTCGGCAACTGGAGTTTTGGCGATTATTTCAAAGAGGGTGCGATATCTATGGCATGGGAGTTCCTCACCGAAGTGTTGAAACTCGACAAGGACAGATTGTATGTGACCGTTTTTGAAGGCTCTCCGAAAGAGGGAATCGGTCGTGATGACGAAGCCGCTGGAATTTGGGAGAAATTCGTTTCTAAGGACCGAATCATTGATGGTAATCGTCATGACAATTTCTGGGAAATGGGTGAAGTAGGACCATGCGGTCCATGTTCCGAGATTCATATTGACCTCCGCGATGATGATGAGCGTAAACAGATTAGCGGTCGTGACCTTGTCAATAAGGACAACCCATTGGTTATCGAGATATGGAACCTCGTCTTCATGCAGTACAACCATAAGGCTGACCATACGCTCGAACCATTGCCTAACAAGGTGATAGACACCGGTATGGGTTTCGAGCGACTCTGTATGGCTGTTCAAGGCAAGAAATCCAATTACGATACAGATGTGTTCCAGCCTCTCATTCAAGAGGTCGGACGTGTCACTTGCAACAAGTATGGCAATGACGAAAAGACCGATATAGCTATGCGAGTAGTTGCAGACCATCTGCGCACTATTGCATTTGCTATTTCAGACGGACAACTGCCGTCAAATGCCAAGGCTGGTTATGTGATACGACGAATACTTCGCCGGGCAGTGCGCTATGGATATACGTTCCTCGGACAAAAAGAGGCATTCATGTACAAAATACTGCCTACATTGATTGCCAATATGGGCGGTCAGTATCCCGAACTCGTTAAATCTCAAACCCTTATCGAGAGGGTGATGAAAGAAGAGGAAGATGCTTTTCTCCGTACACTTGAGACAGGTATCAAACTCATTGAAAAGGAGATAGATGATGCAAAGGGGGTAGGGCGGACCGAGATAAGTGGAAAAGATGCTTTCACATTATACGATACGTATGGATTCCCATTAGACCTCACCGAACTCATACTCCGTGAGCAGGGAATGACCTTGAACGAAGACGACTTCAAGATTGAGATGCAGAAGCAGAAAGACCGTGCTCGCAACGCTGCTTCGAAAGAATTGTCGGATTGGGCAGTATGTGTCGAAAACAGCGAATCTACTGAATTTGTCGGCTATGATGAATTGGAATGCGAGGCACGCATTGTCCGTTATAGGAAAGTGACGCAAAAGAACAAGTCATATTTCCAGATAGTACTCGACCGTACCCCATTCTATGCCGAGATGGGAGGACAGACAGGCGATAATGGTTGGTTCGTTGGAGCTAATGGCGAGAAGGTAGAAGTCGTTGATGTCAAGCGCGAAAACAACCTTCCTGTCCATATTTTGCAGACATTGCCAGAGTGGTTGTTCCAAGGTCCGTTCCGTGCTGTGGTTGACGAAGATAAACGACATGCCAGCGAGGCCAATCATACATGTACTCACCTGATACACTATGCTTTGAGACAAGTGTTAGGTACACATGTCGAGCAGAAAGGCTCATATGTATCGCCTGCTGTATTGAGATTTGACTTCTCTCATTTCCAGAAAGTAACGTCTGACGAGATTGAAAAGGTCGAAAACATTGTCAACCGTATGATACGTGCCGATTTGCCATTGGACGAACACCGGAATGTTCCGATTGACGAGGCGAAGCGTATGGGTGCGATGGCTCTGTTCGGCGAGAAATATGGCGACAGCGTACGTGTGATACGTTATGGCGATTCCATCGAGCTTTGCGGTGGTGTCCATGCCAAGGCAACAGGTTGTATCGGACTCGTCAAGATATATGCTGAGAGTTCGGTAGCTGCCGGTGTTCGTCGAATCGAGGCATTCACAGGGCATGGCGCATTGGATTATTATGCTGGTATCGAAAAACGTATGAAATTATTGCAGGAGATGTTCAACAATACTCCTGATGTGGTGACGGCAGTACAGAAAAACTTGACTGACAACGAGATGATGAAGAAGAAGATAGAAGATTATATGCAGCAACAGGCTTTGGTACTCCGTGACTCGATGATGAAAATTGCTGAAGATATCAATGGAGTGAAGGTGATTAGTTTCACTGGACAGAACGATCCAGAGATGTACAAGAGCATCGTTCCATATTTCAGAGGCAAATTCGCTGACCAGAAATTTATGCTTGTCATAGGCAATGCCTACGAGGATAAACCATCACTGACCGTATTCCTCAGTCAGCCAATGGTTGAAGCCGGCTACAACGCATCGCAGATGGTAAGGGCTGGAGCCAAATACATCCAAGGTGGTGGTGGAGGACAGCCATTCATGGCAACAGCAGGCGGAAAGAACGTCAACGGAATAGACGAAGCCATCGAGTGCATTGTCGAAATGATAAAGTAAGATTTCGAAGACAATAGTAATAGGGGCAGAAAGTAATAGTTTTTCTGCCCCATTTATTACTATTTGAAGAAAAGAATTAGAAAAAGACCCTTGAATATACAGTCTTTTTTAGAAACAATATCTAAGACCCAATGCCAAATGCCAATCGAAACAATGCATAATGTCATAGCGATCAAAGCCGAGTCCATATCCAGGTCTGAAATCCAACGAGATAGATAGAGGAGCAGATGAGACCTTTATTCCAGCTCCAATCATACCATTGATTCCAAACTTACCAGCTATGCCAGTCGTTTCGAAGAAACCCAGCATTCCAAGACTTACACCACCTCCTGCAAAGGCATAAAGACCACCTTTTAAATCTTTATGATACAGAAAATTAGGATTTAAAGCAAAATCCCATAAATTAGAAGGACCTTCAACATTGTATGGTCCAACTGGCACATTGATAATTGTTCTTTCTACTCCCCAAGCCAAATCTGTTTGAATGACAAAATTAGGTTGTAAATAATGCTTGTAGCTAAGACCATTTAAGCCTCCGACAACAATACCAAATTCATTCTTTTGGGCATATGCCGATAGTGATAGCAAGCCCACAATGCAAACTAAAATTGTTTTTTTCATAACTATATGTGTATTATATAAACTAACTTATTTGATAATAATCAATTATTATATTTCATATCCAATAAAAATCCTTTTTTGTGCATTTATATTTTATTATTTGGGTGCAAATAATTATTTCAATGCACGATAATATTCAGCATCATGATCGCAGAAGCAGCAGATGACGACCTCGCCATCATAGTCGCTTTCGTTGATGGCAGATAAAGCCACACGTGCAGCTTCATCTTTAGGATAACCATATACGCCACAACTGATGCAAGGGAAAGCGATACTTTTTATTCCCTTCTCTTTAGCAATAGCCAGCGAAGTGCTGTAGCACGAAGCCAACAGTTTGGCAGCATTCTGCTCGCTATAGCTGTGATAGACAGGACCTACGGTATGAATAACATATTTGCAAGGCAGGTTGTATGCACCAGTTATCTTGCTTTGCCCAGTCTCACACCCATTCAGAGTCATACACTCTTTCAGCAGTTCAATACCTGCAGCACGGTGAATAGCACCATCCACGCCACCACCGCCCAACAACGTGCGATTAGCCGCATTCACGATAGCATCCACCTCAAGTCTCGTTATATCACCAACGATAATCTTAATGTTCTTGTTCATAATTTATTTCT
>JAKSNU010000027.1 GCA_024399535.1 Paludibacteraceae bacterium
GGCATGCATTTGCAGATTGCACAAATTTGACTTCAATAATTATACCAGATAGTGTGACAGAAATAGGAGCATTTGCATTTTCTGGTTGCACAGGCTTGACTTCAATAGTCATACCAAATAGTGTGATGGAAATAGGATTTTCCGCATTTAAAAATTGTATAAATATGACTGAAGTATCTATCCCTGAACACCTGTTTGAGCGTTACCGATACGTATTTGTCGGATGTAAATCATTTAATGTTACAATAAGAGGTAAAAATGGCTATACGATAAAACGATTTATAAATCATGATTATCTTATCATCGAAGGACAAGGTGAGGACCTTGTAGTGACAGGATTAAAAGATAATGCTCCAAATGACATTGTGATACCTGATGGAGTGACAGAAATAGGTGAATCTGTGTTTCGTGGCTGCTATAGCTTATCTTCAATTGTTATTCCAAACGGTGTGACGAGAATAAAAGGCAATAGTTTTTTTGGTAGAGGTGCTTTTCGTGGTTGTTCTGGCTTAACATCAATTGTTCTACCCGATAGTGTGACGGAAATAGGTGAATGTGCATTTGCAGATTGTTCGGGCTTAACTTCAATAACTATTCCAGATAGTGTGACGAAAATAGGTAAAAGTGCTTTTTGTGGTTGCACAGGTTTAAAATCAATAGTTATTCCTGATAGTATAAAAGAAATGGGAATTGCAAATTTTTTTGATGATATTACAAAAAATGGTAGAACATTTTATGGCTGTACAAGTTTGACATCAATAGTAATTCCTAATAGTTTGACGAAAATAAGATATGAAACTTTTCGTGATTGTACTGGTCTAACATCAATTGTTATACCTAATAGTGTAACGAGTATAGGCGAATCTGCATTTGCTGGTTGCACAGGTTTAACTTCAATCGTTATAGCAGATAGTGTAACAGAAATAGAATGCTCTGCTTTTGAGGGTTGCACTAACTTGACTTCAATAATTATACCTAATAGCGTAAAGGAAATAGGCGCTACTGATTTTAATTATTTTGATGATGATATTAAATATGGTAGAACATTTTATGGCTGTACAAGTTTAACTTCAATAGTAATTCCAAATAGTGTAACAGAAATAAGAGATGAAACTTTCCGTAATTGTACAGGCTTAGCATCAATTGTTATCCCTGATAGTGTTACACAAATAGGCAAATCTGCATTTGAAGGTTGTGCTAATCTAACATCAATAGTTATACCAGATAGTGTGACAGAAATTGGTGAGAATGCATTTGCAAACTGCACAAATTTAGTAAATGTTTCTATACCAGGTCATTTAAAATCAGGAGATTTGCTTAGAGCTTTTAAAGGTTATGAGTCGTTGAATGTAACTATACGGGATAACAATAGCGAAAATAGTACAACCAAAAACAAATAATTATGGAACACGACTATCTTATTATCGAAGAACAGGGTGAAGACCTTGTAGTAACGGGATTAAAAGACAATGCCCCAAGTGACATTGTAATCCCAGAGGAAGTGACGAAAATAGGAGATAATGCGGTTTACGTAAAATCTTCAAAATCAAGTTCTATCCCTTTATAGACAGAGCTATCTTGAAATATCCCTTTTTTGAAGATTAGTTGATATTTCTTCGAAGCAGTATCATATTGTCGGATGATTAATTTGTACGAATTTGGTGTGATATCAAGTCCTTCCTTCCATAACCCGAATAATTGAAACAATTCTATCATTATATTACAATTTACTTTGTTGGGGGTGATTTTTAAAATTGTGAAGAATAAGATTAACAAAGCGTAGCTATGGTTGTTTGAATTTGGTCTATGCTGGAAATGCTCTTGATGAAACAACTTTGTTTGCTTTAAGCGATAGCTTTCTTCTCGCATGAAATCAATGTTATCCATATTAATGTAATTATAACCTTTAACAACATTTTCTTGGATAAAGTTATTCCTATATGTATTGATAATGCCATCAATTACAACTTTGTAGAAGTCAAAATGCGGTAGATTAAATGATTGTATATTATCCCTGTCTTTTATTTTAAATGAGATACGCATATTTTCAATGTTACTCAAATTATCGATATCCAAAAGCAAATCAAAAAGCTTGCTGATATCGTTATCAAAATCATTTGACTTAAGGGCTTTTGCAATAGAACAATTGTCAATAAGGTTACCATACACAATGGATGATGCGATGATAAATGTCCCTTCTGGATTCTTTAGATTTAGGGGTTTAACAATTCTAAGGAAATCAGCTTTCTTCGTTTCTTCGACTTCTTGAGAGCCTTTAGAACTGAAAATTATCAAAAAATCTCTTTTGTCGTCAGAATCAGGACGGTCGATAACTATTTTTAAATTAGAAGGCATATTGTTGGTTTTGTAAGTTCTCCATGTCGCTATATATGGCAAATCTATAAGACTATATATCAAATTTTGCGATAGAACGATAAGACTCAAATGGACGTGCAAAGGTACAATTTTTATTTGAATTATGTGGACTAATTCTTTATTAATTTCAATAAACTTATTATTGCGTTGTATAATAGGCGGTTGTCTTTTTATATTGAATTGTCTCTGTTTGCGCAACATTGCTGCACGTGTAATAAAGAAGAATGCGACTGTTTGCTGCGATGATTGCCAATGAATATTGATTTATAAACCGATTTCTGGCGGTTACAAATCAATAGGATTCATACTGCTGTTTTTGTAACCATCGAATAACTATTGAAATAAACGTACAAGATACTGATTTGTAATTTTTTTCCACAAAAAGCATTGCTTTTTGTGAGAAAAATATTATCTTTGCAATCAGAAAATAGATAAAATGTAATAATAAAAAGATTAATTATGGAACACGAATATCTTATCATTGAAGAACAGGATGAAGATCATGTAGTGACAGGATTTAAAGATAATGCACCAAATGACATTGTGATACCTGAGGGTGTGACAAAAATAGGAGAATATGCATTTAAAAGGTGTGCATATATAAAGTCTGTTATTATACCTGAAAGTGTAATAGTCATTGATTCTGAAGCATTCTATGAGTGTACTGGTTTGACTTCAGTTGTCATACCAAGCAGTGTGAAAAAGATTGAAATGATGGCTTTTTATGGGTGTAAGGAATTGACATCAATCATTATATCTGATGGCGTTGAGATGATAAACTGGTTTGCTTTTGGTGAGTGTGCCAATCTGATTTCAGTTTTTATTCCAGATAGCATTGAAGAACTTGGACTTGGTGCTTTTTATCATTGTATAAATCTGACTGATGCGTCTATCCCAGAATATTTGTCGAAAGATGCAGAAGAAGCTTTTGATAAAGATTGTCCGGTAAATATTACAATAAGAGCAAATAATAATTGTAAAAATAATAATATAGTATGTTTTCACATGAATATCTCAAAATCGCATGGAATAGTGAAGAATATGTCGTCACTGGATTAGAGAAATGCTTTCCACATGATATTGTAATACCAGAAGGTGTAACAGAATTGTGCGATTGTGCATTTCGGGGTTGCACGGGTTTGACGTCAATAGTAATTCCTAATAGTGTGAAGCAAATAGGATATAATGTGTTTAAGGGTTGCACGGGTTTGACGTCAATAGTACTTCCTGACAGCATAGAGCAAATAGGAGATTCTGCATTTGAGGGTTGCACAGAATTGACCTCAATAAATATACCCAGAAGTTTGGTATTTATAGAAAATCGTGTGTTTTCGTATTGCACAGGATTGACCTCAGTAATAATACCTAATAATGTGATGCAAATTGGGGATAGTGCATTTGAAGGTTGTACTGGGTTAACTTCGATAAATATTCCCAACAGTGTCAGAGAAATTGGCGATTATGCTTTTTATGGTTGCACGGGATTAACTACTTTGAAGATACCTAAAAGTATTCCTAAAAATGAGATAGTTTATTTTTGGAATGATCCAAGTCGGAAATGCAAATTTATCAATTCGGCAACTGCCATGCGCGAACGCATAAAAAATAATGAATGTTATTTGAATATCTTCAGAGATATAATGAATCTTGATTTTATGAAGTATCTTTCTGGCGTTGAGTATCGTGAAGGTAATATGATCGGATTCAGCATACAAATAGCACTTAATGATGCGGATTGCTGTTTGTTGCATAATCACAACGATTCTTTCGAGGAATATGCAACAAGGCTATATGGCTATAGTAGAATAATAACAATATACGAATCAAATAAAGGCGTAAAAGATAATAATGTTGCCAAAATAACTTTCTTTTTTTAGACAGTTAGGCAAAGACCGAAAAACAATAGCCAGTCACATCTACCAAATCTCTAATTTATACGATTTTGCTGTTGATAATTGACGAAAAACCAATTTATAGGAATCAGCATTCACTGTCTTGTTATCCCAAAGATTGAATAGTTGCATTATGTCAATCAAAAGAGAGTAATTTGGTTTGTGTCGCTCGATTTTGAGAATGTCGAAGAATAGAAGCAATAGACCATATTTGCGTCGGTTTGTGCTGGGTCGATGCTGGAAATGTCTCTTTGAAAAGGCCTTGGCACTTTTCAGACGTTTGACCTCTTCTTTGACTATTTCCCTCGACTTTAGTTTCTGGTCGATATATGACCGGACACAACGGGTGGGGGCAAATGTCTTAAGGCAACATTTGTAAATGGCAGGAATGACGGCTTTTGCAAAATCTTGTTCGTCGAAAGAATACGATTGTATCTCTTCTTTTCCCTTAAGCCTTACGCCAATGCGTATGCCTTCGATGTCCTCATATCCATTGATAGACAACATCATTTGGAAGAAACGCATGATATCCTCGTCACAATCGTTAGGCCTGAGATATTCTGAGAGGCTGTTGGCATCTATCATTTCGCCGTATGCTATTTGGTGGACTTGCAGAAAAACCTCATCGGGGTTTTGAAGATTCAATGGTTTGACCAACTCCAAGAACTTCTGCTTTGTATTGAGGTCAATAGGCGGAAGATTATCTCCTTTTCGGGAGATTAATACTTTCCTGCTGTCGTTGTCTGATTGGATGGAGATGTCTTTGATTTGCGACATGTTGGAGTCTCCTTTATTTGTCTTAATTGTAATATGTGTATCGTTTGCCATGATGTTGCTATGTTTTGTGGTGCAAAGTTAGATATTTTTCTTGACATAGAAATGTGTTTTCTCTGATATTTTTCAAAAAATATGACGTTCGGGTGAGCAAAATGTGTGTTGAATATTTTTGGTTTTCGGTAACAAAACAGTTGAAAAAACTGGTTGGTTTTGTAACTCACTGAAACTCGTAACTTACATTAAATAAATGACTTTTGAAAATATTTTTGCCAAAAACGCTTGCTGTTTTTGATAAATGAATTAACTTTGCGGTCGAAAGAAACCCATTGTTTCATTTATTAATTTTGAAGTTGTGCGCGACACGAAACAGCGTATTAAGTTATGGCAGGAATGATGAAAGTTCATTGGCAGGGTGATTACACGGACATTCGTGGTAATGGCAGGTATGGACATCTTGACACAGAGATTACTGAAGAAATGTGGTATCGTATTCAAAATGATCCTGTGGCAACCGAGCGTTTGATCAAGCAACACATTTATGATTGCGAAAAAGTTGCTTGCCCTTATCTCTCACTTGGTCGATAGAAAAGGATTACAGAAATTTCATTCATTAATCATTCTAAAAGTTGCGCACGACACGTATTAGTGCATTTTATAATGTTAAGATTTATATTAGCTATATTGGTATTGATGGTCTGCAGCGCTATTTTTGTGTGGTTGTCTCCATATATAGGATATTGGTTGAGTAGTCTATTGGCTGTAGGAATTATTTTGCTTTGTGCTAAAATAGAAAATGGTAGTTGAAGAACATAATATTTAATAAAATGACTATTTCAAAAAAACTTTTGTGCGTATGTGCTTGTGTGGCTTTTGCCATGATAGGTTGTACTTGTGGCGATAAAAGCGATAAATGTTGTGAATCTCAGAATATTGAGATTCCGGAAGATGCGATAATCATGGATGGTAAGTCCGATGCATTGTTGTATCTTGAACGTGACAGCTCATCTAAAGAGGAGAGTCTTTGGATTTATGACATTGAAACCAAAAAGTCAAGATGCTTTCTGACATGCCACCATCATCGTGGACCATCATCATATTCTGGAGAAGATGGTTTTGTTTGGTCAAGGGATAGCATTGACAATATTTGTCAGGCAAAGTTCGTTGATGGAAGAACTGACCTCATTATGGTTGGCGAGAGTGCAACAACATATATGCAGATATATGTAGTCAGCGATAGTGATGCACTTTATCTTACTGGTGCAAATAGATTTCTCGGTCAGTTGCTTTATAACGGATGGTACGTGACAGAATATAGAACATACGGTCTTGACGACACTTACAGCGTAGTGTCATATTATGACGAGAAAGGAAAGTTGGTCAAAATGGACAGTTGTGTTTTGCAATGAATAATTATCTTTTCAAAATTGATTTGGATGACTACAGCATCGCAAAAATGCTGAGCATGGTTTATGAAACCATTAAAGGCAGGAAACTCACTAAAGAATCACTGCATTTAAGTGCCGTGGATGTTGTGGTTGAGAAATTATGCGATAGCCTGGAGATGGAAGAAATGGAGGTTGCACTGTTGTCTATAGTTGCAACAACCCAAGGTGGCCCTATGGTAAAGATAGCAAAGAACATGGAAATGTCGTGGCTGGAGATGGCGGATTTCGACAAATACCTTAGAAGCCTTGTCGAGAAGAAATACCTATACAAAACTCAAGATGACTCTGTAAGTCAATCGTATTACCTCACGAAAAGGGCTGCTGAGGCTTTAATGAGCAACAAACCATTTAAGTATGTGATTCCTGAGGAATTGAATGCAACAGAACTGGCGCAATACGTAATGGATACAATCCGTACATACGGAAGTTATATAGGCGAAGAGAAGTTGAAATATTGTTGGGATGAGTTGGAAGAGGTGCTTCAGAAGAATAGTCAGATAAAGTTTGCGACATACGTATTACGCGAACATGACAACTATGAAGATGGAATCGTATTGCTATGGATGATTGCGAGCAGCATTTTGCAAAAAAGAGTGTGCTTCGGGGAACATCAGATGCAGATGCAGTTGTCAAAATTTGACAGCCTTAGGTACGAATGCACATTTTCCGTGGCATCTGCGTTACAATACTTGAGGAAGTGCGGCATATTAGAAGAAGCTTGCTCTAAAGGGATGTGGGATAATGAATCTTACAGTTTTACCAAAACTGCAGCTGACGAGATATTTGCAGATTGCAATACTAAAGAACTGCTTACTTTTGCCGAGGAGAATCTTGTAAAGAGTAGTTCAAATATAGCAAAAATGGAAATGTTCTATAATGCGAAAGAGGAAAGACAAATAGAACGTCTTGCTCAGCTTCTTGAGCAATCCAACTTAAAAAAAGTGATGGAAAGGCTTGAAAAGGAGGGTATGAGGAACGGATTTACTTGTCTTTTTTATGGAGCTCCTGGAACAGGAAAAACCGAGACAGTCTATCAGATAGCTCGCAAGACAGGCAGAGACTTGATAGTAGTGGATGTTGCAGAAATAAAGAGCAAGTGGGTTGGTGCGTCTGAACAGCGTATGAGGTCATTGTTTGCAAAATACAGGAAATTGGTTGATAATAGCCAGCTGACGCCGATATTGCTATTCAATGAGGCAGACGCCATAATAGGCATTCGTAAGGAGTCGGCAAATGAGGCTGTTGACAAGATGGAAAATGCTTTGCAAAATATCATATTGGAGGAGATGGAGAGCCTGAAGGGGATAATGATAGCAACAACAAATCTGCTCGCTAATTTTGACAAGGCTTTCGAAAGAAGATTCCTTTACAAAATAGAATTCAAAAAGCCAGAGAAAGAACCTATGGCAAAGATTTGGATGTCGAAAATGAAGGATATTAATGAAGAAAAGGCGAAAATACTTGCAGAAAAGTATCCATTGTCTGGCGGTCAGATAGAGAATATCTGTAGAAAAGCGAAAGTGGAGATGATACTTGATGATAAAAGCGTATTTGGATATAAAGATATTGTTGAGCTATGTGAAGAAGAAGTGCTTAACCGCAAGAAGAGCATTGGGTTTTAGTAAGATACATATTCCAGAGCATATACTCTCACTTTTCGCTGAGAGTATCAACATTTCTGAATAAAGTCTCTGATTCAGGCTTCGTTGTGACAGAAAGCAGGAACTCAAACGCCGTTGTGATTCTGATGACATCTTTCCTATTGTTTGGTGAGATGTAAAAATTCTTTCAAACATTTTGTCATTTCCGAAAATTATCGTACCTTTGCACTCAAGATCTAATTATATGGTCTGTCTATAAAAAAATAGTGCAATGACTGAACTCGAACTACAACAATACCTACTCCGCGAGTATCCACAAGAGAATGCTCGGTGTGAGTGGAAGAAGAGACCTAAGAGCTGGTGCAAGAGTGTGAGCGCTTTTGCAATTTGCAAATGGCGTTGGCGGTAAATTCGTGTGGGGCATAGCCGGTGGTGGCTCTGTAATTATTTGGATTTGGGAAGTGAAGTACACATTAGATGTGTATGAGGTACTTGATAGATTAAAATAAAAAACGGACAATCGATGATAGGTTTGACAGTCTTTTTCTATCTATATTCATGAAAATGTGTTCTACATGATTGACTGTGAGTCTCTGAAGGTGTCGCGTATTGCAAAGAATATCAACATTTCTGCAATAAAGGCCACTGAGTCAGGCTTCGTTGTGACAGGAAGCAGGAACTCAAACGTCGTTACAATTCAGATGACCTTTTCCCAATTTGCAGTATTCTCAAATTTATCCTTTTTGCCGAAACTCTCTTGCTGCATTGATTAGTGCGTCAGTGTCAATCTTTTCCAGAGCTATGTCTTCTGGTTCAAGATTCAGGAGAAATTCCATATAGAAGGGAAGTGTGAGCATGTTTCCATTTCTGCCTATGTTGTAATCACCAAACTTGATTGCCTGTGCAATGTGGTATTTATCTGTGTTTTTCAATACTGTTGACAGACTTTTTGCTTGATTTGAGGTGGCTTTCACCTCTATAGGAACACAATTGCCATTATGCCTTATCAGGAAATCAAGTTCCATGCCGGATTCTTTGTGATAATAGTATAGATTCTGCTGTTTCTTGATAAGGGTGTCTGCCATCAGATTCTCGAATATGGCACCTTTGAACCCGTCAATGTGGCCATTGAGAATGTCGGCACGTGTGGCATCTCCAAGCATGGAGACAAGAAGGCCAATGTCTGATACATAAACCTTGAAAACATCCTTGTCGGCATAGCCTTCAAGTGGAAGTCCTGTTTCGGTGAGGTTGTAGCATCGCATTATGATGCCAGCATCTTCCAACCATTGAAGAGAACCGAGATACATTGCGCTGCGACCGCCTTTCCTGACCACGGAATACTGGAATTTCTTGTTTTCTTTTGAAAGATGTTTTGGAATAGAGTCAAAGCACTCTCGAATGCGGGCTTTGCCTTCGTCTGCCGCATATTTGACCATATCATCCCTATATTCTTTCAGGATAGAGTGGTGTATGTCGTTGACCTTTCCTATGTTTCCTGTCTCAAGCAATTTGTTTACTGCTGCAGGTAATCCGCCAACGGCTATATACCGGAGCAGGAGTTTTTTCATTTCGATGTGAATGGCTTCAGGAACAGGACTCTCTTGCCGCAAACATTCCTTCAGGACATCTATCACCTCCTGTGGCATATTGTGTGCCCAAAGAAACTCTTCAAAGTCCAATGGAAACATTTGCACTATCTGCTCGTAACCAACAGGTATGGAGTTTTTGCCTGAACTTGTTTCTGATACAAGTTTGCGATGAACCTTCTTTGTCTCTGAACCATAGCCCTGAACGCCGAGCAATGAACCTGTGGCAATAATATCGTATCGTCCGTCTTCTTTGAAGAATTTCAAGGCTGTCCTGGCATCTGGACAATCTTGTATTTCGTCAAGGATGATACAGGTTTTGTGTGGAGTGAATCTTGACGTCCTTATTTGTGCCGAAAGTTTAAGTATTATGGAATCAACGTCCTTGGCACCAAGAAATGCAGCAGTCCTTTCTGGCTGTTTGACAAAGTTGATGTAAACGACATTTTCTTTGCCGTATGCTTTATCTGCAAACTCTTGCACTATGAATGTTTTGCCACATTGACGGATGCCCATTATGACTAACGGCTTACGCTGAGTGTTGTCCTTCCACTCCCAAAGGGTCTGTTCAATCTTTCTTTTCAACATTTTTCCAAACGATATTTGATGTATAAATACACTTTTCCAAACGAGTTTTATGCCTGTTTGTACATTTTTTCAAACGAGTTTTGTATATATTCATACATTTTTCTGAACGAGTTTTGCACTTATCAATACATTTTTCTAAACGAGTTTTGTTTGTGCGTATTGCTGCTGTCTGTTGATTGTTAGATTGTTATTTGTCATTGCGTGTAAATTAGATGCTCGTTTTTTGTTCATTGCATAAGTGCGTGCAAAGGTAATGATATTTTTTGAAGTGTGCAAAGATTTTAGGCAAAATATATTTGGTTCTGTATTGTTAAAAAAATCCCTTCAGGATTTTTTGGCAGGTTCGCAGAATTGTTGTAACTTTGCCACGACATAATATATCAGGGCTGATTATGAAAGGAAAGCATATAATATTGGGTGTTTCGGGCGGTATAGCAGCCTATAAGACACCAGATTTGGTGCGTCAACTGAAGGCTAATGGGGCAGAGGTGCGTTGCGTCATGACGGCAAACGCACAGCAGTTTGTCACTCCTCTTGCACTTCAGACTGTGTCGCAGAACAAGGTATATACTGAGCAGTTTGAACCTCTTGGCGTGTGGAACCCTGAACATGTTGCATTGGCAGACTGGGCAGACATGATGCTCGTGGCTCCTGCAACAGCCAATATCATAGGCAAATTCGCATCTGGGATTGCAGATGACCTGCTTTCCACCACTTTTCTGGCTTTTGCCAAGCAGGTGGTTATCGCCCCTGCCATGAACGACAAGATGTTCGCCCATCCTATCGTGCAGCGCAATATTGAGACTCTTCGTCAGATAGGCGTGATGTTCATTGAACCTGCGGAAGGCGAACTGGCTTGCGGTTCAGTTGGCAAGGGACGCATGGAACAGCCTGCAAATATCGTTGAATTCATCAAGAAATTACTATAATGAAGGTTCTGATTACAGCCGGCCCTACTTACGAACGTATCGACCCTGTACGTTTCATTGGAAATTATTCCACAGGCAAGATGGGTTTTGCCATTGCCGAGACTTTTGCTGCTAATGGTCATGATGTAGTGCTTGTTGCTGGGCCAGTCCAGATAAAGAGTGAAAATCCTCGTATTCACCGTATAGATGTCGAAAGTGCCGCACAGATGTACGAGGCTGTGATGAGCGAGTTTCCGAAGGTGGATGGGGCAGTGCTTTGTGCTGCTGTGGCTGATTTCACTCCAATAACGGTTGCAGACAAGAAAATCAAGCGCGAGGGCGATAATCTGGTGATAGAACTGAAACCTACGCAGGATATAGCGGCAGCAGTAGGGCGTGCAAAGCAGCCTAACCAGTTTCTTGTCGGTTTTGCCCTTGAGACGAACGACGAGGAGGCTCATGCGTTGGATAAAATGCGTAGGAAAAACCTTGATTTCATTGTGCTAAACTCTCTTAAGGATAAGAATGCCTGTTTCGGATATGACACAAACAAGGTCACAATACTGAAGGCTAATGGCGAGAAGCATGAATACCCTTTGAAAACAAAGAAAGAGGTGGCTCAGGATATTTACGATAACATAATGCTATGAAGAGATTACTATTGACAATTGCCTTTCTGCTATCCATTGCAGCGATGAATGCGCAGGAACTGAAGGCTAACCTGAATATTAACACGTCGCAGGTGCAGGGAACAAACAAGTCGGTTTTCGAGGCACTTGAACAGGATTTGAAGCAGTTCATCAACGATACGAAATGGACAGACATGACTTTCAGGGAGAACGAGAAGATAGACTGTAATTTCGCGCTTATCGTCAATTCATATACTGATGGCCTGATGATGTGCGAGATGCAGATTTCGGCCTCTCGTCCGGTGTATGGCACTTCATATACGACAACGCTTTTCATGTTCCGTGACGTTAATGTCAATTTCCATTATCAAGAGTTCGACCGTCTGGAACTTGACCGTTCTTCATACGACAACAACCTCACCGCAATAATTGCTTATTATGCTTATATAATAATTGGTTGTGATCTTGATTCTTACAGTCTCAAGGGTGGTACAAACATGTTTACCCAGGCAGAGCAGATTGTGAATACCTGCCAGTCGAAATCAGACGAGAACGAAGTTGCCGGGTGGCCAGCCTTCGAACGAAAGACAACCAGAAACCGTTATGCTTTGGTCAACAATCTCCTCGACATGAAGTTTGAGGGCTTGCGTGAGTTTTACTATGAATATCATCGCCTGGCTCTCGATAATATGGCGAAAAATGTTGATAATGCACGTGCAAGAATTGCAGAAAAGATGCCAATGCTCCGTCAGTTGAATCGTGAGAATCCAAATGCTGTATTGGTTGTGTCCTTTACTGATGCAAAGAACGATGAACTCATCAATATTTTCAAGAAGGGTACACCGGAAGAAAAGGACAAGGTGTATGACTCTCTTACCGCCATTAACCCGACTCTCACGTCACGCTATGACGAAATAAAGACTGAAAAATAGATGCTCAAAAAACTCTATATCAAAGATTATGCCCTGATAGAAACTCTCGAAGTGGAGTTCTCTGAAGGTATGAATGTTCTCACAGGCGAGACAGGTGCCGGTAAATCCATCATAATGGGTGCTCTTGGCTTGGTTATGGGTGCCCGTGCAGAGCAGCAGGCTATCCGTAATGGTGCAAGAAAATGTATAGTAGAGGCTGTTTTCTCGGATATACTTCTTTCAGATACCGATAAATCGGGCGATTTTGATATTGATGATGACGAAGTCATAATACGTCGTGAGGTGACGGATAATGGCAAATCTCGCGCTTTCATCAATGATACTCCTGTTTCGCTTAACGATTTGAGGGATTTTTCATCACATTTGCTCGACATTCACTCGCAGCACGAGAATCTGCTTCTCAACAAGGCGGGATTCCAGTTGGGGGTTGTGGATGCTGTGGCAGGCGACAGTGCCATTCTGAACGAATACAAGGCCGTTTACAGCGATTATAAGTCCAATCTGCGAGAATTGCAGGAAATGGAGCAATCCATCGCCAAGGCGCAGGAAGAGAAGGATTATTTAGAGTTTCAGTTCAGACAACTGGATGAGGCGAAACTAAAGACCGGTGAACAGGAAGAATTGGAGCAGGAGTTATCCATGCTTGAACATGCCGAGGAGATTAAATCGGAACTCTCGCAGGTTTCTTCCCGTTTGGATGATGAACAGTACGGTGTGATTCAAAATCTCAAAGAGGGCTTGCAGTCTCTTGCACGTGCGGCAAAATTCGTTGACATTGCCGAACTCGAAAGAAACATAAATTCTGCATATCTCGATTTGAAAGAGGCAAGTGGAGATGTTGAACGTCTGATAGGTGGTGTAGAGGTGAATCCTCAGCGTAAAATTGCTGTAGAGGAGCGGTTGAACATACTGTATGATTTGGAACAAAAGCACCATCTTCGCACAATTGCCGAACTCATCGAACTTAGAGACTCAATTGGTTCCAAACTTGACATGATGACAACAAGTGACGAGAAAATTGAGGAGAAAAGAGCCATTATTGCCAAGTTGCACGATAAAATGGCTGATTTTGCTTGCAGGCTCACTTCGTCGCGAACAGAGGTGCTTGAGATTATTTCCAATCATCTGGTCGGGAAACTTTGCTATATGGGTATGGAACATGCACGTCTTGAAGTGGCTATTCAGCATACAGATTTCACTCCGAGCGGCTGTGACGAGGTGGAGTTCCGTTTTTCGGCAAATAAGGACGTTCCTCTTGCTCCTATATCCAAAATTGCCTCTGGCGGTGAGGTGGCACGAGTGATGCTTGCCCTGAAGGGTTTGATTGTCGATAAAATGAGACTTAGTACAATAGTCTTCGACGAGATAGACACCGGTGTTTCCGGTGAAATGGCAGGCCGTATGGGTAATGTTATGGGCGAGATTGCCAAAGGCACTCAGGTTATAACGATCACTCATCTCCCTCAGATTGCAGCAAAAGGCCAGACACATTTCAAGGTATATAAGGACAATGGCCGTACAGGGATACTTCTTCTCGATGAAAAGGCGAGAATTAACGAAATAGCCGAAATGCTTTCTGGCAAGAATCCTACAGAGAGTGCATGTCGTGCCGCCGAAGAATTGATGAATTTATGAATGATGAGGTATTATATGAGATTGCGCTGACTCAGTTGAAGGGTGTGAGTCTGCTTCAGGCAAAGACGTTGATGGATCATTTTGGTTCTGCCGTGGCTTTGTGGGAGACTCCTGACGATGAATTGCGTGAAATTGGCACAGTGGGAGAAGTTCTCGTTGATTCCAATCTCCGTGGTGAGGCTATGCGTCGTGCGGAGGAGGAGATGAAGTTCATAGATAAGGGGAATTTTGACGTCATTCCGTTCGTTTCACCGCTCTATCCAAGCCGCCTGAAGGAATGCGAAGATGCTCCGTTGACACTGTTCAGATGTGGCAGGTGTCCTCTTGACCAGCCTAAGATGGTTGCGATGGTCGGTACTCGTCATGCTACCAGTTACGGAAGGTCAATGGCTGACGAAATTGTCCGTTCTATCGGTGAAATTGACAAGAATGTCGTCATAGTAAGTGGTCTTGCATACGGCATAGACATTGCCTCACATCGTGCTGCACTTCAATATGGCTTGCCTACTATAGGTGTTGTCGCTCATGGTCTTGACATGATTTATCCTAACATGCACCGTGCAGATGCTGCCAAGATGGCAAACGGAAATGGTGCAGTGCTTACAGAATTTCTGAGCAAGACTCAGCCTATAGGACCGAATTTCCTGCAGCGTAACCGTATTGTTGCGGGTCTTTGTCAGGCCGTTATTGTGGTGGAATCAGACTATCGGGGAGGCTCACTTTCTACTGCCCGTCTTGCAATGGAGTATGGCAGGGACGTTTTTGCCGTTCCTGGCCGTCTTTCCGACCGTTTCTCGACAGGTTGCAACAACCTGATTGCCGAAAACAGGGCAGGACTCTTCACTACAGCCGAAGATTTCATGAGACGAATGAACTGGTTGCCCGAAGAAACTAAGCAGCCTAAGCAGCAAGAACTCTATTTTGACGATTTCATCGATTTGTCGCCCGAGAAAAAGAGGGTAGTGGAGTTGCTGTCAGAACGCGGTGAAATGCAGATAAACGAACTTGCGGCAGTAATGGAGATGCCGTTTGTTGAGTTGGTGTCGATAATGACAGAAATGGCTTTTGATGATATAGTAATACAGAAGCCCGGTGACATGTACGAAATAAAGGCAAAAATAAAATGATATGAAAACAGTATTTGTTTCAGGTGGCGCAAAAGGTATTGGTGGCGCCACAGTGCGTAAGTTTTATTCTGAGGGGTATAATGTATTATTTACAGATATGGACGAGGCGAAGGCTCAGGAGTTGATAGGCAGTCTTGAGGACAAAAGCCGTATCGCCTTCCAGAAGGCTGACGTTAAGTCGCTTGAGCAGATGCAGTCTGCTGCTGCAGCGGCTGTAAAACGTTTTGGGGCTATCAACGCCCTTGTCTGCAATGCGGGCATTCATCGTTGCAACACAATGCTTGATGTCGATCCTGCAGAGTTTGATTTGGTTGTAAAGACCAATATATATGGCACTTTCCATACATTGCGTTCTGTCGTACCATACATTGTTGAGGCAGGTGGAGGGTCTGTTGTACTCAACGACAGCGACCAGTGGTTTGTCGGCAAGCCAAACAGTTTTGCATACGGTTTGACCAAAGGTGCCATAGGTCAGATAACCCGCAGCCTTGCAGTAGATTTGGGACCTAAAGGTATAAGAGTCAATGCTGTATGTGCAGGTACTATCCACACTGATTTGGTCACGAATCTCTTCAAGGACTTTGCAAGGGTCGAGAATAAGACAGTTGACGAGTATTGGCAGGCAGAGAATGCACTTTATGCACGTGGCTATGCAGGTGAGCCAGAGGAGGTGGCAGAACTGATATTCTTCCTCTCGTCCGACAAGGCAAGTTTCTGTACCGGCGGACATTACCTCTGTGATGGTGGTTTGGTTGCAAGATAAAGTGTATTGAATATGGTGAGTTATAGATATGCTGAGCGTAAGGATGTCGGCAAGATTTTGTTTTTTATAAAGCAGTTGGCGGAATACGAGAAACTTGCCAATGAAGTGGTTGCGGACGAGCAGACGCTCGATGAATGGATTTTCGACAAGCATGGTGCAGAGGTCATATTTGCTGTGGTTGATGGCATGGAGGTTGGCTTTGCACTGTTTTTCCACAATTTCTCGACATTTGTCGGACGTTCAGGTCTCTATCTTGAAGATTTGTTTGTGTTGCCTGAGTATAGAGGGTTTGGTTATGGCAAGGGATTGCTTAAGAAACTCGCCTCTATAGCTGTGAAACGCAAATGTGGGCGTATGGAGTGGGTTTGTCTCGATTGGAACAAGCCAAGCATAGATTTTTACCTTTCCATCGGTGCTGAACCTATGAAAGGATGGACGATTTACCGCCTTGCAGGTGATACGTTGAATAATTTTGGAACTAATCAATAACAATACATATTTTTATGGGCGCTACGGCCGTTTTATCAGCCATTTTAACGCTTCTTGCGGGAATTGGTATTTTCCTCATCGCTTGTCAGATGATGAGTTCTAATCTGGAATCTGCCAGTTCGGAGAAATTGAAATCAATGTTTGCCAAAGCTTCGAACAACAAGCTTCTTGGCGTAGGTATCGGAACAGTAGGGACTGCTGCCATACAGAGTTCCGGTGCTACCACCGTAATGACAATTGGTTTTGTCAATGCAGGTATAATAACGCTTGCCCAGGCAGCAACTATCATCTTCGGTGCAAACATCGGTACTACCGTCACGGCGCAGATTGTGGCTCTCGGTATGTTTGGCGGCGGGGGAATATCTACAACGGTAATATTCTCTGCCTGTGCCGGTCTTGGCGCATTCATGGCTCTTTTCTCCAAATCTAATTCCGTAAAGACGACTGGCGGTATTCTTGCAGGTTTCGGTATGCTCTTTGTCGGCTTGAAACTCATGAGCGGTTCAATGGAGGATTTTGCGGCACTCGAAGGGGTGAAACTCTTCCTTGCAAAAGTCAGCAACCCATTGCTTCTTGTCATCATAGGTGCGGTATTCACGGCAATAATCCAGAGTTCATCAGTGATGACATCAATAGCATTGGCAATGTGTGTCACGGGTCTCATCACCCTCGACCAGGGTATTTTCCTCACGATGGGTTCTAATATCGGTTCATGCGTAGTTGCAATCATTGCTGGTGTCACCAGTGGCGTCAACGCAAAGCGTACTGCGCTCATTCACTTGCTTTTCAACTGTTCTGGTGTGGTTGTCTTCCTGTTCGTAGGACTGATAATATGGCTTGTCACTGCGGGAAGCGTCTCTTACGGCACAATGTTCAATGCTATGTTCCCTGACGCTCCGCAGGTGCAGTTGGCTATGTTCCATACATTCTTCAATGTCATTACTGTGATGATAATGTTGCCTCTTACCGAGGTTCTTGTAAGTATAGTCACTAAGATGATTCCTGAGAGGGCTTCTGAACAGGAGGAGACGTTACGACTCAAGTATGTAGATGACAAGATGTTGCAGGCACCACCATTGGCTGTAGAGCAGACCAAGAAGGAGATTCTCTGCATGGCTGATCTTGCATTGGCAAACTTCGACCGTTCGTTCAGGATAATAACATCGTTGGATTTTGCAGAGAAGGAGGTTTTTGCAAAGACAGAGAAAGAGATTGACTTCATCAACAAGTCGCTGATTCAGTTTGTCGTGAAACTGACTGACATGCAGCGAATAAACAAACACGACCACCTTTATCTGGCAACTACTTTCCGTACGGTGCGCGACATCGAGCGTATAGGCGACTATGCCGAGAATATAGTAGAGTATGCCGAGGAATTGCAAAAGATGGGTAATCGCTTCTCAGATGAGGCTTTGAAGGAAGTCTCAAAACTGCAGGAAATGGTTCACTCGCTCTTTGGCAAGGCTTTGGCTGCATACGAAAACGAGGATTTCTCGTCGCTTGATGCAGCAAACGTTATTGAAGAGGAGATTGATGATTTCACCAAGAACATGGAGGAGAATCATATCGCCAGAATGGAACAGGGACTTTGCAATTCAAATACAGGTTCTCAATATATGAAACTTGCCTCTGATACAGAGCGTATTGCCGACCACCTCATCAATGTGGCAAAGACAATACGAAACATAAACAGGGCAAAAGCCAATCCTTACGAGAATTGATGTTTTGCCATATCTTGAACGCACTGGTATGTCGTGATGTATCAGTGCGTTGAGAAATACCTGCTTCTTATCAGTTT
Organism: Paludibacteraceae bacterium; assembly: GCA_024399535.1. Lineage (GTDB taxonomy): Bacteria > Bacteroidota > Bacteroidia > Bacteroidales > Paludibacteraceae > Aphodosoma. The sequence goes on from JAKSNU010000027.1 coordinate 18,550, forward strand.
GTCGCTTATCCTGTTAGCCTGTTCAAAGTCAACTCTTCTTGGCACAGTGTCCAGCAGGTTCATCCCGACACCTTTCCATTTAGGGTTCTTGCAACCGATAAGTCCCAATATTGACGGATAGACATCTATCTGGTAGCATTGTTCATCGCATCTCTTGCTCTCAGTAAGTGTTGGCGAATACATTATCAGTGGAACCTGTCCTGTTCTCTTGTCAGCAGCCATCATTCCGCTCTGCTGGGCGTATCCGTTCAGTTCTTCAATCTCTTTGTCGAACAATATTGAGTGGTCTGCCGTTATCACGATGTCGCAGTTGCGCAACTCAGGCGAATCTTTCATCCTGTTGATGAATGTGCCGAGGTGTTCGTCCAGGTAGTGGAAACATTTCATGTAGCGTGCCAGTTTTTCCGGTACTGCCGGATCTATCTCATACGCCACGTTGTCCGCATTTTCGAAAGGCACGTGGGTTGACACTGTTATCAGCAGCGTGAATGATACAGAGTCCAGGTCAACCGAGTTCATTCTGTGGAATAATCCAGGGTCGCTGCCCATTATCGAGTCGCTCTCTTCCAGTTCCTTTATGCCGTAATTTGGGTTCATCACCGGTTGTCGCCATACTCCGGGCGATGGATTGAGGGTTCTTGAGTTTGGATAGAAGTGTGCATAGTTAGGGAATGGCTGGTCGCCGAACATTGTCACTGCCACGCCTAAATCCACAGGTGCCAGACCTGTCACGACCATCAGTTGTCCGTCGCTCGAACCGCCTCTTTTGATCATTGACTGCAGGTTGGGCGCATAGAATGTGTTGTTCTCCTCCATGAATCTGTGCAGGTTCGGCATCACCCAGGTGCCGTCTTTGCCTTTTGCGTCAATCACCCACGATTCGAAACTTTCCACCAGTATCAGCACAAGGCTTCTCTCTGGCGTGAATTCCTCGTTGTCAGGATTGTACAGCTCGCTTACCAGTTGCTCCTCTTCTTCGCTCATGACAACAGGCTCGTCAACGACCTCTGCTTCAAACCCTCTGTAATAGTGGTCGAACAGCATCATCGAGAAACCATAGTCAACTATGCCGTATTGATGTGCGTATGGTATTTCCCAGTATGTTGCGGTCTGGCTCAGGAATGTCATCTTTGCGTCCCAGTAGAACTTGAAGGTCGGGTCTATGAGTATCTGGTGGTCGAACCAGAAATGTTTCAGTCCCGGCTCGTAGGGGTTGTAGCTCTGCAGTTCAGGCAACTTTATTTTGTGGTACGACCATTGGTGCAGGGGAAACAGCAGTATCGTTATCACGAGAACGGCTACAGCATGTAGCCATCTCGATTTCTTTGCAGGTCTCATCCAGCACAGCAGGGCGATATACAGGGCATCAGGCAGTGCAAGCCATAGCAGCATGTCCCATTTCCAGTCGGCGAAGATGCTTGACTCGAAACCCTTCAGGTTGCCGAGGTTCCTCACCTCGTCCATAGTCACCATCACTCCCCAGACTTTGTAATATACGAAGCATGAGAACATCCAGGCGCTTACGATGAGGAATATGACGAGACTCCACCAAGGGCGCTTCCTGCACGCCAGCACGCCTATCGACAGCCACAGCGAAGAATATATGATATGGTGCAGTCTGATGTCCCAGTCCATGAACAGTTGTGCGTGCCAGAATGTTGATTTCAGTGTCAATGCCACAACCATTGCGACAAATATAGTCCACTGGCTTGTCCTAAGTCTCTCTAATAGTGATTTGTAGTCTATCATAGTGTGTATCAAAAAAAACTTTGCAAAGGTACGACTTTTTTTTATAACCACCAAATTCTGGAAAAAAACTTGAAAAAATAATTGTCAATCGAAAAACAAGTTGTACCTTTGCACTTTGATTTCGACTGAAGACTATGAATTTCAATGAACAGTTACAGAGGGTGCAGAATTACAGCATCACTGACGGGGCAAAGAGCCTGTCCGACAGGTTTACAGGTTGGCTCAAGGTTGTGTGGATAGGTTGCAGGGTGTTCTACAGCAAAGGGCTTTTTGCAAAGGACATTCCGGCGTTGGCTTTTGTCACATTCACGTCGCTGGTGCCTCTGCTGGCCATTGCATTTGCCGTTGCAAGGGGTTTTGGCTTCGACGAGTATCTGACCGAGTGGCTGACCACCACATTCCGCAGTCAGGCTGTCATAACCGAGCGTCTGGTCATGTATGTCGGCAACTATCTGCAGAACACAAGCAGTATGCCGATATTCGTGGTCGGCCTGTTGCTGATGCTCTATTCGCTGTTTGCCCTCATCAACAAGGTCGAAACTTCATTCAACGGAATCTGGGAGGCTGAGGAGCGTCCGCTGAAGAAAAGGCTGTACGACTATACGATGATAACCTTTGGCATGGGCATTGTGGTGGCGGTTTCGTCGTGCCTCTATGTCTTTCCTGTTTCATCAGACAGTTCGTTTATTTCCTTCTGGCTGTCAGTCGTTTCCACGATGGCTTTCCTGATACTTGTATATAGGTACATTCCGAATACGTATGTCAGCTGGCGGAGTGTCATTGTCCCTGGTTTCCTCTCGTCGTTTTTTATAACGTCCCTGCAATACGGATATGCGTACGTACAGGTCTTGCTGACCAGTTACAACGTCATATACGGCTCACTTGCCGTTTTGCCACTCTTCCTGATATGGCTGCAACTCACATGGACAATAGCGATAGCAGGAGTTGTTATATGCTATGCCCACCAGAACCTGCATCATCACGACAACGGGGTGGAGTTCTGTGCCATGGGACATGATGAGGTGCTGATGGCTTCTGCCTTGATTTTAGGGGCAATATGCAAGCGTTTCCGTCAACCGCAGTCTGTTGCCTATACGCCTGTCGAACTGCGGGAGTTGACCGGAATGCCGCAGCAGGTGGTCAATGGCATAATCAAGGGGCTGGCTGATGCTAAACTCATTCAGGAACTGCAGGGCGAGAACAAGGGTATGCAGGAGGAGATGTCACGCTATGTCCCAATATGTGACACAGATGCCATGACATACGGATACATGGTACGTATGCTTGAAAAGGTTGACTGCCCTTGCTGCAAGATTGGTCATAATGCTTGCGCACAGGGTGTTGTTTGGGATAAAATCAGTGATTTGCGTAAGAAATATCTCGCTGAGGGAGATAACATCCTTCTCAGCGAGATTTAATCGTTCATGCTGGTATCAGCAGAAGGGTCATGAAGCCGAGCAACAGGGCGTATGTGGCTTGTTTCTGATAGCCGTGGGCATGTGTCTCGGGAATCAGTTCATCACTCGTCACATATAGCATTGCACCGCCTGCAAAGCCTAACAGTATAGGCAGCAGCGATTCAGAGGCCGAGCCAAGTCCGTAACCAATCAGCACGCCTATGATCTCAAGCAATCCTATCGCAAGGGATATGAAGAAAGTCCTGACGGTCGATACTCCGGCAAGGAGCAGTGGGACTATGATAACCATGCCCTCTGGAATGTTCTGCAGCGAGATGCCGAGGGTTACTCTCCAGTCGGGCGAACTGTCAGTCGGACACATCGTTATGCCAGCAGCCATGCCTTCCGGCAGCTTGTGCAGTGCTATCGCCAATACGAACAGCAGCACGTGGTTCAGCGTGGCGTTGCTCTTGTGCTCCTCGGGGTCAAGACCTGTTATTGTATGCAGGTGAGGGGTGACGAAGTCGAGCAGGTTCAGGAACAATGCTCCACCCATGACGCTTGCAACCAGCAAGCCGTAGTTCAGGATGTGCGATCCTGCTGTCGCAGTGGACATCTGGAAGGCAGGGACAATCAGTCCGATTGTCGAGACAGCCAGCATTATTCCGGCACAGTATCCCAATACGGCATCATTCCATTTGTGAGGCAGTTCCTTGATGAACAGGCCCAAGATGGAACCTATTATCGTTGCACCGCACAGTCCGGCGGCACTAATCAGTACGTTATACATTTTGCAGTTATCTGTTGACTATTACTTGAATAGTCTTGTCGTTAATTTTCACGAAATAAGTTGCTGCTGGCAGAGAAGTCGGGATGGTCTCGTGCGACGAAGTGATGGTCTTTGTCATCAGCAGCCTTCCGGCAGCGTCGTAGATATACGCTGTCTCTCCTTCAGCATTTTCAGTTATTATGTAGTTGCCGTCCGAATAGATGGCGATCTTTTCGGCAGAGGTGTTTTCCACGTCAGTGCGTGCATCCTCGAAGAGGGCTGTGTATGTGATGGCGTCAGTCACTGTCATGGTACGCGACAGGGCGGTCACGCCATCGTTCCATCCAAGGAAGTTGCAGCCTGCATTGGGTGTGGCGGAGATTGTCACGGTGGTGCCGGCAGCGTATGTGCCGGAACCAGTGGTTGTTCCGAGTTTGCTGTCGTTGGCAACCACGTTTACCTTGTACGGTCCGGGGTTGTGGGCAAAGATGCCGCGAATCATCCAGCTTATATAGATTTCGGAGTCAGTGATATAGTTGTACCATGAACTTTCGCTGTTGTCGTATTTCCACGAGCCGTCCCTGTTGCCGCGGAATTGAGAGCAACTCATAGGGTAGCCCTGGCCTGTCCACGAGATAGTAATCCATATCGACTTGCTGCGGTCTGCTGCCACAGGATTTGGCAACTGTATGGTCTGCCATTGTCCGTCGCCGGTGATTCCCGAGATGTTGGCGGTTTTGCTGGTTATGATTGCGGACGAGGCGGCAGTGTCGTTGCCGTAGCATACATCAATGGCATGGTTGCCGTTTTCCGAAAAGAATATCTCAACCTTGTCGAGCATACTCTGAGGGGCAATCGACGCAGAGTCGATGCGGATACCCCATTTGTGGGTTCTGTTGGACGAGCCGCTGCCGTAACTTGTGGAGTAGCCGTTCTTGCAATAGCCCACGGTGTCGCCTGTAATCTTGATGCAGTTTGCAGTGTGACTGATGTTTCCGCCATTGGCTATGAAACCGTATGGGTTGTAAGGAAAACCGTCAGTCCATCCGTCAATGTTGTAGCCGGGATTAGCCAAAGCCATGATGGTCACCGTGTCAACGTATGGGGTGTATGTGCCGTCGCCGTAAAGCGTGCAGGCACCTGGAATGTTGGATGACAGGGTGACGGTGGTGGCGACAGTGTCAGCGGTGTCTGGCTCAATGCCGATTATGGCCTTGTTGCGCTGGTTGTAATGATGGCTTTCTTTCGGGTTGAGCTGGCCGACTTCGAAATAGCCATTGTTGCTGCCGTTCCATCCCCAGTTGAAATAGAGTTTGCCGGTGTTGTCGTAGCCGCTGCAGATGAAACTGTGGCCGCCGGAACTCAGGTCGTTGCCAGCCGAATAGATTGCGGGACGGCCATTGTTTATCTCGTTTTGCAGGAGTGCGACCCATTCGCCGTCCGTGTAGTCGGCAAGGGCTTCGGAATGGAGGGTATGCATGTATTTGAAATTCTCGCGCAGGGCATTCTCGGCAGACTTGTAACCGATTTCAGACGTGCCGATAGTGGCGGCGGAACTGCTGCTGGTGCCGTATTCCATTTCGACTGCTATGCCGCAGCGGCGTATCAGCAGTGCGACTGCACCTCTCTGTGCCTGAGTGGAACTTGCATCCAGTTTGTCGGGCATCAAGGCATAGTTGAAGGTAGTGTCCGAGAAATCAGCAGATTGCCATCCGTAAGGAGGGTCGTTGTACGAGTAACTGCCCACGCCGCGCAAAGGGTGCTCCCAGTATTTCATTATCTGGGCCATTGCCGTAGCCACGCAGCCAGTCACCGTGCGTTGTCCTTTCACCGAGTCGTAAGGACAGAGGTCGTTGTATCGTGGATTCTGTGCCCATGTGGTCGTCATCAGGTTGGCAGTGTTGTAGGTCTGCGGAGCATTCTGCGACAGGACTTTAAGGTGTGTTGGCATCATGTTGCCGAGGTGCTGCCATTCCCTTGTCACGGTGTTGGCGGCAGTGTGGCCGCTCTCGATGTTCCAGCGGATCTGGTTCTCGTATTCCTGCAGCCAGTAAGCGGCATTTGCCGGCATGTCGTCCATGTCTAAGGTGTTTGTGGTGGAGTAGGCCAGTACAGGAAAGACGACGTCGTCAGCAGCCATTACGACGAATCCTTTGCCGTCCATAGCCTTGTAGAAGTGCATGTGGGGAAACTGTGGAGCCTCTATGTATGTGAGGCTGGATTT
>JAKSNU010000028.1 GCA_024399535.1 Paludibacteraceae bacterium
TGTCAAAAATTTGTCAAATTACCGGAAAAAGAGCAATGATCGGTAATAACGTTTCCCACTCGAAACGTCGTACCAAACGCTCTTTTGATGTTAACTTGTTCCATAAAAAGTTCTACTATGTAGAGCAGGATTGTTGGATCAGGTTGAACATCTCAGCCGCTGGTCTTCGTACAATTAATAAGGTAGGACTTGATGCGGCTCTTAAGAATGCAGTAGAAAAAGGATACTGCACTTGGAATGATATTAAAGTGTTGGATATGTAATGTAAAGGAGATTAAGTTATGGCAAAGAAATCAAAAGAAGCACGTGTACAGGTAATTCTTGAGTGCACAGAGCATAAGGATAGTGGTATGCCAGGTACATCTCGTTATATCACTACCAAGAATCGTAAGAACACTCCAGGAAGATTGGAGTTGAAGAAGTATAACCCAATTCTCAGACGTGTCACTGTACACCGTGAGATTAAGTAATAATAAACTTAAGTTATGGCAAAGAAAGCGGTGGCTACCCTCCAGAAAGGTGAAGGTCGTGGCTATTCAAAAGTAATAAAAATGGTTAAGTCGCCTAAGACTGGTGCTTATGTCTTCGAAGAGGATGTAATTTTGAACGAGGCAGTGAAGGATTATTTCGCTAAAAAGTAAATTCGTTCTGAAATAATTGATATAAAATGAGAGGCGTTGCTGGACAATTAGCATCGCCTCTCGTTTTTTATCATATTACAGAAATATTATAATATAGAAAAATGCTGCCCAATCTTTTATTTGATTGAGCAGCATTTTTCTATATTATTGTCAGTTTATTACTGGATTAGTTATCTTTTCCTTCGGAGAATTCCAAACTTGGATCGTTGGAGAAAATTACGCAATTCTCGGTATTCATATTATCCTTAGTGTATTTCTTGCCAGGGATATAAATGTAAATGCCATTATTAACATATTGATATTTTGCTCCTGTCTTTGCTACATAGCGATTTTTAATGTATTGCTGAACATTTGCAAAATTATCTGCGTCTGTTTTCATTGCACTCATGAAAAGATTTTCGTTCTCGTTAAACTTGTATGTGTATTCTTTAACGACTGCTGTCATTTCAGCGTATTTGAAAGTGTAAGACGAAATGTAGTCAACCCATGTAGTTGTTGTGTCATATCTAATGATTTCCTGAGTACCAGGGTCACGTACCGTATCTATTTTTTCAATAACTTCCTTGCTTGACGTTTCAGCCACAGTATCCAAAGTCATACCGATATTTTGAGACTGCCATTGTTTGACATCACTTAGTGTTTTCTCCCAATTCTGAAGAGGCTCAACAAGCAAAGCCATTAAATCATCAACAACGGTTACAACGCATTCCAAACCATTAACTGTAACTACAGTTTTGCCAACTCTGACACCTGTCACCATACCGGTTTCATCAACAGTAGCGATTGTCTCGTCTGCAGAAGTCCATCTTTGGTGCGTATTGCCATCGTGATTGAGTTTAATTTGAATTGTCTCGCCAATCTTGATAGTTACATTTGACTGTTCGAGTTTGCCCCAAGTGTTCTCATTTTTCTTGCATCCAACCAAGGCAACGAGCATTATGCCAAGGAAGATAATTACTGATTTTTTCATAAGATTTTGTTGTTATTTTGTTATTATATTTTTCCGCTGCAAATTTACGGATATTTTTTGACGTATAAAAGTTTTTTCGAAAATAAATTTCAAGTTTTTTGTCTATTATTTTTCTCTTAACCAATAATGCAATATATCAATTATTTTTTCCTTAATATCTTTTGGAAAATTGTTTATTTTCGAGCGGTGGCAATTGCCTGGATTAATGAATATATAAACATTCGGATTGCTTACTAAATCCTTGATTCCTACGGATGTCCAAGGGTCGTATTCTCCATAGATGAATAGCATATGTGCATCTGTAGTGTTTAGAAATTCAATAGTGCTGTTGTGGGTTTCAGGGTCGTATTCGTATTGAACTTCGTCAGGCAATGCTGTCCTTCGCAGGTAGTCGGCAGTAGATTTTATTGACAATAAATCGCCAAATTCATTGACATTATAGGCATAATGACCCAATTCCCTGACTGCTTGAACGTAATATGGCATATTGTCGTAGTTTGGTGTGAAACCTTCAGGAGAACCATATTTTGCTACAAATTTGAATATAGAGTCAATTGGAGTTTTGTCCCATTCTGGTATTTTCTTGACTTCGCCACGTGCCAATAGGGCAACTCTCATGTCTAATACTGTTAAATCGAATAATTCGTCCAATGGAATTTTGCATACCAAATTATTTTCTGCAATGTATTTTTCCAGAAAAACCAAATATTGATTGCGATTTTGGAATAGATATTCCATAAATTCGCGCATCATTGTTCCTTCTTCAAATCTTTCGCCATCTTTTCCGTAATTTTCAACCATAATAGCCATGCGTTCGTCTTCGACTCCTTTGCAGAGAGGTGCCACATATGGGACTGTAATGTCTACATCTTTTGGGTAATACATTCTGTATAGATTGGCGCAGATTCCTCCTTTGCTGACGCCTGTGGCGATGAATTTGCCTTTGTAGATGGATTTGAAAGCTTCGACAATCCTATGATGATCAGTCGCTGCGTTGTAGGTGGTCAGGTATTCCCAAAATCGGTTATTGTCTTTTATCTTAGGAACTGACTCGTTGAAATATCTATGTTCGATAATTATACTGTTGGCATTCAGAATTGATGAAAGCTCTTCTCGATAAGATGCTTTTTCGGTATAAGATGCTGAATATCCTTCTGTTACAACGACAGTAACGCTATCTGTGTTGACATTCCCGACAATGACTCTTTGAGAGAAAGTGCCGAGCGATGTGTCGTTGTGGTCAATATATTGTCGGAATGTGATTATGTACCTCTCTTTGAATTTCTCACTTTGAATTTGTTTGACAGATGTGACTCCAGGTATTTCAGATAGTCTATTCAAAAATGAGGTTTTCCTTTTTGCCAAAACGGCTGGGAATGAAATATAAATACACAATAATAATATAAATGTCTTTTTCATTTGTGTTTATTTTTAGTTGTTTGTTTTTTTAGCTGTATATTGGCATTTTTTGCATATGCCATAAATGTAGATCTGGTTGTTCAGTGTATGGAAATTCTTGAATCTATGGTATTTCAGAAACTGAACTGCTTTTGCATCAGTGAATTCTTGTATTTCGCCGCACTGAATGCAGATGCGGTGACAATGAGTCTCTGCGCGTTCTGTCAGTTCATAAATTGGTTCTTTCGCATTGAGAGGATGACGAATAATGATGCCTGCGGTGAGAAATAGTTCGATGTTGCGGTAAATGCTGGCGCGCGAAACATGTTGAGGAATTCCAAATTCTTTTAAGAGAATTGGTATTGTGAAATGAGCATCGTATTGGCATATGAATTTGAGCATCATGTTCCTCTCTGGCGAAGGTCGGAGGTTGTGCTGCTTGATATATGTTTCAAGAGTTTTTTCGGGTGTGATAATTTTCTTTTTCATTGATACTTAGATTTGTTCAGAATCTCTTGCCCGTTTGTCGTTTGCATCAATTGAACAAGAGTGATATTTTGGTTGTTGCACATGTAGTTTTTTACTATCTGGTATCCTATGAATGCGCCCAGTCTGGATGGTGATTCCTGACCAAAAGGTTGAGTGAAAGGTCCATCGTGAGTGAATTTGTTTTTCTCGATGATGTTTGTGGTATAAATAATGTGTGAAGAAATCATTTCGTCCCAAATGTCTTTTTCATGCTCTTCGGCCCATTTCAGCTGGGCTTGCGTATATCCCAATATGATATTTTCGTCTTCTTCGGGGAATAGACATTTTGCGGCATATAATATTCTGCCATAATAAGTCATGTCGTCAAGAAGATTTCCGGAAGGATTAAAAGGAATTTCAGATGTCAGCAAAGCAATCATATAATCTGTTGGGATTTTTTGTCGTGTCATATTCTGCCTGAGATAGCTATATATCCCGATGCTGTCGTAGTAAATATAGTCTTCGCCCATATAATTGTCAAGCGATATGGAGATGAATCCAGTGCCGACTATGACATTTTGGTTGAAAAACGAAATGTGTGTATAAAATTCGGGAGTGTTGATTTGAGGCAGCAGGACGTTCATACGTAAAATGGCAGGTTTTAGTTTCTGAATTATGTCGTTAATGTCGTAGTATTCTTGTTGTACTGTGTTGAAAACAGTCCTCACTGCTGGGTAATTATGAAAATTATTGTATTCCAACTGCGCCATGGGATTGCCTAATTTGCCCATCAGCATAACATTTTCGATGTATATCTGTGCCATTTCAGGATACATCGAGTCAAGTTTTATAAACTCATTGCATACATCCGAAGTGTCGATGTTCCAAAAAATACTATCGAATCTTGTGATGTGAAAATCAATGTCTTTGCCTGAAATATCAGCAGTGCGGAACGTTTTGTTTTCGTTGCATGATGATAAAAGGAACAAGAAAATAAATGTAGGAAAAAGTAATTTTTTCATATGTTTTTCTGCTTATCAAAATTCGATGCAAAGTTACAATTATTTTTCGAAGAATTATACTTTGTAAACAAAAAAATGAGTGTTGAAAATTACGAAAAAAATATTGTCAAATAGTTTTGATATTAGAAGATAAAGTATTAAATTTGCAACTCGAAATTTTGTATTGTTTTATGTTGCTCGAAATATCGAATATCAGTAAGAAATATGGTGATCAAGTGGTGCTTGACAACGTGACATTGGGCTACGAACGGGGCAGTGTGGTTGGCTTGTTAGGTCGCAATGGGGCGGGGAAATCGACTCTAATGAAGATAATTACTGGTTTCGTTCGCCAAAATGCAGGCATTGTGAAGATTGATGGTATGAATGTTGGTATTGAGAGTTCGAGAATAGTTGGATATCTGCCAGAACATAATCCTTTGTACACTGATATGTTCGTTACGGAGTATTTAGAATTTGTCGGCAGAATTTATAAGTTGCAAAATCTGAAGGCAAGAATATCGGATGTGGTTGAGATGGTTGGACTTGGTAGTGAAGTGGGTAAGAAAATTGGGCAATTATCAAAAGGGTACCGTCAGCGTGTGGGATTGGCTGCAGCTATCATTCACGACCCTAAAATATTGATTTTGGATGAACCTACAACGGGTCTTGACCCCAGTCAATTGGTTGAGATTCGCTCTTTGATAGAAAATCTTGGGAAGGACAGACTGGTGATTCTGTCAACACATATCATGCAAGAGGTAGAGGCTATGTGTGATTTTGTCGTTATGTTGCAGAAAGGCAAAGTGATTTTTGATGGAAGCAAGCGAGATGCCATCTCTGAATATGGAACATTGGATAAATTGTTCGATGAAAATTAAGAAATGAGTGAATACGATATACATAATCCATCGCGTGAAGTTGACCTTGACAAGGCTCTGCGACCATTGAGTTTCTCTGATTTTGAGGGACAAGAGAAGGTCGTTGAAAACTTAAAGATTTTTGTTGAAGCAGCAAAACTGCGTGGCGAAAGTTTGGATCATACCCTATTGCATGGACCTCCGGGATTGGGTAAAACGACGTTGAGCAATATCATAGCGAACGAGCTTGGAGTAGGGTTCAAACTTACCAGTGGTCCAGTATTGGATAAACCTGGAGATTTGGCAGGGTTGTTGACTTCGCTTGAAAGGAACGATGTGCTTTTTATTGATGAAATACACAGACTGAGTCCTGTCGTTGAGGAGTATCTATATTCTGCAATGGAGGATTTCAGGATAGATATAATGATTGATAAGGGTCCGTCTGCACGCTCTGTACAGATTGATTTGGAGCCATTTACCTTGATAGGCGCTACGACCAGAAGTGGAGCGCTGACTGCTCCTCTCAGAGCGAGATTCGGAATTAATTGTCATTTCGAATACTATGATGAAAAGACCATTGCCGGAATTATTAAGCGTTCGGCTGGTATCATGGATGTGCCTATCGTAGAAGAGGCAGCTGCCGAAATAGCAAGGCGTAGTCGTGGAACCCCTCGTATAGCTAATGCATTGTTGCGTAGAGTCAGGGATTTCGCCCAAGTCAAAGGTAGTGGACGTATTGAACGTCAGATAGCATGTGTTGCTCTTGAGGCATTGAATATAGACAAGTACGGTTTGGATGAAATCGATAATAAGTTGTTGCTTACGATGATTGATAAATTCAATGGCGGTCCAGTAGGACTCACGACAATAGCGACTGCTATGAGCGAGGATGCAGGAACAATCGAGGAAGTATATGAACCATTTCTCATTAAAGAGGGATTTTTGAAACGTACGCCGAGAGGCCGAGAGGTGACGGAATTGGCATATAAACATTTAGGACGAAGTGTTATTTCGCAGAATAGTCTGTTTGAATAAACAAATTGGAGCTGGAAGATGGCTGAAATGAAACAATTAGCAAAGGAGACCGCTGTCTATGGGGTCAGTAGCATGGTTGGGAAATTTCTCAACTGGTTGCTTGTGCCTTTGTATTCGTATGTTTTGGCGAGTTCCGCTGATTATGGAATAGTCACTCACATATATGCTTGGGTGGCATTGGTGATAGTGGTGCTGACATATGGAATGGAAACTGGGTATTTCAGGTTCGCTTCTGAAAAAACTAACGATGAATCTCAAGCCAATCGTGTATATAGCACTACGTTATGCTCGTTAGCTTTCACTTCGTTACTCTTTTCTATTCTGATAGTTCTTTTCAGAAACGATGTGGCATCTGCTCTTGGGTATGGGAGTCATGCTGAATTTATAGCACTGATGGGCGTTTGTGTAGCACTGGATGCATTTGATAGTATTCCATTCGCATATCTCAGGTATAAAAAACGTGCTGCTAAATTTGCTATTTTCAAATTGCTGATGGTGGTGGTGGATATATTTTTCAATATTTTCTTCCTGGTTTTGTGTCCTTTGATTTCGGAAAGCAGTTTCGACTGGATGGTGAATTGGTTCTTTGATCCAAACTATGGGGTTGGATACGTGTTTGTTGCGAATATAATTGGCAGTTCGTTCATTACAATATTGCTGATACCTACAATTTTGGAAGCAAAATTTGATTTTGATGCGGCATTGCTTCGCAAGATGCTGAAATACAGTATGCCTATCCTTTTGTTAGGAATAGTAGGAATAATGAACCAAACGGTTGATAAAATATTGTTCCCTGCAATATATCCTGACAAAAACATAGTGATGTCAGAATTGGGAATATATGGCGCATGTTTCAAGGTTGCCATGGTTATGATGGTGTTTACCAACGCATTCAGGTATGCATACGAACCATTTGTGTTTCATAAATATGGTACTCGTGATTGCAAAGAATCATATTCTGATGCGATGAAATATTTTGTAATTGCTTCGTTGATAATATTTCTTGGAATGTCGTTTTATATGGATATTTTGCAATATATTTTAGACGAGCAATATAGGGTAGGGTTGAAGGTTGTGCCGTTTGTGCTTATATCGTATTTATTCCAAGGAGTAGTATATAATTTGTCGTTATGGTACAAGGTTGTTGACAAGACCTATTGGGGAGCAATATTTTCAGTTATAGGGTTGTTAATCAATCTTGGTCTGCAAATATGGTTGATACCAATTTGGAGTTATTGGGCATGTGTATGGGCAGCAATGGCGTGCTATTTCGTGATAATGGTCATGTCGTATTTCATTGGACAGAGATATTATCCAATAAATTATCAGTTAAGAAGAATAGGACTATATGTGTTGTTGACAGCAACATTATGGTTGGTAGGATACTACTTCGTCAATGTGGATAATTTCGTACTGAGAATGATATTTAGAACAGTTTTGTTGGCGATATTTTGTATTGTAGTGGTTAAATTGGATTTGCCGCTCAGCGAAATTCCGTTGCTTAACAGATTGGTTAGAAATAAATAAATTGATAAACAATATAATATAAAAGAATATGGGTTTGTTTTCGTTAACACAAGACATCGCTGTTGACCTTGGAACAGCTAATACGCTGATTATTCACAAAGGTAAGATTGTGGTTGACCAGCCGTCAATAGTCGCAATGGATGTCTTGACGGGAAAGTTGGAAGCAATAGGTCGAGAGGCTGCAATGATGGAGGGAAGAACTCCTAAAAGCATTCGTACTGTTAGACCATTGCGTGACGGAGTGATAGCAGATTTTCAAGCAGCAGAAATGATGGTGAGAGGAATGATTAAACTCATTCCGAACAAAGGACATATAATAACTCCAGCTTTGAGAATGGTTGTAGGTATTCCTTCTGGTGCTACCGAGGTGGAACGTCGAGCAGTAAGGGATTCGAGTGAACATGCGGGCGGTCGTGAGGTTTATTTGATAGATGAACCAATGGCTGCAGCATTGGGAATAGGTCTTGATATTGAGAAACCTGAAGGAAACATGGTAGTTGATATCGGTGGTGGTACTACTGAGATTGCCGTTATCTCATTGGGTGGTATTGTGGCGGATAGGTCTATTCGTGTAGCTGGTAACGAGTTTACTGCTGATATTTTGGACTATATGTTCCGTCAGCATAACTTGAAGATTGGTGAGCCTACAGCCGAGAAAATCAAGAAGACAATCGGTGCTGCATTACCTGATATGGGTGAAGATGCACCAGAAAATATGATAGTAAGTGGTTCAAACCGTGTTACTTCATTGCCAATGGAGGTGCCTGTCTCTTATCAAGAAATAGCGCATTGCCTTGACAAGTCGCTTGCTAAATTGGAGGGCGCAATAATGCAAGCATTGGAGGATACTCCACCAGAACTTTTTGCTGATTTGATGCGTAATGGTGTTTGGTTGTCAGGTGGCGGTGCCCAACTTCACGGATTGGCTAAAAGGTTCTCGGACAGAATGCAGATAGAGTTTAAGGTGGCTGAGGACCCTCTGAGGGCTGTTGCACGTGGTACAGGGATTGCTCTTAATAATTTGGATAGATTCAAGTTCTTGCGGAGACAATAATAAATGCGGAAAATACTTGATTTCATAATCCAGCATATAGTCACTATTGTCTTCATATTTTTGGAGGTGATAGGTTTTGTGTTGTTCTTCAATAAAAACGATTTCCAACAGACAAAACTATCGAAGACTTGTCTGACTGTGTCGGCGAAATGCAATGAAGTCAATTCAGACATTGAAAGCTATTTCTTTCTCAGGGAAAAGAATGACTTGCTGATGATGGAGAATGCAGAGTTGCATGCTCAACTTGATGCGTTGAATGTGGTTTTCGATAGTTTGAGATGTGATTCTGTAGTCAATAGTTGGAATGATCATTATGCGGATTATGTGCCTGCTAAGGTGGTCTATAAGTCACTTGTCCATATAGATAATTATATTGTAATAAACGTAGGTACTGATGACGGAGTGTATCCTGATATGTGTGTGGTTGCGGATGGAAAGTTTGTCGGTATGGTCAGCAGTGCATCAAAGCATTATGCCAAAGTCCTGATTTTGATAAATAACCAATTAGCAGTCAGTGCAAAATTGAAAAAAGACAACCAATTGGGCAGAATATCATGGGATGGTGAGTTTTCAGATAGGGTGGTATTGGATCAACTGCCGAGTCATGTGCGTCCGAAGGTCGGTGATAGTGTCATTACATCGGGTTTTTCTCAGACTTTTCCTGAAAATGTCTTGATAGGCAAAGTCAACAAACGAAGGATAAAGAATGTCGATGGATTCAATGAGGTATATGTCAATATCTCAATAGATTATGGAAACTTGGAGTATGTGTCGGTGGTTAGATATGAAGGCAAAAAGGAGATAGAAGTCTTACAAGATAGTGTTGCTAAATGAAAAGCAGGTTCGAAATATTTATATGGTTTATTGTTCTGATTGCTTTGCAGGTTTTGTTTTTTAACCATGTGCAAATCAGTTATTTCATAAATCCGTTTCCATATATATTTCTGATTGTTGTTTTCCCTAACAAATTCAGTCGGATTGAATTGATGTTGGTTGGATTTTGTATGGGGTTGTTGATTGATGTTTTGTCGGGTACATATGGGATTCATACTATTGCTACCACTTTTATAGCGTATTTGAAACCTTCATTGTTGAAAATAACTGCAATGCCTGAAATCCTTGATAAGTATGCACCGCGGTTGAAAAATATGGATTGGGCGTTTGCGTGGTATGCAGGATTGGTGGCATTTGTACATCATTTTGTGTTGTTCTCGTTGGAGTCGTTTGACTTTAGTCTTATTCTATGGGTACTTTTGAAAACTATAATAAGTACAATTCTTTCGTTGGCTATAATATTGCTGATGGATAAGCTAAAGCCTTGATTCTTAGATGAACGAAGATGTAAATAAGGGTAGAAAAACCGTTGTTCTTGCGATAATTGTTTTGGTGCCGCTGATATATTTAATATATATCGGTGTTTTGCAGTTTTCGGGGGATTATAAGGATTCAGCCGAAGGTAATGCTTTTTATCACAAAATAATATATGCGCCGCGAGGTGCTATTTTTGATAGGAACAATAAATTGTTGGTATATAATCAGCGAACTTATGATTTGCTGGTTACTATGGACAAGGTGAACTCTGCAGATAAGGAAGGCAATCCAATAGATACTTTGGCTTTGAGCAAATTGTTGAATGAAGATGACAGTGTGGTAAGGGCGCGATTTGAGAGTGTGAAGAAGGTCGGTGGCTATTCTCCATGTTTGCCTCAGCGATTTATGACAGAGTTGCTTCCTGAAGATTATGCGAAAATCATGGAGCAGTTATGGCGTTTTCCTGGATTTTCAATACAGTCGCGTACTCTTCGCAAATACAAGTATGATGCGGCTGCGCATGTTTTAGGCTATATTAGAGAGATAAGCCAAGCTCAATTGAATGATAGACCAACCTATCGCTCAGGTGATTATATAGGCGATACTGGGATTGAGGGGTCGTACGAAGAAGAGTTAAGGGGAAAAAATGGCGAGGAAATTCAACTTAGGGATGTCCGTGGTCGTATTAAAGGTAAATATCAAGACGGAAAGTATGATGTGCGTCCGATAGAGGGGACAAATATAATATCGACTATAGATATTGATTTGCAGATGTTTGCTGAGCAATTGTTGAAAGGAAAGAGGGGTAGTGTTGTTGCTATTGAACCGTCAACAGGCGAAGTTTTATGTATGGTTTCAAGTCCATCGTGGAATCCTGAGTATCTCGTTGGACGAAACAGAAGGACATATTATCCAATATTGGCAAATGATAAGTCAAAACCACTAATCAACCGAGCCATTCAGGCGCAATATCCTCCAGGATCCACATTCAAAACCTTGCAGGCATTGGTATGCCAGCAGATGGGCGGTATTACCGAAAAAACTTTATTTTCTTGTAATGGTCCAAGTTCCTATCCGATAAAATGTACACATCACCATGGTTCGCCAGTTTCGTTAGAGGGTGCTATTGAGCAGAGTTGCAATCCGTATTTCTGGCAGGCATATAAAGCGACGATTGAAAAAGAATGTTATGTGACAAAAAAGGATAAACGAGGAAGAACGAGGAATAAGTTTGACCATGACAAATTTCATGCTAATTATGACCGTTGGCGTAACATTATGTTCTCGCTTGGAATGGGATTTGCCTTTTCTGATTCAGACATCCCGGGATTGAAGGATGGTGCAATTTCATCGATAAAGACTTATAGTAAGATTTATGGTGATAAGGGTTGGAAAGCGCTGACCATACGTTCAAATTCCATTGGACAGGGGGAAGTGCTTGTGACACCTATTCAGCTTGCTAATGCTGCTTCGATAATTGCCAATGGTGGTTGGTACATTACACCGCATATAAATAAAAATGATTCTCTGCTTTCACATAAGCATTTGCCAGATGTTGATAAGGGCTATTATGCAGTAGTTCAGCGAGGTATGTGGAGAGTGTGCCAGTATGGCACTGGACGACATTATCAGATTCCAAGTTACGAGATGTGCGGTAAGACGGGTACTGCTGACAATGGCCGTAATGCTACTCCGCATTCTATTTTTATCGGGTATGCGCCAGCTGACAATCCAAAAATAGCTATTGCCGTAGTGATTGAGAATGCTGGATTTGGAGCTACATGGGCTAATCCTATTGCATCGTTGTGTATGGAAAAATATTTGACTCGCGAGTGTAGCCGTCAGGATTTGTATGACAGGATGGTGGAGTCGGTTACTAACCCCGAGGTTCGGGAATTTGAAAATAAAATAAATTCAGTGGCAAGCGATGGCAAGTGAATTTAATGCAATAAAACATATTGACAAACCTTTGCTTATTATATATCTGCTGTTGGTTATTGTCGGATGGTTCAATATCTATAGTGCCAGTGTGACGGAATCTCAGACTTCGTTTTACGAGTTGAGTTCTAATTCTGGCAAACAGTTATTGTGGATTTCTGTATCTTTAGTAGTTGCATTAATTATTTTCACTATTAAGAATAATGTTTTCAGTCAACTTGCTTATGTTTCGTATTGGCCTATGATGGTGTTGTTAGCGATTACGTTGCCGTTAGCTATGCTTGGAGGAGGAGATACAAAAGGTTCATATTCATGGATAAGTTTTGGTAGTTTCAAGATACAGCCTGCCGAATTTGCTAAGTATTTTGTTACATTAGCTATTGCTAAATGTATGAGTGAATATACATTCCAATTGAAAGGATTGAAAAATTACTTAAGGGTAGTATTTTTGTTTCTTTTGCCGATGGGACTTATTATTATGGAAAAAGAGACTGGTACAGCATTAGTATATCTTTCGTTTATCCTGTTGATGTATAGGGAGGGAATGCCTGGTTTGGTTCCTTTGTTGGCTTTTCTTGCAGTAGTATTGTCGGTTTTGGTTCTGAGGTTTAGCAGTGTGATGTTTTGTGCGATGGAGGGGGCACCTGTCGGATTGGTCGTGGCATTGCTTATAGTTTTTATTGTCGAGTTATTGTTTATCCTGCACTATTATTACAATTGGTGGTCGGTATTATATATTGTGTCAGCTTTTGTCCTGACGATTATTGCTTTTGTCGTGTTCAGAGTGGTATTGGGATTTGACGTTAATCTGACTTATTTCCTTGCAGGCCTAAATATTGCGAGTGGAATATATCTTGTAGTAATGTCGTTTCTGCGATGGCGTGTAGGCTATTTATGGATAGCTGTATTTGTAATAGTTTCGACTGTTGCTACTTTCTCTGTTGGGTATGCTTTTGATAATGTGCTTGAACCTCATCAGCAAAACCGTATTATGGTAGCTTTGGGCATGATAGACGACCCTCATGGGGTTGGTTACAATACAATCCAATCAAAAATAGCAATCGGATCTGGTGGTTTGTTGGGCAAGGGATTTATGAATGGCACGCAGACAAGGTTGAAATATGTGCCAGAACAACATACTGACTTTATCTTCTGTACAGTGGCTGAAGAGTGGGGTTTCGTGGGTGCTCTTGTTTTGATTGGACTTTATTTCGGCTTGATGTATAGAATATTGGTTATTGCCGAGCGGCAGGAATATAAGTTTTCGAGGTGTTATGCATATGGGGTGTTGGGTATTATATTGTTCCATTTTATTATCAATGTCGGTATGGTGATTGGTCTTATGCCAGTAATTGGCATACCATTGCCGTTGGTTAGTTATGGTGGGTCGGGAATGTTGGGCTTCACGTTGTTGTTAGCAACGTTGCTTAAACTCGACACACAACGTGAGGAAAGATTATTCTAATTTAATTTATCATATTTATGGAAGAGAAAAAGACAATTTCACCAGAAAAATTGAAAGCCTTACAACTTGCGATGGAGAAAATTGACAAGGACCATGGTCGTGGTTCTGTCATGAGATTAGGCGAAGTGCGAACTGAACATATTGATGTTATTCCTACGGGATCGGTTGGCTTAAATAAGGCACTTGGCGTCGGAGGTTACCCTCGTGGGAGAATAATTGAAATATATGGTCCTGAATCTTCGGGAAAGACTACTTTGGCAATACATGCAATGGCTGAAGCTCAGAAAATGGGTGGTATAGCTGCTATGATAGATGCTGAGCATGCTTTTGATAGTTTTTATGCTGAGAATCTTGGCGTTGATGTTGACAATCTGATTATCTCTCAGCCTGATAGCGGCGAACAGGCATTGGAGATAGCTGACCAGTTAATCCGTTCGTCGGCAATTGACATTATAGTCATCGATTCTGTTGCTGCACTAACTCCAAAAGCTGAGTTGGAAGGCGAGATGGGTGATAATAAGGTCGGTTTGCAGGCTCGTTTAATGAGTCAGGCTCTCCGCAAACTCACAGCCAGTATCAACAAGACAAATACTACCTGCATCTTTATTAATCAGTTGCGTGAGAAGATTGGTGTGATGTTTGGTAATCCTGAGACTAC
Organism: Paludibacteraceae bacterium; assembly: GCA_024399535.1. Taxonomy (GTDB): domain Bacteria; phylum Bacteroidota; class Bacteroidia; order Bacteroidales; family Paludibacteraceae; genus Aphodosoma. The sequence goes on from JAKSNU010000028.1 coordinate 14,324, forward strand.
GACTGGCGGTAATGCTTTGAAGTTCTATGCTTCGGTTCGTCTTGATATCCGAAAGATTGGTGTATTGAAGGATGGCGATGAAGCAAATGGTTCACAGGTTAGGGTAAAGGTTGTCAAGAACAAGGTTGCTCCTCCATTCCGTAAGGCAGAGTTCGACATTATGTTCGGTACAGGCATTTCGCGTTCTGGCGAGATTATTGACCTTGGTGTTGCTCAGGGGGTAATTAAGAAGTCAGGAGCATGGTTTAGCTATGGCGATACGCGACTCGGTCAAGGGCGTGATGCTGCTAAACAATGTATTGAGGAAAATCCTGAATTGGCAGAGGAGATAGAATCACAGTTGATGTCGGCTGAATAATCGTAGTAGCTTTACGATATATGACCTGCAAGTGGCATTGAGCCTTTTGCAGGTTTTTTTTATTCGAAATTGATGGCAAGGGTGAAGATGCGTGAGGTGAGTTTTTCGAGGGCATCGTTGTAAGGTTTCCAGTCTGGGTCAAGGTATCCTCCGTTGACTTCTGCTTCTCGTCTTTCCCAATTTGTATGGATATTGCTGAACCCTAATGCAAATTTGAGCTCTGGTGATAGACGGAAATACTTTGTATAAAACGTGCACCCAACGCCAAATTCTACGAAATAGTCAACGTAATTGAGCAATAAAGGATTTTTTTGTTCGTGAGAGAAGTCAAACAGTACGCCTCCTCCTGCTATTACGTAAATTCCGTAGTTGTTAATTCTTACCGCACTGTACTTGAGCAGGACAGGTACTGTTATCATAGTCGAGCGGACATCTATTTTATAAAGGTCATCGTTTTTGTTGTTCATGAATGTCAGTGTTCGGTCAGCGATATAGAATGTAGGGACAAGACGTAGGTTCAGGTAATTGCAAATGCGCACGTCGCCTATCAGTCCGACATTGAAACCAGGCATAAGTGAGGAAACTTCTGCTTGATAAACACATCCATTTGGAGCTGTAGCCATTGAATTTTTAATGCCAAAGTCCAAAATGTCCAATCCGAGGCTGAACCCGAAATGCAGACGCTTGTATTCTACGTTTGGTAGATTTTGGGCAGAAGCGCAACAAATACAGATGGTTAGAATCAATGTGCAGAATAGTTTTTTCATGTTTCAGGTATGGTATGTTTACAATGGAAATATTGTGCTAAAATATTTTGTCATATTATTGTAGACGTCAAAAATAATTTGTACCTTTGCAGAACATTAAAATTAGTACTAATAAATTAATTATTAAAGAACATGGCTTACGTAATTTCAGAAGATTGCATGGCTTGCGGCACTTGTGCTGGCGAATGTCCTAACGATGCTATTTCTGAGGGCGATATCTTTCATATCGACCCTGAGAAGTGCGTTGACTGCGGTACTTGCGCATCAGTTTGCCCTGCAGAGGCTATCAAACAAGCTTAATTTTTAAGACTTGTCTTGAAATGAGGCGGATTTCGTATTTGAATCCGCCTCTTGTTTTTTTTGTACGCCTATACGGAATCGAACCGTAACCAAGAGAACCGGAATCTCTCATTCTATCCATTAAACTATAGGCGCATAAAAACTGGTGAATTGCGCATTGGTAACGCAATTCGCCAGTTCCTATTTAGAATTCCAAAATATCGGCTGGATTATTCTTAGGGCGTTCAGCAGGTTCAATTATCCTTCCTTCAGGAGTGCGTTCCATTTGGGGACGTTCCTGGCGCGGACGTTCCTGACGTGGACGGTCGTTGCGCGGACGGTCATTACGTGGACGTTCTGGGCGCGGACGAGGTTGTGGTTCCTGATAACCTTCAGGTTTCTCTTTCAGAACTCGTGCCGAGAGTTTGAATTTGCCTGTCTTTTGGTCAATGTCAAGCAATTTTACAGAAATTTTATCACCCTCTTTAATACCTGTCTCTTCCATTGTTTCAAAACGGCGCCAATCTATTTCTGAAATATGGAGCAATCCCTCCTTGCCAGGCATGAACTCAACGAAACATCCGTAAGGCATAATTGACTTGACAATTGATACGTAAACTTCGCCTACTTCAGGTAAAGCGATGATAGCTTTAATCATAGCCATAGCCTTGTCTATGCTCTCCTTGTTGCATGCGGCGATTTGAACGTGTCCTACTTCGCCTTCCTCCTCAATAGTGATTGTTGCACCTGATTCAGCCTGCATGTTTTGGATGATTTTTCCACCAGGACCAATAACAGCACCAATAAAATCTTTTGGAATATCCATTTCGATGAGTCGTGGTGCATGAGGTTTGAGGTCTGGACGAGGAGCAGGAAGTTCGGCTTGAATCTTGTTGAGAATGAACATACGTCCTTCGTGTGCCTGTTTTAGGGCTTTTTCGAGGATTTCGTAGCTCAATCCGTCAACTTTGATATCCATTTGAGTGGCTGTGATGCCGTCACGTGTGCCTGTTACTTTGAAGTCCATATCTCCGAGATGGTCTTCATCGCCGAGGATATCCGAAAGTACTGCATAGTTTGTGCCATGGTTTTCGGAAATAAGACCCATTGCGATACCCGAAACAGGTTTTTTGATAGGAACACCAGCGTCCATCAGTGCGAGACAGCCTGCGCAAACAGTTGCCATTGATGATGAACCATTAGATTCAAGAATGTCAGAAACCACGCGGATGGTATATGGATATCCATTAGGAATCATTGATTTCAAAGCGCGGCATGCGAGGTTGCCATGACCGATTTCGCGACGACCGATACCTCTCGAAGCTTTAGCTTCGCCTGTCGAGAATGGAGGGAAGTTGTAGTGAAGCAAGAATTTATCAGTACCTTGTATGAGAGCTTCGTCAATCAGTTTCTCGTCAAGTTTTGTACCGAGAGTGACAGTCGAGAGCGACTGAGTTTCACCACGTGTGAACACTGCAGAGCCGTGAGGTCCTGGCAGATAGCCAGCTTCGCACCATATAGGACGGATCTCGTTGGTCTTGCGACCATCGAGGCGTTTGCCTTCGTCGAGGACAGAGCGACGCATTGCGTCACGTTCAACATCGTGGTAGTAGCGGTCTATCATGTCGCCCTTCTCTTCGAGTTCTTCCTCGGTGAAGTTGGCTTTGTATTCATCAATTACAGCTTGGAAATTTGCTGCACGCGAGTGCTTGTCTGTATTGCAGGAAGTTGCAACAGCGTAAGCCTTGTCGTAAGTCTTTTCGCGAACATCTTTGCGGAGTTCCTCATCGTTCACTTCGTGGTCATAGACACGTTTTTCTTTGCCAGCTTCTTTCATAAATTCGAGCTGAGCTTGGCAATGAATTTTGATGGCTTCGTGAGCTGCTTTCATTGCGTTGAGGAGCTCGTCTTCCGATACCTCTTTCATTTCGCCTTCGACCATCATGATATTGTCGAGTGTGGCAGCGACCATGATGTCCATGTCGGCTTGCTCGAGTTCAGCGAAAGTTGGATTTACTTTAAAATCTCCGTTGATACGTGCAACGCGGACTTCCGAGATAGGACCTTGGAAAGGAACGTCTGAAACGGACAATGCAGCTGAAGCAGCGAGACCCGCATAAGAATCTGGCATGTCAACGCCATCAGCTGAATATAACGTGACGTTTACGAAAGTTTCAGCGTGGTAGTTGTCTGGAAATAGAGGACGGAGAGCTCGGTCAACGAGACGGGAAACGAGTATTTCGTAATCTGACGAACGACCTTCGCGTCTGGTGAACCCACCAGGGAAACGGCCGCCAGAGGCGAACTTTTCCTTGTAATCTACTGACAACGGCATAAAATCTGTACCAGGAACTGCATCTTGCGCGCTGACTACCGTAGCGAGGAGCATAGTCTTTCCCACAGTGAGCATTACGGCTCCATCAGCCTGTTTTGCAAGCTTCCCGGTCTCAAGGATAACTTCTGTGCCATCACCCATTGTGATGACTTTTCTAATTACATTCATTTCAAAACCTTTAAAATAATTTCGGTTGCAAAGGTACGATTTTTTTTTGTGTCAACCAAACTATTTGGGATAAAAAAACATAAGAGGGGAAGATTGTTCTTCTCCTCTTGTTCTAAATTAGGTATAATCCTGATTTAATTAGCTTTAGCTTTTGCAACGATAGCTTTGAAAGCTTCTGGGTGATTCATTGCGAGGTCAGCCAACACTTTTCTGTTCATAGCCATCCCAGCCTTGTGCATAGCGCCCATGAGCTGTGAGTATGACATGCCTTCCATGCGTGCTGCAGCGTTGATACGCTGAATCCACAAAGCGCGGAAGTTGCGTTTTTTGTTCTTTCTGTCGCGGTAAGCATAGAGAAGACCCTTCTCCCAAGTGTTTTTAGCGACTGTCCACACATTTCTGCGAGCTCCGAAATAGCCGCGGGTGAGTTTTAAAATTCTTTTTCTTTTTGCACGTGATGCAACGTGATTTACTGATCTTGGCATAACTTTAATTTTTTTTGAATGTCAGCGTCCATGCTTTTTAGGACTTTTTGAGCTGAATCATTCGGTTAAACTAATAAAAAATCTCACTTCTGTGGGTTATCTCATACCCAACAATGCTTTGACAGATTTGTTGTCAACATTCTCAACGATTGCAACGTGAGTGAGGTTGCGTTTTCTCTTGAGCGACTTCTTGGTCAGAATGTGGCTCTTGAAAGCATGTTTACGTTTGATTTTTCCTGTTCCGGTAAGAGCGAATCTTTTTTTGGCACCGGAATTAGTCTTTGTCTTCATAACTTTTTTGTTTTATATAATATAATGTGTATTTATTTCTTTGGCTTTGGCGAGAGCATAATAATCATCTTCTTGCCTTCGAGCGTAGGGAGCGAATCGACTTTTGCAATCTCTTCGAGGGCAGCAGCCAAACGGAGTAGAAGTACTTCGCCTTGTTCCTTGAAGAGTATCGAACGACCTTTGAAGAATACGTAAGCCTTTACTTTGTTGCCTTCTTTGATAAACTCTTCGGCATGTTTGAGCTTGAAATTAAAGTCATGCTCATCGGTCTGAGGTCCAAAACGAATCTCTTTGACCTCTATTTTCACTTGCTTAGCCTTGATTTCCTTTTCTCTTTTCTTCTGTTGATAGAGAAATTTCTGGTAATCAACTATTTTGCAAACTGGCGGATTGGCATTTGGCGATATTTCGACTAAATCCAATTCCATTTCGTCAGCCAATCTCATGGCTTGTTCGATAGGGTAGACTTTGCTTTCGACGTTGTCACCGACAACTCGAACTTCGCGGACACCACGTATTTGGTTGTTGACGCGGTACCTGTCTTCCTGCTTGGTTGGGGCTTGTTTAGCTATAAGGCAGTCCTCCTAATGTTTAGTTAATACTATGCTATATTTTCAGCCTGCAAAGGTACAACATTTTTCGGACATGGCAAATTATTTGTGAAAAAATTTAATTATTTTTGTTCGAAATTTTTTTTTGAAAAAAAATCGCAAAACATTTGGTGGGTTGGTAAAAAAGTCGTACCTTTGCAGTCGCAAATACGAAATGATATTTGTGTCCTGAATGGTGCATTCGTCTAGTGGCCTAGGACGTCGGCCTCTCACGCCGAAAACTCGGGTTCGACTCCCGGACGCACTACCAAAAAGAGGGCTTTCCAAACGGAAAGCCCTCTTTTTCAGTCTATAGGTCATTTTGCAGGCTGCAACATGCAGTTATTCGCCAAAACCAGATAAGTAGTATAAACAGCGATTTTTACTATTCTGTTTTTATCTTCCAGTCCTTTATAGCCAGCTTGGTCATGTCGAAGCGTATGCCTACCTTCACCACTTTGCGGTCGTCTGTCGAATATGGAACTGCATAGTCGCCACTCTCAATCTGCTTGAGTGCCGACAGCGGTGTGCCGTGCAGTTTGAGTTCCATCACGTATAATGTGTCGGGCATCTGCACTACAATGTCAATGCGCCATTTTATGCACTTCACCTGCGTGCGGACATATACGTTCAGCATCGAGAATATGATGTAGAAGGTCCATTCGTAGAATCCTTCAGCTGTCTTTACCTCTTCAAGTTTTTTCTTGAACCCCTCGATATATGGCAGTCCTGCCATGTAGGCTTTCATCTCGCGAAGGGCGAGTTCGATGTTGTTCTTTTTCAGTGCCTGCCAAAACTTGAAAGCGAAGCCTTCCTTGATGTCATCGCTCTCCACGCCAAGGTATGTATGAGCCATATTCTCGGTCAATCCTGTCATGACCTCCTGATTTGGTATTGCCAACTGATAGAATTTTGATTCAGGGTCATATTCTTTTATGGTTATGTAGCCGTTCTGATATAGTAACGGAATGGCTGTTGTCATCCCTTCAGTTGGCGTGTCGAACGAAGAGGCAGAGGCAGACAGGTCGAATGCCTTGGTGATGTCGGTCTTATACTTCTGCATCACCTTGAATATGAACGTTGGCGTGCCGCTCTTGAACCAGTAATCTTCCATTTTCTGATTAGCAAAAGCACTAAGAAGACTGTATGGGTTATATACTGCCACTTTTGCCTCGGTGAAGTAATAGCCGTCATACTTTTTGCGTAGCATCTCGCGCATCTCGTCATACCCTACACCCATGGTCTTGCCAAGGCGTTCTATGTCTGGGTGGAAATATGTATCTAACTCCTCGTCCGTAAAGCCGGTCAATGCCGCAAACTGTGGCAGCATAGATATGTTGTTCAGGTTGTTCAGTGTTGAGAAGATGCTCAGCTGCGAGAACTTTGTAATGCCCGTGATGAAGGTGAAACGCTCGTATGCAGAACATGACTTTATCGGAGTGTAGAACTCTTGCATGATGGTGCGAGTTTCCTCCAGCAGTTTTGGCTTGTCCAATTTGCCAAGCAGTGGAGCGTCATATTCGTCGAATATCAGCACTACCCCAAGACCAGTCTGCTTATAGGCACGTTTTATCAGGCCCGAAAGCTTTGCGCCAGGTGTTCGTTCATCTTCATCTCGTCCATATATTGCCTCATACTCTTTCAGTTGCTGTCCTATTCTCGGCTGTATCTCTTCTATCGGCAAATCTTTGACTTCCGACAGATTGAAACGCAGCACGGGATATTTCACCCACTCCTTGGTATGTTCCGCTATGGCAAGCCCTTCGAACAACTCCTTCCGTCCCTCGAAATATGCCTGCAATGTAGAGGCAATCAGTGTCTTGCCGAATCTGCGTGGACGGCTCAAGAATATCCATTCGGACAGATTTATCATCCGCCAGAGGAGTTCCGTCTTGTCAACATATAGCTGCCCCTGTTTTCTGATTTTGGCGAAATCGTCATTGCCCACGGGATATTTCCTTGTCCAAACCTCTTCCATAGCCCTAAATTTTTATCACCTTTACGTGCGATATTCATAAAGTGCTGCAAAGGTACTCATTTCTTGCGATATGCCCAAATATTTTCTCAATTATTTTTATTCCGTTCGGCAAATTATGACTAATCTATTCTGCAAATAGGGAGACGAAGCAAGCTCCCGTCTCCCTAAAAAATTCCTTTTTCTATGTGAGATAATCTCTAAGAAATACTATTATTTGTCAAATCCGAGAATTTTGTCCAACTGCTCGTGGAGGTCTTCGCCCTTCTTCTCAAGTTCGTCACGGATTATTTTCTTTGTTGCCGCTTTAGCCATTTCGCCGTTGTAGGCGATACGGACAAGCACTTCGTTGTTGCCTTTGGAGTTGATTCTGTAGCATTCCATGACAGTGATGGTACGTCCTATTGATTGTGAAATGAGGTTTTTGCTTGACATCACAGTTTTGGTGATTGAGGCAGCCTCCTCGGCTGAAAGCTGTTCGTTGCCTACCGTGTTTTCGACCAAAGCTGTCACCTCTGTCTGAATCTGACCTGCAAGATTAGTTATTGCGAGAGATATTGCAGCAGTCTTGGCAGCATCATAGTTCTCGCCAACCGACGATGCTTCGCCCATCAGATACTTTGGATATAGGTCATCATCATACTCAAACTGCATGAAATAGCACTTTTCAAGTTGTTTGTCCAAAGGCAATGCGCCTGGTTTTACAGTCCAACCCTCTTTCTTGAGGCGTTTAGCTTCCTTTTTTGTTGTCTTGTCAACTCTCGCAGTCAGTTCTTTCTTAGCCAATTTGCGGATTACGTTACGCTCCTTGCGGATTTCCTTCTGGTCACTTGCTTGTGCAAAGCAGGAACCTAATACCATGGTCATTGCCATAGCGATGATGAATAATTTTTTCATAATCTGGTTTTTTTATTGATTATTAGAATGTCAATGCTATTCCAAAACCATCACGACTTGACTGCAGGTTAAAAGAACAAGCCACTTTCTGCTTCCTTAAACAATTCTGATTATATGTATTTATCGCATTCTTCTTGTAAACATATCCCAATGGTAACGTAACACAACTTCCTACAACCATTCCTATTCCCATTCCCATGGCGGTAAAATTAAAAAACAAACCAGAGACAGTTGTACTAACTCCCACTCCAAGCAGAACCCAACCTGTAATAATACAATTTCTTCCTATATTATATTGAGAATATGCCGGAGTACATGTTTTGCTTAAATATACCATAATATCTTTACTATTCATTTCCACTCCACCACATGAATATTCTAAATGTCCACCTTTTTTCCGTTCTTTTGCAGAGTAGTGTATTATCTCATCACCATTTGTATTTGTCTCATACAAGTCTGATTTTTGTGTTTGTTCGTCACTTTTTGCCATCTCTTCAGTATGAGATTTTGAAGTTCCATCAGGATTAATTAATACATTTGCCACAATTTCAGAAGCTGCAATAATCTCTTCTATATCAGACATTGATGATGTTTCACGTGCAATTGCTAATACTGTTGCCGTTTCAACATCAATGAGACGAGCCTGCATATATACTTTATCTCTGAATGGCATTACATTTGCCACACAAACGTAATCTACACCAAATTGTTTTCCTAAAGCAGATATTTGTTCGTCATCAACAGTACCACTATGCTGATATTCCTGTTCCTTACTGATTTGTTTGAGGAAGTCTGCAGTTCTTTCTACTGCCTGATACTTTTTTGTCTTTACGATTGCACGAACTAATTCACCACCAATAATACCTTTTGTAGTGTTATCAATGTTGCTGTCATCTGATGTGACATAAACAGCCACTTTCTTCTGTGCCATAGCCACCATTGGTAGGCACAAAATCATAATAAATACGATTCTTTTCATAATTTATAAATTTTATTATTTGATTTTCAATGATTGGCAATATCACTTGAGTGGTTTTAGTTTGTTGAGCATAATATACATACCCATTCCGCCTCCTATTTGTTGTAGTACAGTAGGTTGTATAACAACAGTCTGATATCCAGTTTTAGACAAACGGAATTCAACGTATGCGACATCATTCGCATTTTCAACAACTAAGGGACTAATTTTTTTTGCTACAGGAATATTACCCAACATTAACACAACGTAATTAAATGTTTTTTCAGTACAATATGCAAATGGAGTCGTACCAAGATATTGGAACTCGGGTGTTTCACTTTTTGAACTATAAATTATACGATATTCTACTTTTATGCCAGCATACTTTGAACGATAAGCATAATAGCCTCCAGCACCCCCTCCGT
>JAKSNU010000029.1 GCA_024399535.1 Paludibacteraceae bacterium
ATATGAAAAAATTATCATTTTTTATGATGGCTATGGTGCTTCTTCTTGTTGCATCTTGTAAGCCAAAAGACGACCCAACAAAGAAACCAGATCCAGTAGATCCAGATGCTACAAAACTCTCTACTGTTATTGTAGCAGGTTACTATTATGCCCCAGGCGACGTTGAAGGTCTCAATGCTCACTATTTGGGATTTATGTTCGCTACAGATGGTGTTTCTCTTGATGCAGAAGGTTATCTCACAGAAGAGAGCAATGGTAAAGTAATCTCACTTGAATTCTTGTCAGCAAGCGTTGATGCCAATTTCTTCCCTGCAACAGGCGAATACGTAGTAAGTGAAGACCAAACTGCTGGAACTGTCTTCCCTGGTAGCAGTTATTATGGCATGCAAGATATGGGTACATACATTTACACAATAAAAGATGGCAAAATATCTAACAACGTTTACTATGTAGAGGAAGGTAAAGTAACCATTTCTGGTAATGCAGGCAACTGCACAATCAATATGGATTTCGGTGAGGGTGGCAAATACGCTTTCACAGGTGCCATTGAAATAGAAGACAACCGTCCAGATCCAGACGAACCATATTTGGATGAGCCTAAAACAAAAGGCACAGTTACAGTTACAGCAACTGACGCTACATTGACTTTCTCGACTTCTTATGCTCAATTTATGTTACAAGGCGTATCTCAAGATAACGTTTATGCTTACATTTATGGAAACTACGAAACTACATGGGCTGGCTCTTACACAGTAGGAACTGATTCAGAGGATATGACTCCTGGTACAGTTATGTACTCTGCAGGTGTTTATAACAACAAAGTTACGCCATCGTTCGTTGGCGAAATAGATGCAGATGGCTATCTCTCAGGCGAGATCTATTTCATCGTTGGTGGTTCAATAACAGTTACAGATGGAGGTGAAGACACATTCTCTTCAACAGGTAGCTTCACATCTTATTTCGGATCTACAATCAATGTAACATTGTCTGGTTCTGTTGTTGATTATGATGCACAAAAAGGAGGCGAAGAAATTGCTCCACGTCGTATTGCTCGTCGCAGATAATCAATTATCCAATTTGAGATATTTTCAGGAGGTTGTCCTTATTTCGGACAACCTCCTTTTCATTTTGCATAATCCATCCATTGCGTCACCGCAAATCATGCACTACATATTTTGCAACCATGTATGGTCCGTTTGTCTCACTTCTGATTCTGAGACATAGGATGTATATATTCCTATGATTATGCGTAAGAGAGGAAATCCACAAACAGAGTGAAGTGTGTATAGCGGATTTGTAACTGTAACGCTTTTTGCTGTTTTGGGCACTCAACGCACTGTCATACTGACAATTATCAGCGTTACAGTTAGCCGATTAACTGTAACGGACATAACTATTTATATACCATTACATTACAATTAAAAACATATCAAAAGCGTTACAGTTAAAAAACGAGCATTGCCACACACCTATAAACACCCAGCAAAGGTATCAAGATTGCCAAGAGAAACCCTGCCGAAACTTAACCTTAAGTCTGCCTTAAGTCTGCTATGCCTCCGTAGTGAACTCGAATTGAACTCGAATTGAACTCGATTCTGGAACGGACAAGAATCGAGTTCACTATTGTGCTACAGCAAAGGCACAGCATTATTAAAACATGCTGAAAGGCTTTTGTAACTTCGCAGTCACATCATGTCTATAAGTGCAAAACCATAGTTTCATATATTCAAAAAAAAATGCGACAGTCAACAAAAAAAGAAAAAAATCGTAAGAGCCAAATTATACACTAAAATGTTTGGTGCGATGGTAAAAAAATTGTAACTTTGCAGCGTCAAATACTAAAATTATTATACAATGAAAAAACTACTTGCGATTTTTGCAGCTATGCTGCTTCTTGTGGCTTGTAAGACCACAGTGAAAGAGCCAGAAACACCTGGCAAAACTCCAGAGAATGGAGAAGAGTATATCTTCATAGATGAAAGCAGCTTCCTCGCTGCCCAATATTGGGGACAGGATGCAATGTCAGGTATTGAGGGCGACCAAGTTGAGGTAGATATGCAGTTCAAATATGTTGCACAAGACGGCTCAGGCTTTGCTGCCAAAGTCAAATTTGTAACAGAATCAGTCGATGAAAAATTTTTCCCAAAACCAGGCACATATGCTCTCGACTCAACGCTTGATGCAGGAACTTTGATTTACGGCTACGACCCTCTCGAAGGCACTGCCGACGAAGGCTCATACATTCAGGGGTCACTGATATTTGACATTCAAGATGGAGCTCTCGTATCATACGATTTTGTCACTGGCGGTTATGCCGAGGTTAAAGGTTCAGCTGATGCTGCCGAAATCACCTTTCACCTCATCTCACGTCGCGGAGATGTGCTCAATTTCGTATATAAAGGTGCCCTCGTAATCCAAGATTACGAGAAAAAGGAAGCTGACCGCTACACTCAGGAGCCTCAGACACCTACTGAAATTAATATAACAAGCAACGAATGTCTTGTTGAAAACTACGCAGACGAACCAGATGTATTCAGTCTGCTACTCATTGACAGCGAAGACACTGAGAGAATCGTAAAAGTAATGTGCAATAAGGTCAACTCAGGCACTATGATAGGCTCGTACACAGTCAGCGAAACAGTCTCTGATTTCGGACCAGGAACAGTCAGACACAGCTACGGATTGTACAACAATGAATGCTACCCATCATTCATGGCATATTATGCAGGCGAAGCTATCTATGGTTACAGAGAAATATATTTCATAACAGGTGGTTCAATGTCAATTACAGAGGGCATAACCGAAGATGAAATAAAAGTTGATGGTCAATTCACGACATACTACGGCACAAAACTCAACGTCACATACACTGGCGTTCCTATTGTCAAGCAATAATAAAAACAATATCGTGTGTTCAACTTGAAAAGTCAAACACACCAAGTATTCCAATAAATAAAATAAGCCTCGCTACAAAGTGCGAGGCTTATTTTATTTCAAACCCATAAGATTTTTCAGATATTCAACTTAATACGCCCTTGCAAAGACTACGCGACGAGCGGATGGTTTGCCTGTAACCATACATTTGCCAGGTTCTACGCCTACGATGCGACCATCAGCTGTCTTGAGTTCGTCCATAGGTATGCAACGGATAGTTGCCTTTGTCTCATTCTTGATTTTCTCCTCAGTCTCAGGAGTACCATCCCAATGAGCAAGGATAAAACCACCCTTCTCAATCTCCACCTTGAACTCATCGTACGTCTCAACAGTACGTGTGACTGAAGCACGATAATCCAATGCCTTCTGGAAGATATTACGTTGCATCTCCTCAAGCAGGTTGCTGATGTGTGCAGCAAGGCCGTCGAACGATATTGTCTCTTTCTCGAGAGTGTCACGACGCATGATTTCAACTGTGTTGTTCTCCATGTCGCGCTGACCCAAAGCAATACGCACTGGCACACCCTTGAGTTCATACTCCGAGAACTTCCAACCTGGTTTCTTGTTGTCAGCATTGTCGTACTTAACCCTGATACCAAGAGCCTTGAGTTCACCGACCAAACCTGCGACCTTCTCGTTGATTGCATTGAGTTGCTCCTCGCCCTTGTAGATAGGCACGATAACAACCTGGAATGGAGCAAGTTTTGGAGGCAGGACAAGTCCATTATTGTCAGAATGAGCCATAATCAAAGCACCCATCAGACGAGTTGAAACGCCCCATGATGTTGCCCATACATAGTCAAGTTTGTTATTCTTATCAGAGAACTTCACGTCGAATGCCTTGGCAAAATTCTGACCGAGGAAGTGCGATGTACCAGCCTGCAAAGCTTTTCCATCCTGCATGAGAGCCTCAATACAGAAAGTCTCGACAGCACCTGCGAAACGCTCGTTTGCTGATTTAACTCCCTTTACTACAGGAACAGCCATATAGTTCTCAACGAAATCAGCATAGACATGAAGCATACGCTGAGCCTCCTCCATAGCCTCCTCAGATGTTGCATGGGCAGTATGACCCTCCTGCCAGAGGAACTCTGCGGTACGGAGGAACAGACGTGTACGCATCTCCCAACGTACAACGTTAGCCCACTGGTTACATAGAATAGGAAGATCGCGATATGAAGTAATCCAATTCTTATAAGTGTTCCAAATAATAGTCTCAGAAGTCGGACGAACAATCAATTCTTCCTCAAGTTTAGCCTCTGGGTCAACAACCACACCTCCACCGTTTGGATTAGTTTTCAGACGGTAATGAGTAACAACGGCACACTCTTTCGCAAATCCTTCTACATGGTCAGCCTCCTTACTGAGAAACGATTTTGGGATGAACAATGGGAAATAGGCATTCTGATGACCTGTCTCCTTAAACATGTCGTCAAGCTGACGCTGAATCTTCTCCCATATTGCATAACCATAAGGCTTGATGACCATACAACCACGAACAGCAGAATTTTCGGCTAAATCTGCCTTGATAACCAAATCATTGTACCACTGGGAATAATCCTCCTCCCTTGAGGTCAATTCTTTCAATTCCTTTGCCATATTATTTTATTTATTCTTAAATTTATACCCAACATAGATTCCCTCGCCATTGTCACCAGTCAACCAGCCATCGACAAACTCGGTAGCATAAGGTTCGACCTGCATCTCCTCCAATAAACTGATTGAGCTGACCACCAAATCATCAGTCAATTCGACTACGGCATTTTCCAACACGCCATCGTCCCTGGTCAATACTCTATTTGAGGCGATTCTCTTCATCACCACGCCATTTTGAAGATTTAACTCTAATGGAATTCCATATAGAAGATGATACATTATCATCATATTTATTGTATGCCATCTTCAAATCAACATGCTCAATATCAATAACGTCCAAACTATCAACCCCTTCAACCAACATCACTTCGGCACTCGAAACTACCCTTCCGTCCATCCTCTTCCATATTTTATAAGTCCTTGCGACAGAATCAGCCTTGCATCTATACTGCAAAGTATCAGGAACTTTTGATTTAGAATAACGGACTATCATCCTTGTAGTCACGCTGTCGTCATTCGAAGAATAGAAACGCATCTTGGCTGACAAAACAAGTTTCAGGCAACCTGTAAAATATTTTCTGCTATCCCATAGACCATGGAAATGCTCGTCGTCAAGTTTTCGCTTGTCGTCAGCCCTTTCCCACTTCGTTTTAGGATCCAAGTACCAAATGTTCAGCGAATCAATCGAATCGTTTATTTCAGGCTTAGCCTCTGGTTTGAACTCATAATTCTCAACCCTTTTGAGATAGTCATCACTCAACTTCGAAAGATTCCGATAGACAACGACCATCTCGCGTGGATGGTCGGCATACCACGTCAATGCGCTTTCAAAATCCTCCTTGGTGACGTCATGTTTACGGTAAATTGACTCGTAATACTGAGCCTTAATAGTATCGTTGTCGCCATAACCTTTAAGCTGCAGACATGCGTCAGTCCTATAGATTTCGAATAGTATATTCGTCATATCCTCCTTGGCTATAGGTGCCTTGTCGCACGCCGTCATCATCCCTGCAAGGAGTACGGCAAATGCTAAATATTTCGCAAAATTCCTAACCATTACGTCGTTCTATTCCAATGCCTTGTTAAACGATTTCCGGTAAAACAATATTATCAGAAAAATACTGACAGTAATGTAACTATCTGCCAAATTGAACACTGGACTAAAGAATATCTCACCGCCAAATAAAGGCATCCACTGTGGGAACTCAAACAATGGGAAATAAAACATATCCACCACTTTTCCCACACCAAAACCAGCATAACCTGCACCTCCATCGCAAACCATCTGAGCCACTTCGACTACACCGCTTTCGGTAAACATCATTCCGTAGAACAGACAATCAATAATGTTACCGACTGCACCAGTCAGCACAAGTGCCAAAACGACGAGAAAACCAAAATCAAAATTTCGGCGGATAAGCCGTACCATCCACCATATCAACGCCCCTGAGACAACTACCCTAAATATGGTCAATATCAGTTTACTACCCAACGTAACACCAAAAGCCATACCTGGATTCTCGACAAATACGAGATGAAACCAACTGAAGATCTCATAATCCTCGCCCAAGGTGAAATTCAACTTCACATAGAATTTCAACATTTGGTCAGCCAGAATACCGACAACAAAAATCAGAGGGAAAACCCACCAATATTTCTTAGAGCTCATCCTTTCATCAATTTTCCTTCAACAGTAGTCGTAGCATGAGGCACAGCCCTCAACCTCTCCTTAGGAATAAGTTTCCCTGTAACACGGCAAATTCCGTATGTTTTGTTTTCAATCCTTATCAAGGCAGCATTCAGATGATTGATAAACTTCAATTGACGTTGAGCAAGTTGCGACATTGATTCCTTGCTCAGAGTAGCAGCACCTTCATCGAAATTCTTGAACGTAGGAGATGTGTCGTTCACATCATTTCCTGCGGCATTCGACATCATATCCCTTAAATGTTCATACTCTTTCTGAGCCTTTTCAAGTTTCTCATTAATTAATGCACGGAACTCTTCAAGTTCCTCATCCGAATAACGGGTCTTCTCAGCCATATAAAATATGTTTTTCAATTATTATTGTCAACTTTCTTTTTCCGAATAGTCTTGAACAAATCAGACGCAAACACAAAATCCTCAAGATCTGGATTTCCTTTCTCGAAAATATCGTTTTTCGAACCTTCCCAAGCTTTCCTACCCCCTTTTATCAATATAATATGGTCGCCTGTCTCCATTATTGAGTTCATATCGTGAGTATTCACGATTGTGGTAATGCCATACTCCTTTGTGATATCACTAATCAGTTTGTCAATGACCAATGAAGTCACAGGATCAAGTCCCGAATTAGGTTCATCACAAAACAAATATTTAGGGTTCAAGGCGATAGCACGTGCAATTGCCACTCGTTTCTGCATACCACCGCTTATTTCGCCAGGATACAGATTGTGTTTCTCATCAATTAGGTTAACTCTCTCAAGACAGAATTTAGCCCTCTTTTCCATTTCTATCCTTGTCATTGATGAGAACATTTCCAAAGGATACATAACGTTGCCAAGCACCGTAAGCGAGTCGAACAACGCAGAGCCCTGAAAAAGCATACCAACTTCCCGACGAAGAATCTTAACCTCTTTTTCCGTCATTTCCTGAAGGTTACGACCATCGTAAAGCACTTCACCGCTTTCAGCCTTAAACAACCCGATGATGCTTTTCATCAGCACAGTTTTTCCCGAACCACTCTGTCCGATAATCTGGTTCACATTGCCACCAAGGAATTGTGCAGAAATATCGTAAAGAATCTGTTTCCCGTCGAATGACTTATTTATGTTTTTAACCTCGATCATAGTCAGAGAATATATTTAGGTTAGCATCAAATCAGTCAAGACAATATCCATCAAGAGCATAATGATACTGCTCTTGACCACTGCATTCGTACTTGCCCTACCTACAGCGAGAGCACCTCCGAAAGCATAATAGCCATAAAATGCCGAAACTGAAGAGATAATAAAGCCAAATACTATTGACTTGATTACACTATATGTAAAATAAAAAGGAATAAAAGCATATTGAAGGCCATAAACAAAATCGTCCATCGTGATAAGGTCGGTGAATGCTGCGACTCCAACGCCACCAATCAGACCAAGGGCGACACAGAGAGTGACCAGTATTGGCATAAAGATAACAAGTCCCATTATTTTAGGGAAAATAAGATAATTGGCTGAGTTTACGCCCATAATTTCCATAGCGTCAATTTGTTCCGACACACGCATTGACCCAATTTCGGAAGCAATGTTCGAACCAACTTTTCCAGCCAGAAGCAGACACATGATAGTCGAAGAAAACTCCAAAAGATATGTATCCCTTAACATAAGGCCAGTGGTATAACGAGGCAGCAAAGGATTCTCAGTATTAAGAATCACCTGCATTGTCATTATGACACCCATAAATATAGATATAATGGCAATAAGCAAAATAGAATCAGCGCCAAGTTTGACCATCTCTGTAGGCACCTGTTTCCACAGCATTCGCCTGTTGTCAGTACGCGAAAAGACTCGCAACATAAGCTGACAATACCTGCCAATATCCTCAAATAAACGTTTCATAACACTTCATTCCTTTGAGGTCGCAAAGTTACAAAATAATCATCACACCTGCAAGCAAATAGATAAAATATTTTCCACGCAGTTTTTATTACACAAACAACAAATAAAAAAATTGGCAACATCCACCGAAGGAAGTTGCCAATCAAAATTACTATTTATGAAAATCAATTTTTCTGGATAGCAGCGTAACTAATTTTCAAAGCCTGAGCCTGACGGAGCTCCTGTTTGATATCGGTAATGATACCCATCTGAGTCTCCTTGTCAGCCTTGATAGATATAGTCAAAAGACCCTGTTCATCCTCGTTCATTGCATTACGCTCGTCCTCAACATAGGAACGAATTTCACTGACCTCAGCGAACTGGTCGTTCAGCTGAATACGCGTTTCACGACCATATTGCTTGATAAACTCGTGACGAGGCACACCAACATAGATATATCTTACAAGCGATTTTTTCTCAAGTGATTGAAGTTCGGTAGCCTCTGGAACTTTAATATCGACATTGTAAGTAACTTCCTTCATTGATGTAGAAACCATGAAGAAGAACAGGAGCATGAAAATGATATCAGGCAAAGATGCCGTCGAAATAGCAGGAACGGTTTTTTTACCCTCTTTACGAATTTTTGCCATTACTTGTTCCCTCCATAGTTTTTAGGTTCTGCCTCAGAAATCTTCTGAGGATAAATCTTCTGTATTGCGCCTTGTCTATCCTCAGTCAACTCGTTATAGGACACGCCAAAACGTTGACGAGAATATTCATCACGCACTTCATTGTAAGCTGCCACGAGCTCGTTCTGCACCTCAATATATTTCTGATATGTGGTGCCACGGTCGTTCTGCAACGAAACAATGTGCGCATCGGTCGTCATTACCTTTTCGATTCTGCCGTCAATTTCAACCTCGACTTCCGACAATTCAGGCAAATTAGGGTCGTTTGCCTCGTTCTTGATAAATTCTTTCACTTTCTCGCGCAGCTCCTCGACCTGAATATATTGACCCTGAGCCAACACTTGGTTTTTCGAGTTGATAAGCACTACAAAGATGTTGCGCTCCTTAACCTCAAGATCTTTCAATTTTTCTTTCTGGTCTGGTGGCAATGGAGGAGGTAATCTGCGTGAAAGTCCCTTGTCCACAGACATAGTAGTAGTGACAAGGAAGAAAATAAGCAACAAGAAAGCGATATCCGCCATCGAGCTTGCGTTAATTTCCTGTACTGACCTTTTTCCCATAATAATTACCTCTTATTTTTTAACTGCTCTGAAAATTACTGTAGCGAGAACAGAGACAACGATTACAGCGACAAGTGTATATGACATATACAACATCATATCAGTCCATTGACACCAAAATCCAACGTTGTCAGATCCCTCATAACCAATGATTTTTAGTTCCTCAGCCGAACCTAACGACCAAGATATTAAGCCAATAACGGCCAAAGCGATTAACGATCCAACCAATACAAATCCTCTTGTCCTATCTTTAGCAAAGATATCAATAATCCAAAGGACAAATGATACTGCAAAAATAAGCAGTGCTACTCCGAACAAAATGTATGTCCAATTGAGGAAAAGATCTGTATGAGTCGAGTCCTGTAATTCATCTCCACTATTTGGACTGATGAAAGTGGTATCGCCCAACCCACCTAAGAACATTGCAATGACTACCAACGAAAGGGCACCTATTGCAATGAGTACTATTGTAGGCAATTTTTTTAACATAACTTCGACTATTAAATGATTAGACCTTAATTATTTCGAATGTTTTACAACGATATCAAGCAACGAGATAGAAGAATCTTCCATTTCGTTAGTCATAGCATCGATACGAGAAAGGATATAGTTATAGAAGATTTGAAGAATGATTGCAACAATCAAACCGAGGAGTGTAGTCAACAAAGCGACCTTGATACCACCAGCAACGACTGTAGCCGAGATATCACCTGCCTGCTGGATTTTATCGAATGCTTCAATCATACCGATAACTGTACCCATGAATCCCAACATTGGAGCCAAAGCGATGAACAACGAAATCCAAGAGAGGTTTTTCTCCAAAAGACCGAGTTGAACAGAGCCATAAGATGCAACTGTTTTCTCAACCACGTCAACGCCCTCAGTATAACGAGAAAGACCCTGATAGAAAATAGAAGCAACAGGACCGCGAGTGTTGCGGCAAACTTCCATTGCAGCTTCTACTCCATTCTTTTCCCAAGCCTCGTCAAGTTCTTTGAGGAGTTTGTTGGTGTTGACTGTTGACAAGCTCAAATAGATAATACGTTCAATACAGAATGCAAGACCAAAAATAAGACAGAATACAACGAGTGACATAAAGAAAGCACCACCCTCGATAAATTTAGTCTTCAAAGTCTGATGCATACCCTCTTCTGCAACCTCTTCCTCAGTTTCAGCATCAATTACCTCAACTGGTTCAACAGCCTCAGTGTTTTCAGTTGCCTCTTCAGCCTCTGCAACCTCAATAGCCTCAGCTGCAGGAGCAGCCTCTTCCTGTGCATTAACGTTTGTAGTCATTCCGAATGCGAAAATAGCTACAGCAGTAATAACCGCAAAAATCTTTTTCATTTTTTCTTTGTTTTTTTTGAGTTAATATTATTTTCTTGCGGAGAGAAGGGGATTCGAACCCCTGAAACGCTTTTGACGTTTACACGCTTTCCAGGCGTGCCTCTTCAACCACTCGAGCATCTCTCCTCACACCATTCCAAATTCGGGCGCAATTTAGTAAAAAATAACGAATTATACCCTGTTTTCCAAATAAAAATTTATACACCCCTCAAAAATGAAAAACTTTTTGATTTTCAACGGAAAACGCTTGAGAAATGTCACTAATATACACAGAAAATAGATATTTAGTCATTAAATACCAAACAAATTTCTTGCGTTTTCCGTCGTAATTTCATCCACTTCCTCTGCATTTCGATTAAAAATCTCTGCAATTTTATCCCTCACAGCCACCATAAAAGCTGGCTCATTTCGTTTCCCTCGATTGGGTACAGGTGCAAGGTATGGAGCATCTGTCTCAAGCAGCAAATGTTTCAAACCTATTTCTCGTATTATATCACCAAGATTAGAATTTTTGTATGTCACCACACCCCCAATACCAAGACTAAAGCCCATTCGTATCGCCTTTTTAGCCTCTTCCAATCCTCCGCTGAAGCAATGAAACACTCCACGGAAATCACTTTTCCCGAAATCCTTGAGCAGTTCAAATGTTTCAGAATAAGCTTTTCTCACATGAAGTATTACTGGCAGGTTCATATCAAGAGCCCATTTCATCTGTTCTCTCATCACTTCCCGCTGTTCTTTCTCGAAACTTCTGTCCCAGTAGAAATCAAGTCCTATTTCACCCACAGCGACATAATCTCCAGTCAGCAACTCCTCATATATTTTCTTAAGGTCATCTTTCCAGCAATCTCTAATTTCAGTTGGATGCAGTCCCATTGCCATAGCCGTAAAATCAGGATATTCCCTACGGCATAGTCTCATAGGTTCAATAGTGTTCAAATCGACATTTGCCAACAACACTTTGCCAACGCCTACATCTTTGGCACGGCGAACAACTTCGTTCCTGTCCTCATCATATTCTGGACCAAATATATGCGAATGTGTATCAATCATTTCAATTGCTCCAATTTACCGATGTCGAGTATTTCAGCACCTTCGCTGACATATCCATATATTTTTTCCACATCACATACCGAGAGATAAAAATCTATGATTGAGAATTTTTCATCCCAAGGTTCCATCAATTCTCCCACCCGCGAGTTCAAGATATGAATCCCAGAGAATGCCATTTTCCTGACACTGCGTTTCCCTTTCACATCGCCTGTCTTGATGTTTTCCCAACCAGTCAGTCTCATACTATCGTCGAACCAAAGGTATCTTGACGTTTCACGATCACTCACAAGCAGCAAAGCCAACATATCTTGATTGAACGCATTTACCATTTTTCGCAGATCGACATTAGTCATTATATCAACATTATGAACCATAAACGACTCGCCAAACGAGATTCCACTCTTGAAAGCATGTCGGATGGCGCCCCCAGTATCACGCAATAGTTCTCGTTCATCAGATATTTCGAACTTGTCATGGTCAGGCAATTCATTGATGTGACTGATAATCTGCTCACCAAAGTGATGTATATTGACAACAAATTCAGAGAATCCCTGAGACTTAAGTCTTTCGGTGACAATATCAATCATCGCTTTTCCCCGATATTCGACCAATGCTTTCGGACGTGTGTCAGTCAATGGTTTCAACCGCGTACCAAGACCAGCCGCAAATATAAATGCCTTCATTTCAACTCTCTATGTTCCAATTTCACAATGATGTCATATTTCTTTGACAGATGTTCTGCCAAATGTTCTGCGCAATATACCGAACGATGCTGCCCCCCAGTACAACCAAACGAAACCATAAAATGCTGAAATTTTCGTTCAATGAACTTCTCAACATGGGCATCAACCAATTCGTACACATTATTTAAATATGGGAACACTCCTCCGTCATCTTCAAGAAATTTTATAACCTCCGGATCACGTCCCGTGAAATGTTTGTAATGCTCGTATTTGCCAGGATTGTTCAGCGCACGACAGTCGAATACAAAACCTCCACCATTCCCAGTGGTATCAGCCGGTATTCCCTTTTTGTATGCGAAACTGAAGACACGCACTTCGAGTTTCTGCTGCATTGACATATCTTTATACTGCTTCATATCAACAAGTTGACGCAGCAATTGGTCAAGATATGGATACTCTGTAAAAGGTTCCTCAAGCAATTTACGAAGATTATATATAGCATACGGAACGCTCTGCAGAAAATGTGGTTTCTTTTCGAAATAGCCTCTAAAACCATATGCTCCAAGCACCTGCAAAGTCCTAAACAAAACGAAATGGCGCAACTGCTGACGGAAATATGTTTCATCGACAGGCATATATTTACGTAGCGAACTGAGATATGTTTTCACAAGTTCCTCTCGGATTTCCTCGCTATAATTTGCCTTTGCCTGCCAAACGAACGATGCCACGTCATAATATATAGGACCACGACGACCGCCTTGGAAATCAATAAAATATGGTTCGCCACCAACAATCATAATATTTCGGGACTGAAAATCCCGATAAAGAAAAGTTGATGACTGCGCTCGCATCAAGATGCTACTCATACGCTGAAAATCATCTTCCAACCTTATCTCCGAGAAGTCAAGACCTGTTGCCTTTAGGAAACAATATTTAAAATAGTTTAGGTCGAAAGATATCATTCTTTCATCGAACTCTGGCTGAGGATAGCACACCGAAAAATCAAGACCTTCAGCACCTTTAAACTGAATGTCAGGAAGCATTTCCATAGTACGCTTCAGCAGTCTAATCTCCTCATCACTGAAACGACCGCACGTCCTGCCATTTTCAGTAGCCTTAAACAAAATATCATCACCAAGATCCTCTTGAAGATAAAATTCGTTGTTGCCGCTGACAGCATATACTTCAGGGACATTCAACCCTTTTGACTTGAAATGCCGCGCTATCTCAACAAAAGCAATATTTTCTTCGACCGAGGTACCTTTGACACCTATGAGTGGCTTTCCATCATCTCCGACAAGCCTAAAATAGCGTCGATTGGAACCTGACGATGGCAACTCATCAATGGTCAGTACACTCTTCCCCGTATAATTAAAATATAGCTTTTTAAGTTCTTCCATATCACTTAACCATAAGGAATTCGGTGATCATCTGCACAAGATTTTCCTTAGGCATCAATCCCTTAGTGATGGTAGGTTTTCCGTTTTTAGGACACCACAACACTGTCGGAATACTCTGCACGCCAAATGCTCCTGCCAATTCACGTTCGACCTCGGTATTAACTTTGTATATCACCAATTTTCCAGCATATTCCTGCTGCAACTCCTCCAAAATCGGAGATAGTCGTTTACAAGGACCACACCATGTCGCATAAAAATCGACAATACAAGGCAACTCGCCTTCATAGACCCACTCATTTTGGTTGACCTCATAGTTCCACACATTTTTCAAAAAGTCCTCTTTAGTAATATGCTTAACCACTTGTGCTTCTGTCATAATGGTGCACAAAACCAACGCAAAGACAAAAAATAATTTTTTCATATCCTATCAAAATTTTTTACTGCTTTTTCAATCATTTTATCATGTCTCACAAATATTTCGTACGTTCCCCATCTGTGATAATACCTCATAGCTATTTCGCGTTCGAGGTTTTCCTTTATCTCATCGCTGAACAGCCGCATATCGCGTTCAATATTAGGTTGCAATGCCTCTTTCAATTGAAGGAAAATGTCAGCAGTCATCTCGCCATATCCCTCACCATCAACAAATTTTCGCAGTTCCTCAGTATGCTTAGCACTTTCAAGTTCGTATGTAAAGTTCATATTCTTAACAAATTCGCAGAAATCGGAATAAATTTCATCGGTCATTTTGAAATCTTCGAGTTTTCCTATTCCGTCATGAGTAGCCTGATATTGGTTAGCGAACTTGAAATATACATTCTTTACATACATATAGTCAGCGATATTCACCTTACTGCTATCGGAAAATATTTCATCAGGTTCAATACCCGAGGCATCTTTGACCTTACGGCCTTTCGCAGTCTTGAACTCTTTTGGTTTCACATTGTCGTATTTCTGGATGCAACGTCCCGAAGGAAGATAATATTTTGATACAGTCAGTTTCATAAAGTTGTCGTATTTCAGTTCGGTGACCTGCTGCACCACTCCCTTGCCATAAGTTTTTGTTCCCATCACATATGCACGGTCAAGATCTTGCAAAGCACCAGCCAAGATTTCGGATGACGATGCAGTGTTGTCATTTACAAGAATGGTGAGTTTCATATCTTTGTACAATGGGTCATTCTCGGTTTTAT
This sequence comes from Paludibacteraceae bacterium, assembly GCA_024399535.1. Taxonomy (GTDB): domain Bacteria; phylum Bacteroidota; class Bacteroidia; order Bacteroidales; family Paludibacteraceae; genus Aphodosoma. The sequence goes on from JAKSNU010000029.1 coordinate 15,022, forward strand.
ATGTACGAGATGCCCCATCATGCACACCTTTCATTGTCACTATCGTGGTTCCTCTCGGCACAAACAACGAGGCTATGTTAACTGCTTCGCTGACCAGTCCTCCCCCATTGTTTCGGAGGTCAATCACGAGTTTATCTATTTGGTATTTTTCCACAAGTTCCGCAACAGCATTTTTGAAATCGAAAGACGTACGGTCAATAAAATCCTCAATCATCACATATCCGGTACGTTCACCAACTTTGCCCCAATATGACACTGTAGGCATTTTAATAGTCTTGCGAACGAACTCGAAAACCAAAGGCTTTTTCTCGCCAAGTCTCTCTACTTTGACTTTGATTTTCGTTTCAGGTTTACCGCGCAACATAATACTAACGTCAGAAATTGATTTATCCTTGCATTTCACACCATCAATTTCAAGTATTTTATCTCCCGGACGTATTCCGGCATTGGCAGCAGGCATTCCTTCGTAAGGTTCCGAGAAATATGGCATACTATCACATAATGTGATTACAGACCCGACACCGCCATACTGACCCGACTGGAGACGCTTGATGTAATCGTCATCCTCGGCAGGAATAAACTGAGTATAAGGGTCAAGACTATAGAGCATATGACCCAATGATACTTTCAACAATTTCTTATAGTTGAGTGTATCTACATAATTTTTCTGTAGTTCCTGCAACACATTAGTATATACATCAAGATGGTAACCCAAATCGCCATTGGATTTTTCTCTAATGACAGGATCGCTCACTTGAGCCTCAATTCCATAGGAGAGACAAAGTCCCATCATAAACAAAAATATCTTCTTCATACCAATACGTTTATTTATTATTCATGAGGAGGTCGTAAGCCTCCTTAACCTTTCTGAATCTCTCAGTAGCCTGAGCTTTTGCCTCTTCACCGAGAGTGCTGACCTTATCAGGATGGTATTTCATAGCCATACGTCGATATGCCTTTTTGATTTCATCCTGCGAAGCACTTGGCTCAAGTTCAAGCACGTTGTAAGCCCATCCATTATCCTGTTGGTGCGAACGGAACATAGCAGCAATCGACTGAAGGTCAGCCAACGTAACACCCATTCCTACAGCTATGCGATTGATGGTTGTTTCTTCGTCAGGATGTATTTCCCCATCAGCATCTGCTATCGAATATAGCAGGTGAACAAGATGCAACCGGGTGCTATATGCCATATTCTCTGAACATTGTTTCGATACGGCATCAACATCTATTTGTGTGTTGAGCAGGGCCTTGAGTATTTTCAGAGCCTCAAGTGTACCTTCCTCGCCATAATTTTTCAGGAGAAACTGTTTCACAACCGTCAGTTCTGATTTCAGTATCTTCCCATCAGCCTTCATCACAGCAGCAAACATCACGAGCAAAGCGATTTTGAAATCATTTGCCGTCTGTTGCTTGGTAAAATGCTTCGTATTGCCATTAAACGAGGATGTTCCATCGTCTTCGATAAACTTGCTGTAATTCATCTTGCCGACATCAGTCAAGCCAGCAATTGCTATCCCGACCAACATACCTATAGGTCCACCGAGCGTAAAACCCAATCCTCCGAACAATATAGTTTTGAATATACCCATTTTATCAATTATGGACGTACGTACCTATATTTTCACCATTCACGACCTTTTTGAGATTACCCACAGTGTCCATGTCAAATACAATTATAGGCAAATTGTTTTCCTTGCACATTGTGGTAGCAGTGAGGTCCATCACTTTCAATCCACGGTTATAGATTTCGTCATAGGTGATATCCTCAAATTTCACTGCAGCAGGGTCTTTTTCAGGGTCGGCAGTATATATTCCATCTACACGTGTACCTTTGAGCATCACGTCAGCTTTGATTTCTATACCACGGAGTGAAGAACCTGTATCGGTAGTAAAATATGGGTTACCTGTCCCGGCAGAAAAGATAGCCACCTCGCCACGTTCAAGGGTCTCGATTGCCCTGTCGCGAGTATAGAATTCGCCTATAGGTTCCATTCTCACAGCAGTAAGCACACGTGCCTTCACTCCTATTGAACCAAGAGCTGACGAAAGTGCAAGCGAGTTAATCACCGTAGCAAGCATACCCATTTGGTCACCCTTTATACGATCGAACCCTCGTCCGGCACCACTTAATCCACGGAATATATTACCTCCACCAATGACAATGCCGACTTGGACACCTTCTCTGACTATCTCAGCAATTTGTTCAGCATATTCGCCGAGACGTTTGTCGTCAATACCATATTTCTGCGAGCCCATCAGCGACTCACCACTCAGTTTCAGGAGTACTCTTTTGAATTTCATATGTTACTATATTATTTATTAATCATTGTGTTGAGAAACAATTCAGCATTATGGAGATCCTCTGGCGTGTCAATACCAACAGTCTCAATCTCAGTCACTGCCGTGCGTATCACCTTACCGTTCTCCAACCAGCGCAACTGTTCCAAAGATTCAGTTTTCTCAAGCGGTGACTGCTCCAAACTTGTTATTTCATCAAGGACTTTTGTCCTATAAGCATACACACCGAGGTGTTTGTAATATGTCTGTATGGACGACCATTCATCTCTATCTTTACCTCTCAGATAGGGAATTACGCTACGCGAAAAATAGAGCGCACGCCCATCAGCCGCCACAACACATTTCACGCAATTCGGATCAGCCAAAATATCATATTTCACACCTTTGTCGTAAGGTTTTATGAGTGTTGCGATATCTGTTTCTGCATTGTCAAAGCAGTTCATCAGTGCCGTCAGCTGTTCTGGCTGTACGAAAGGTTCATCACCTTGGATATTGATTATAACATCAGCCGCGACACCATGCTTGTTGTAGGCTTCCTTACAACGGTCTGTACCCGAGCGATGGTTGACAGATGTCATTTCAACATTTCCGCCGAAACGTCTGACTTCATTATATATCCTTTCATCGTCAGTTGCAACGACGACATCATCAAGAACTTTTCTCGCCTGACGATATACTCGCTCGATAACTGTGAGTTCCCCAAGCATTGCAAGTGGCTTGCCGGGAAAACGCGACGAACCGTATCTTGCGGGTATTATTCCTATAAACTTCATAATTCAATAGGTTTCGATCCTTCGCTTTCGTAATGGAAACGGTTGATTGCAGTAACTACTATTTTACAATCCTGATTATTTATAACACTAAGATCAAAGCAGTTATCTTGCACACGAGCCACAATTTTATCCACTCGCGAAAGGTCAATTTTTTCATCTTTCTCAAAAACGTAGATAATATACGAAGTCACCTTAAGTCCTCCACGCAGATTCGACTCGTCCCACCAAAGGTAGTTTCGTTTACCCATTTTTTGCACTCTGAGATTTTGGGGAGAAGCAGGACGAGCCCCGCCCATACCGCTGTTTGGGGGCACAAGTGCAGGATATTTATAGAACGTGCAGGCGAGACTGTCACATATACCCTGAGGATTTCCGAGAAGCGGCTTGCACGAGTACATAATATCGCCTTTCACATTGTCGTAGCGTTCGTTCAAGTGCAATTGCCGGCATAATTCATTCGGGTGTTTCCATGCCTGAGCCTTATTGATGACAAGACCTGAAGCATATAGTCCGACATACAGATTTTTGCCAAAAGTATTTCTATTCCACCAGTCAACGAGTACACTATAATCTGCCACTTGCTTGCCAATTTCCCAATATAGTTGCGGTGCCACATAGTCAATCCACCCATTCTGCAGCCAGAGACGCACATCGGCATAAAGGTCATCGTAGTTTGTAGTACCAGCTTTAGTGTTGCTCCCATTAGGGTCTCGATAGACATTACGCCAAACCCCGAAAGGCGAGATTCCAAATTCCACCCAAGGTTTTGTCTGATGTATCATTTCGCCCAGTTCATGGATAACCATGTTCACGTTGTTGCGTCGCCAATCCTCAATATTGTTAAAACCACGTGGATATTTCTGGAAAGTCTCGGAATCAGGGAAATCCTCACCTGCCACTTTGTATGGATAGAAATAGTCATCAAAATGAATAGCGTCTAAGTCATAACGGCGTATAATATCGGAAATCACGCGAACCAGATAGTTGCGAGTCTCGTCTAATCCGGGATTGAAATAGTATTTTCCTGCATATTTGACAACCATATGCGGTTTCTTGAAAAAAATATGGTTTTTGCTGAGTTTTGAGACATCTGCATCGTTCAGCACACGATAAGGGTTTATCCATACATGGACATCCATGTTGCGTTTGTGTGCCTCGTGTATGATGAAAGCCAATGGGTCATAAAAAGGTTTAGGCATAGAATCCTGCGAACCCGTAAGATAGAACGACCAAGGCTCTATTTCAGATTTGTAGAAAGCATCAGCCGTAGGACGCACCTGAAACACCACTGCATTGAAGTTCAATTTATGCAGCGAGTCGAGCATAGTTACCATTTCATGTTTCTGAAGTTCAGTGTTCATTCCGCCAGTCGATGGCCAATCTATATTAGCCACAGTAGCTATCCAGGCAGCACGGAATTCGTATTTACGTTGACTATACATCGTCGTAAACACTGAAACCATCAAAAATATAGCAACAAACCTTTTCATATCACATTTTCAGTATTTTACATCGTCCCAACCAAACGGATGCTTAGCAAGAGGCATTGAAGCCAGCGGATGGTAATCACCCTTCAATCCGATTGGAGTAGCATTGCGAATGTCATGGACAATAGATATACAAGGCATAGCCTCCGAAATTCTGAATCCCCGTCCAGCCAATATTTCCTGATAACTTTTCGTATGCAGTTCGGTGAACCCGGCTGAAAACTCAAATTTTTCTCCATCTATGCTGAGTGTACGATATGTCTTCTTCTCGCCTTGTACGGCATCTTCGGGAAGGCAGTCAGCGTTGATTGAGAGGAAATAACGCACTCTCGCCCGTTTCAGTTCAAGGTAACCAGCCACACGATCGAAACTCATCACATGGACAATATTTTTCTCGACTGGTCCGAATATCCATTGCAACATATCATAGAAATGCACACCTATGTTTGTTGCCACGCCACCCGATTTATGGTTATCGCCTTTCCAAGAGGTATAATACCATTTGCCACGTGAAGTGATATATGTCAGTTCAATATCGTATATTTTATCTTTCGGGCCCTCCTCGATTTTCTTCTTCAATGCAACAATTGAGTCATGCAAACGCAACTGGAGAATGTTGTACGCCTGCCGACCTGTTTCCTCCTCGACTTTCATCAGTTGCTCAAGGTTCCATGGATTCAGCACCACTGGTTTCTCGCAGATTACATTTGCTCCCAATCTCAACCCATAACGTATGAATGCATCGTGTGTATAGTTTGGTGTGCAAACCGACAACCAGTCAATGTTATCCTTTGTCCCTTTCACCTTGCTGCAGAATCTGTCGAACTGCTCCTGTTCAGTAAAGAATGAACACATTGGAAACGACGAATCCAATCGTCCGACGCTATCAAATTTATCTAACGCTGCCACCAGATTATTTCCAGTATCGGCTATGGCTTTCAGATGCCTTGGAGCAATATAGCCAGCAGCCCCAATCAATGCAAAATTTTTCATTCTTTCAATTTACCTCTATGTAATTATTATCTATGTTTTTCTTTACTCTCATTCGCCATACGCTCGTCAATAGAAAAGGTATAGCCTATCGTATAATTAAACGTGAATGCCGAACCATCCGACTTGCCGTAACCAGGGACATAATGGACGAACACCTTGTCGGCAGCAGTCGTATGGAGCAAGCCTCTGAAGCGGAAAGACCAGCCCAACGTAAATCCCCGCACCAAGTTCATCCTGACTCCTGCCACCACCTCTATCCAACCGCTATATACAAAGGGATTCGCAAAACTTTTCACATCACGCGTACCCCAATAATGGTCTTCGATTACAACATTTTGTATGTCATAGTTCATGAAAGCCATTGCATATCGAAGGCCTATATACGGATAGCAATCGAGCGACCTATGCTCACCGGATTTGTTAAAAGGCTTGAGCAGTCCGTAGTTCACGCCAAGACGTACATATGGAGCATGTGTCTTGTAAGTCACGTTCATACCCATATTCTGCACAGCATCTGCATAGCCAACTTCGATTGTAGGGAACACGCGGTTGTATAGGTTTATATCCATATGACATTCACCACCATACACTTGTCCATGGACAAGATTCATCACAGGTGAGAGAAGGTCGGCATTAATCGAAAAACCGTGTACAACAGGCAATTCGTAGTTTGGATTATGTTTTTTTTCGCGTACGACAACCGAATCACGCTGAGCATAAGCTAAAATGCAAAGCAGGCAGAGCATCAATATGACTGTCGTTCGTTTCATCTGTTCTTCACGTATATTTTCAGATTATCCCGACTGCTACGATCAACATTATCAGTCACTCGGGAGACAGAGTCAATCATATTCACCGTATGAAGTACATTGCGAACGTTGTTCTTCACGGCACATCCACATTCTACCGACACAAACTCGAGTTCATTGTCATGAATCACCCACAAGGTATCTGCAACCATAACCGTATCATTGTTCAAAACCGCCAGCTGGTCGATAATGAACACCGACATGGTGTCGTTCGACTGGAGAGGTAATGCAATGCTATTCACCCGTGCACTGTCGTACAACATCGAGTCCTTGCCCAATCCGTGCACCGAAGTCACGATACTCACTTGGTTTGCGACATAACTCTCGTTTCCCTGATCGAAAGTCATCTGCATGAAGTTCGCCTTATAGACCACATCCATGTTCTGCAGGCACTCGTTGGGCGACGTACAAGCAGTCATCACAATGAGCGAAACGACAACGGTCGGTACAAGAATCGATATTTTTTGTTTTATATTTACAAGCATCATAGGTTATTTTCAGCCTATTACCTCGCGACGCATTTGCTGCAAAGCGAGGTCAATCGGTGTTTCGTCGGAATATGCATAGGTCTCAAGCATCAACTTGGCAAGCTCCATTGCCGTAGCATCGGCAGGCAACTGCGCTGCACAGCTGTTGATGAGTTGGCATACGCTCTCACGCGAGTTCAAAATGAGTCCCCAGACCTTCGGACTTACGTATATCTGCTGAGCTGCATTATGGTTAAACTCATCACGCACTGACTGTAGGAGCATCTGCTGCAACTGTTTGACAGCCAATTTATCGAATTGGAAACGCGTAAGCATTGACTCAGGTTGGATACGCTGAAGGAAAAGCGTCATACGCTCGTAAGCCTGCAAACGCATCGGTAACACCACATCCTTCTGCATCTTGAACATTTCGAAATCGCGACGTTTCGACTCTTGCCTGTATATTTTGTCGATTATGAAATATACTCCGACGAGGGAAATAATGGAAGGAATTGTAAACTTCAATATTTCAAGAAAAGTCTCCATAACTGATTAAATTTCCTTGCTAATTTGATAATTATTGCGCTCGACATTCGAACGTGCTATCATCTCAGCCACATATCCGGCGAGGAACATCTGTGTGCCAAGCAACATCATCGTCAATGCGATATAGAAATATGGGGTATTTGTGATGAGAGGAGCAGGTGTGCCGCAAGTGAGATGTACTATCTTGTTGATGCCGATTATTATGACAGCCACAAGACCTATGAGGAACATCACCGACCCCCAAAGACCGAAGAAATGCATAGGCTGTTTGCCGAAACGGTTGAGAAACGAAAGTGAAAGAAGGTCAAGATACCCATTTACGAAACGCTCAAGGCCGAATTTCGACTTCCCGAACTCGCGTTTGCGGTGTTGCACCACCTTCTCTCCGATATTTGAATATCCTGCATTCTTTGCGAGATACGGTATATAGCGATGCATTTCGCCATAGACCTCAATGTTCTTTACCACCTCGTTGCGATAAGCCTTCAGTCCGCAGTTCATATCGTGCAGATGAAGTCCGGTGACACGACGCGCAGTAGCATTATAAATCTTCGAAGGAATGTTTTTCGTAAGAGCATTGTCATAGCGTTTGCGTTTCCATCCAGAAACGAGGTCGTAGCCCTCTTCTGTCACCATCTTGTACAATTCTGGTATTTCGTCTGGCGAGTCCTGAAGGTCAGCGTCCATAGTGATGACCACATCGCCCAATGCCTTTCTGAAACCGCAGAACAAAGCAGGGGATTTGCCATAGTTACGGCGGAATTTGATGCCATGTATGTGTTCATCGTCCTCGCTATTCAGTTCCTCAATAACCTTCCACGAGCCGTCCGTCGAGCCGTCATTGACGAAGATCACCTCGTAGGTGAACCCATTTTCGGTCATCACTTTTTTAATCCATTCGTAAAGTTTTCTCAATGATTCCTCCTCGTTGAAGAGGGGTACAATTACCGATATATCCATAATTCAATTTATTATCAAAAACCAAAAATCAGTCACGCCTGACTATTGCAGCCACAACGAGACCCACCAGGAATCCGAGCATCACGTCGCCCATCACCGAATAGAGGGCAATGTTTTCAGGCGTCAGCGTCTGGTCAAGAGTGGAAATCACCTGCTCCTGTGTCGAACTGTCAATATGCATCTGCTCGAAAGTCCGCATCACCAGTTGCTGCATCTCGTCGAGGTACCCTGGACGCAGGAATTTCAGATAGACATATTTGAACACGCCAGCCACCAT
>JAKSNU010000003.1 GCA_024399535.1 Paludibacteraceae bacterium
TTGTCTTTTCCTTGGTTCAGTCTTTACAGCATGTCAGTTTTTAAAGTCTTTCTATGCCTTTGCATATAGTGCCGAATTCGTAAATGCTGTCACTTGGCAAATCTATCTCATCGTTCCAATATACGCATGTGCGACTGCTGTCTATACGTGCTTGTTTGAACAAACCACATACGAGCCTTGATGCCAACACGGTTGAACTTGTCGTTCTCATACTCCTGATTGCTTTCGCTTTCAAGCAATTCAACGATTTTGATGGTTTGATTCAGTATCGTAGATTCAAACCCCTCGAGTACGACAAAATTCGCCTTGTCGCGTAACATCCGCTTTCATTGCCCAGTCAAATCTGATAACATCGTTCATAGTCTTATCATTAGGTTTGAGCCTGCAAAGATACGACATTTTTTGATAATGACAAAACTTTTTTGATTTTTTCTTGATATTTTCCCCGGAAGGTTTTGTCATGTGAAATGTTTGTCGTAACTTTGCGACCGCGAATATTCCTTACACAATAGCTCGGAACGGGCGAAATAACATAAGATAGGGCATGAGCCCTATCGGATAGATGCAAACCACAATCAATCGATACTACCTCCCCGACAGGGGAGTAGTATACGCGTGTCACAGATGCGTCACGCATACACGCGCGAGGAGGCTCTTAACCCCGCAGCGGAACTGCGGGGCACGGTGGTGATTAACCTCGCAGCGGAACTGTGGGGCACGGTGGTGATCAATTTCGGCGTAAAACGACCAAAAATGGCGCATAATGGCGCATTATTACCGATAATCGTCCGAATCGACTTTCCCGAAAGCCCTACCTTTGCACTGGATTTGAACGAGGTTCATTTTCTGTTGCGAATCAATCGACATTATCTGAACCTTACGTTCCCACTTAGTTCGTTCTTGTTTTCAAGTACAATCCAAGGAGAAACAAGGGTAAACTAAATGTTCACCTAATGACCTCTTCCTTCTGAACAACGGACTGAATATGACGAATTGGGTATATATTCAGCGGCGAATGACGACTGAAAACTGATGTTCTAAAAAAAAATAAAATTTTCTTGCATATATAATTTTTTTGTTGTAAATTTGCAGCCTGTAATATAGTGCACAGATTTTTTTTGTTATGGACGAGAAACTGAAACAGATTGCTACATCGTTTGCCGAAGAGGGCTGCTCGGATGCAGTCTATCCGGCTCATTTGTTTAGAGCTTTGCTACACAAGGATTTAGATCTTGTAAAATTCATTGAAACTACTCTTGACAAGGATTATTATTACCTCATTGACTGGGCTGAAATCCAGATGGGACTTGCTCCGAAAGCGTTACGTCCAATGCGTGGTATAGAGCTCTCGGACGATGCTCAAACGGTGCTCGATGAAGCTGAAAATTTCCGTGCCCGTCTCGGACGCGACACTGTGGACAATGTTTGCGTGCTTGCATCGCTCGTTACGCCCGGAGTAGGTTTCACATTTGATGCACTCAAAACTCTTCCGCTTTCGGCTAATGACATCATCAAGGCTTGCGGCGGCAATGCTGAGACTGCGGAAGTGCCATCTGCTTATAAATCAACCACCTCGTCATCGAAAAGCTCGGATGTGCTCGCCTCGTACTGTATCGACAAGGTGGCGGCAGCGCGAAACGGCGAATTGGGTGTCGTGGTAGGTTTCGGACGTGAACGCGAAATGATGTTCGAAGTGCTCGGTCGCCGGACAAAAGCGAACCTGCTCATCATGGGCGAGGCTGGTGTCGGCAAGTCGGCTCTGGTGAACAGCTTCGTGCAGGAACTCGCTGACGGACGGGTCCCAGCATTCCTCCGCGAAATGTCGGCTTACGAACTGAACCTCTCGTCGCTGACTTCGGATGCCCAGTACAAAGGCGAAGTCGAAGATCGTTTCAAGAAAATAACCGCTGAACTCGAAGAGCGCAGAAACATTATCCTCATAATCGAATCGGTCGATAGATTCTTCGACAAGCAGAGCAACCTTTTCGGAGCTTCCGAACTGCTGAAAGATTCGCTCGCCAAGGGGTCGTTCCCTGTCATAGCAACCTCATCGATTGAAGGTTATACAAAATATATCGAGGTCAATAAGGAGATGCTCAACAAGTTCGAGAAATTCACAGTCGAGGAACCGACTGCCGACCTGACTCTCGAAATACTGAAGGGCGCAATACCAGCCTACGAGGAATTCCATGGTCTGAAAATCGACGAAACCGCTCAGGCTGAGGCTATCCGTCTCGCAAAACGTTATCTCAACGAACGTTCGCTGCCTGATACGGCATTCGACCTTATAGACCGCGCTATGGCCCGATTGAAAACATCGAATGACATGAAGGACGTCGAGCCTCATACCGACCTTACAACCACCGATTTATGCGAAGTCGTGGCTGAGAAGACTGGCGTTCCTCTCGGTAAAGTCGAGACTGGCGAACGCGACCGGTTGCTCGGCGCAGAAGATACGCTGAAACAGCGTGTTGTCGGTCAAGACCATGCTGTCAAGAAGGTCATTGATGCTGTGTTCGAAGCCCGCTCGGGTCTCCAGAAAAAAGGTCAGCCAATGGGTTCGTTCTTCTTCCTCGGCCCTACAGGTACCGGAAAGACGGAACTTTCGAAGGCTCTCGCCGCATTCCTGTTCGGCGATGAATCATCGCTCATACGTTTCGATATGTCGGAGTTCAAGGAGGAGCATTCCGTCGCCCTGCTATATGGTGCGCCTCCGGGATATGTAGGTTACGAAGAGGGCGGTCTGCTCGTGAACAAAATCCGTCAAAATCCATACTCGGTAGTGCTGTTCGACGAGATTGAAAAGGCACACAAATCGGTGTTCGACCTCTTCCTGCAAATACTCGACGAGGGTAAGCTGCACGACCGACTCGGACGTGTAGGCGATTTCTCGAACGCACTGATACTCTTCACTTCGAATATCGGCAGCCAATATGTCGTCGAGCAGTTCGGGAAGGGCATTGTCCCTTCGAGCAACGAGATGATGGAAATCATGCAGGAGTATTTCCGTCCGGAATTCCTCGCACGTCTTTCGGAAATCGTTCCATTCTCGCCAATCACCGAGCAGAGCGTGCTCAGGATATTCGACATACACCTCCGCGGGCTGCTCAAACTGCTTGAAGAACAGAATATAAAACTCGAAATATCGGATGAGGCGAAACATGACATCGCTATGCGCGGATTCAATCCGGAATATGGAGCACGTCCTATTCTCGGCATAATCCGCAAGGAGATACGTAATCCTCTGTCGAAGCTGATAATCAGCGGAAAAGTGGCTGCCGGAAATACAGTGGTGCTTGAGGCAGACGGAAATTTCGTGATTAAATAATAATTCTAAATACTTACAACTATGGCAATGAAAGAAAATTTCATTTCGATGGCTCCAGACGAGGAGTCGGGCGCAAAAGTGTCGGTCATTGATAATAACAAGACCCTTTTGATTGACCAATTTACAACTGACGTTGAAAGCGGCAACCCAGAATTTATCGAAGATATCCAGAGCATGGACGATGCTTTCGCAAGGTTCCAACCAAAAGTCAATGTGACTTTCACTGACGCTGAAGGCGGAGCAGTGGACGAGACTCTGAAATTCAACGAGATGCGCGACTTTAGTGCTGATGGCGGTAAGGGCAACCTTGTGAAAAACAGCGAGTTCCTTTCTGCTACCAAGAGCCAGGTGGATATGAACGTAAAAATCCGTAAGAGCATAGAGCAGAACCGCAAACTGCGCGATATGCTCAAGGATGCAGATTCGAAAGCTGAACTCAAAGAGATGCTCGAAGCAATGCTCGCAGAACTTGAAAATAACAAATAATGAAATACTATGGCTGATACAGAATTAAAGAAACAGGCTGCTGTTGAACAAAATGCAGCTTCTGCTCCTGAGAAAAAGGAGGTGAAGGACGTCAGCAACCTGCTGGCTGCTTACGGTGGATACAATGCCATCCGCAGTTTCCTTCCAGATGCAGACAATATGAATCCTGCAAAAAAGGCTGCAAAACAGGTCTTTTTGACAGACAAGCGTTTCGCCGACAAGCGTGCTGCGTTGGCTGATGATCTCCGTGCATGGATTGAACTCCTCAGCGAAGATCATGAGACAGTGACCGACATCACCGACTCGTGCAAAGCCAAAGAGGAGAAATACCAGAAGGTCCTCGAACAGGGTATCACTGACGCTCTGTTCGCTACGAAAGATCTCGAGGTGGCATACCGTTCGCTGAACGGTTTCTTCCAGACTTGCAACACCGACAAGGTGAAAAACCTTCGTGTCATCAACGTCTGCAAAGACGACATCGCTGACAGCGAAAGCGGTTTCGCTCAGGAAGTTGACGGCATTCTCAAAAATGGTTTCGACCGTCTGAGCCTCAAGGATAGCTACAGCCTCATGGTGGTTTCGGGTTCGGTATTCGACAAGACGAGCCTTCTGCAGTGGGCTAAAATGGCATTCAAATATAAAGTGATGCTCATCACTGACCATGCTGACGAGTATTCGTTCGACGACCTCCAGGCAAACACCGAGGTGTATAAGGATTCGGACCAGTGCCTGCAAAACGTCATTATGACTGCAAACTGGATTGTCGGTCGTGATGCTGAGAAATTGTCTGATGACGAGCGAGATAACGCTGCATTCTATATCTACCCATCGGGAACGCTTGCAGGAAAACTCTACGACGAGAGCGCAAACATGGCTCAGGGTGCAGGCGGTAAGAAATATGGTACACTCGACGGCGTGCGTGGTGTGAAGATTGACCTCCTCAAATCGGAGATAGCTTCGCTGATGGACAATCAGGTAATACCTATGGTCTATTCGGACGGAAGAGTTATGGCATTCAATAATGCAACCCTCTATAACGGCGACAACGAGGCGATGAAGGAATATCCTATCGTCCGCGTGTTCGACTGGGTGAAGAAGGTGATGATGAACTACGTACACGAAGTGGCTCTCGAAAACTGGGACCCATATAATTCACCTAAGGAGCTGAAAGCCAAACTGCAGGCTTTCCTTAACGATTATAAGGGCTACGGCAACCTGTTCCAAAATTACGAAATCAAGGAGCCACAGCAGGACCCTGTCACTAAGCGTATCACATGCGACATCAGCCTCACTCCATTCTATTCGGCAAAGAACTTCGTAATCAAGATTGCCGCCGACAAAAAGGACAAGAGTGCAGAAGTACAATAAAATAATGTTTAACTATATAAATTACAGTTTATTATGGCAGTTACACCAGTAAAAATCGAAATCGAAGGTTACAAACCTCGTGAGGTATTGATGGTAACCTATGAATTTGACCAATCTATTGACACAGAAGGACAGATGGACGGAATTCCACGCGGTGGCAAAATAACAATCCGTTTAAAAACGCTCAACGATGGGTCGCCAGACCTCGCAGCATGGATGCTCGAAGCACACCTCGCTAAAAACGGAAATATCACCTTCAACGAGACAAAATCGGGCAAGAAGATGAAGGAAATCAAGTTCGAAGGAGCTTATTGCGTTGGATACCAGGAGCATTGGAAAGACAAAGAGGATAGCTACGAGGAGATTGAAATCACCTGTAAGAAAATAGACTTCGGTGGAGCGGTATACGAAAATGACTGGAAATAAACCCCATTTTGTTTAATCTAAAAAAAATAAATAGTTATGGCAGAAAATGTAAATCCTACGACTCTCGTTGTCGAAGGTCTTGCTGAGAGGGAGGTCGTATCGATTGATTATAAATTTGAACAGGCTACTGACTCTGAAGGTCAGCTCAGCGGAATTCCACGCGGCGGTGCAATGCTTATCCGTGTCAAAGCTCTGAATGACGGCAATACCGAATTGCTCAATTGGATGCTCGACCCATACAAGGCTCTCAATGTCAAGGTTAAGTTCCTCAACACTATTGATGGCTCAGTTAAAAAGACACTTGAGGGAACGGAATGCTACTGCGTTCACTATACCGAAAAATGGGAGGACAAACAGATGCATTATGAGGAAATCACTGTCATCTGCAGAGTTCTGAAGAACGGTAACGTAGAATATAACAATCCTTGGAAATAAAATCAAGAAGGCTATCAATACAATCCCCACGCTTACGGGGGTTGTATTGACTGCTTTTGTTTTTTTTCGTATTTCAATAATATAATGGTAGGACAGTTTATTCTACAACTTGGTGACAACAGTCGCAATCAGTACGACCATGAGTATCTGCTGGTGGATTGCAGGTGCGTGATGAAACGGAGTTACAACCACGTGATGCCCAACGGAACCCCTGTATGCGACGAAATAGAGATGGTGTTCGTTGCACCTGATGCTACCGATATGTATCTGCTCGACTGGTACATATCGAAAATGGAGCTTAACGGGCGGATAGTGGTGAACCGCTTAGAACACGTAAGCGACTTTATAGATGAGAGATACATAATGTTTGAAGATGCATCTTGTTTCTCGTTTTCGGTGACATATGACATTACAAAACCTTTGCGAAAATTATTGAAGCTCAGGATAAAACCTTGGAAGGTGAATATTGATGATGTGATTTTTGAATAGAAACCGTATGGCATCACGAAATTTTTTGAAGTCCGTTCTCTTTTTCGGAGACGTGACAGGCGAATACGCGAAAAGTCAGCGTGACAATGCTGTCACGATACAGAAACTTGAATATGTCATGGAACGCCCTCGCAACGATGAGGGATTTCCATATGGTCCTACGCTCCAGATGTGCTTTTGCCTTGAGCTCAAACTGGAGGAAAAATCTAAAATGCGCGAACTGGTATCAATGCTAAACAGCATGGATGAGTTCAGTTTCAGCATAGTGAGCAATATAGAATTTGACAGCAACAAAAATATGTCGGCATGGGACAACCTGATGGTCCTGTCGGCATACGTAGTCGGATTTGAGGAAATCATGCATAGTGCAGAAGACGTGAATACAATCGTGAGAGTGGATTTGCTGACTACTGACGTGATTTACAAAGGCAAAGATGGCAACGATGATCGCCATCTCTCTATTATTAACGAAGATTATTGACACATTATTATATATATGGGTAAATTTGTTACCAATGGTGCATTGCTGACTTGCAGTTTCGGTATGGCTCCCGCTCCGCTCACGGTGGTGGGGATGCGGCCAATGGTGCAAAACATGCCGATGGCAAACATAATGGATTTCGCTCCGATGGCAAACATTCCCGCTTTCGGTATGTGCCAGTCGATGGCAAATCCTATGGTTGCGTCTGCTACGGCAGCTGCCATGGGGGTGCTTACTCCTCAACCATGCATACCTGTAATCACAGGTCCATGGGCACCGGGAGGACAGGTGAAGGTATGCCAGATGCCTGCACTCATTGATAATTGTAAGTGTTTCTGTGCCTATGGTGGCAATATCAGTGTCTCGTTCCCTGGTAATGCTGCTATGGCTACAGGAAAATGATATATTTGAAAGATGGAGTTTGACCGTGTCGATAGAGCCCGTGTGATGGTGGTAGGTTGCGGGGCTTTGGGCAACGAGGTGCTGAAAAATCTTGTCCTATCGGGAGTCCGCAAGTTTATCCTCGTGGATATGGATGTGGTCGAGGCAGGAAATCTGACACGCTCGGTTATGTATCGTGCCGAGGATGTCGGCAGGCGAAAGGTGGATGCTGCTGCGGATTGGATTACGTCGTTCCGTCAAGGCATTGAGGTGACCACAATATTTGGGGACGTGGCTCATGATGTGGGAATAAACCATGTCCGTTCGGTGGATGTCGTGGTAGGGTGTGTGGATAGCCGTTGGGCGCGATATTGTATCAATCGTCTGGCATTCCGTGCCGGCAAGGCGTGGGTCGATGGTGGAATAGCTGGTATGATGGGCACTTGCCGTGTCTTCAGGTGGAACGAAAACTGCTATGCATGTAGTCTCGGTACAGACGAAATGAGCGAACTCAGACGACGCATGCCGTGCAGCGGGGTGATACGACGGTCGATTGAGGCTGGACATGCTCCGACTTCTGCTGTCGCTGCTTCGGTGATTGGCGCAGTGCAGGCGCAGGAGACCTTGAAGATAATATGCGGAGAAACGGATATGTGCGGCAGAATGTTCTCCTACGATGGCGAAAGCCTGAAGGCTGCGTTCGTCGATTTCGAGGCATGGGACGATGGTTGTCCTGCTCACGAAAAATGGGAACCAGTGGCGGATTACAGGATAAATCGCCAAATGACAGTGGCTGAGGTGATTGAAAGACTGAATGGCGGATTCGAACTGCGTGATGATTGTTTTGTAGATTATATAGTCTCGCGGAAAGACGATACGAAATACGAAGTGATGTGTCCTGGCAGAATGGTGGAAAGGGCATTCGAAACGGATTGCAGACTGGCTGGCGAACTGCTCAGCGGCTACTATCAGCATGAGTACCGGACGATAGATGGCTGTTTCCCATATGTTTCGCTGACGCTTGCGCAACTCGGAATCCCAGACAACGACCTTCTTTGCACCACTGACGGACAGTATGTGCTGATAAATTGAATTTGATATGCTGCTTTCAATATGGACAATGTGATTAAGGAAATAAAAGCAGAAATGCTACTGAACTACCTATACCCCGAAAAGTCGGACGCATGGGAGGTTCGTTATCGTAGTGATTTCGCAAGAGGGTATAGTGCTGAAATACTGGATATTGATGCAGACGGCAATGTCGTTGAGTTGGCGAGGAATGGGTTCCTCAAACTATTGCCAAAAGAGATGATGGCTCCTGAACAGGAGTTTTCGAAAAACGCTGATTATGAGGCAATACATCGTCGTATCAGAATGACCGAGGAGGCTTTTCTGCCTATCGATGTATTTGCTTTCCGCGAAAACATGGAAGTGGAACGCACAGTGACGGAGATACTCGATGAGCGTTTCTCGTATCTGATGACAAACTATTTCGGAATAGACTACCGAAATATTAAGAATCCATACCTGAAAACTGCTGTCACACTGTTGCCAAGTGTGGCGAAACATCGCGGAGATCTAAAATATGTGCAGATGATGCTGAAGACGGTAATGAAAAGCGAAGTAGAGATGAACATTATGAAATACCGTGATGTCGATTCTCCCCGTGTGTGGTTGCCAATGGTAAGGTACGACATAATAGTAGAAGGGCTGGACAGAGAGCAGTATCTGAAAATGAAAAGCGATGTTGACGAATTGGCGCGTTTCGTGGATGATTGGTACATAGGGGCAGAAGTTGTGCTGAAAGTCAGAGTGCGAAGCCGTGAAAAAGGGAATATATTAGGTTATAACTTTTGAAATAACATATAATTATGAGGGATATAAATGCCAGAATCAAATGGACTGACGGAATGGAGATTACCTCTGATTTTCTAAATGCCATAGAGGAAAGCATAGAGGCGTGGAAGGCTGCCAGTCGCAGGATAACGTATGGGGCTGGGATAGGTTTGCTTCCAGGTACAGAATGCAGAGTAAAGGGGACATTCGTCAAACATAAATTCGAATTTGACATATCGGGTCTGCGCGCAGTGTTGAGGTCGGGAAATGTGCTCGACATTGACGACAGAGGCTCAATTGATATTGATGTCAAGGAGGATGGCGAATATTACCTTACTGCGGCTTTGGGCAATGAAGAAGAGGAATTTACATCTGAGGGTGTGCTTTATGCGCGTCCAAAATATGTCTATGAATTGATGGACTATGCTCATATCGAGGACTCGGACGTGCTGCCTTTGACAAAGTTTCTGGTGCATGACGGAACAATAAGTGTGTCGGAAAATTATGTTATCCCTTGTATATGCGCCGATTCGGATAATAGATTCGACATTATAAAGAATGGTATAGCAGAACAGCTGAGACTCATCGCTGAGCATAAGAACCTCGAGGAGGGCGATGGCAAGCGAACAATACTCGAAATGCTGTTCCGACTGAAATATGCTGACCATAAAATCCAAGTAGATAGACTATTGGAGATGTTGCACGAAACGGCTGGTGTGGTTGAGTATTTCATCATGAAGCCTCATAGCGAACAGGTCGAGACAATCCCTGTCATTCGTCGTACGGATATACGCCGCTGGACAGATTGGTTCACCGACTATCTGAATAAGGCGATGACTGTCCTCGATGCAGTTGTTCTTGAAAATCATGAGATTGACTATGAAAAACTGAAAGCTGATTTGCGTGATGAGATACTCGCTGAGGTGAAGGACGAATTGCAGCAGCGAATCACAACATCGGTCGATGAGGCTGGAGCTGTCATCCGCCAGAACATAGAGGAGGCAATGCGAAATTATGTTGATGTTGAATTCCGTGAGAACTTGAGGAGCGATATTTTCGACGATTTGCAGGAGCGATTGAAACAAAGTCTGTACGATTCGCTTTTCGAAGATTTGTACGGGGCACTATATGTCGAAGACGACAAAAATGGGGAAGACGAATTTATGCCTCTAATTTAGGCGAGTTGAAAGAAAAATATACTATGATAAGCATTAAATTGCCATTGAGCATAAACCATGGGTCGGTTGCCATGGAAACCGATATAGCATTGTCAGTCAGGTCCAACATTGACGTGATATTGAATACCCGTCAAATGGAGTGCCTCGCTGACGTTGATTTCGGTTTCATATTCAACAACACTAAATTCGAGATATTCAACGAGAATGATGGTGTGATATTCGATTCGAAGGGCAATGGTATGGATATGAGTATCAACGGGGTCAATGTATATTCTAAAAAAATATCGGGTACTTCGCGAAATGTCAACACATTCGCTTCCGACCTCCGCGAGTCGATCATAAGATACGAGCCGCGACTTGACAACGTCAAGGTGTCAATGTCGTACGTGCGATTAGAGCGAATGATTTATGTTAACATTGATGGTGTGATTACCATAACGGGTGAGCCTTTCACTTATATCGGCAAGTTGGCGGTGATTTCGCACAACAAAAAATAACGGACATTTTCTATGAAAAAGAGTATATTCGAGATAAAACAGCGAGCAGAACAATTGATGCAGGATGCTATTGCCATCTGGCGGCAAAGCGATTACAGCGAATATTTGGAAGGTTTGGAAAACGACCCAGTATTCAAAATGCTCATTACTGCTTTGGCATACCGTTTCAACGAATCGGACAACGAGCGCATATTGCTGAAAGACGAAATCCTGGACGATTTCGCAGATGCTTTCGTGCCTTACGAATCAGGACATGCCATGCCTGCAATAGCTGTGGTAAAGGTACTGCCGGATGCAGGTATCGATGAGGTGCAGCTTAATGCCAGTTCGTTCTTCAAGCTTACCGGGACCGATTTTGTATTCACTCCGCTTCTCAACACCCGTGCGCTGAACATTAAGACCAAATCGTTCAAGCGTCTCGACGGTCGTCGCTGGGCGGTGAATGCAGTCATGGATTCAGAATCAAAAAACCTCAGTGGTTTCTCGTTTGCTCTTGCCAATTCGGGTTACAAAAACGTGCGACTCACCGTCAACGGAATTGAGCTTCCGCTCATCAAGCCATGGGATATGCACGAGCTTCCATATTCCGAGATGTTCAGTTTCGATTCACAGACTTACAACCTCTCGAATGTCTATAACTCGTCGATGACATGTATGGAAATATTTGCAAAACAAGGTGTTCTTGTCTTTGTGGTTGACAAATATGAAGATGACGGCCATATTTATGGCGAGACGGGCGGTAATGTTGAGATGATTTTTGAATTTGAAGACGTCAGCGAAAATTTTGCCTTCGAAAAGAAGGACCTGTTGTTCAATCCAGTGATATTGGTGAATGCTAAACCAATGGAGGTGAATCTGTCATACGAAAATCCAATAGTGCGTGTGGCAGGCGAGCATGTCAAGTTCATGCATCTACTGATTCCTGATGATGACCAGATATATGGCGCACAACGTATCCGTGTTCGACGTGTCAATGCCGATAAATTCAACATCGGAGAAATAAAGAAGCTTCTCAACCTGATGTTGAGTAAGTTCAATTCAGACTTCTTCGCATTCGTAGAGGTCAATAAAAATGCAGATACCGATCGTCTGTATAGAACTCTCCATAATATTCTGAAAGATATGGAGCATAACATTAACAATTCGGGCAATGCTGCAGAAGGAGTGTATCTGTCGCTCGGTGGATGGAATAGGCAGAATAATTCAAATATCAGTCTGCGAGTGAGATATGTGGTGACAGATGGTTCTGCCGCAAGTGTAGGTCTCTCGGCAGATAGCATTTTCACAGTCCCTTATGGTCTCGACCAGAAATATACGGAACAGATAGTCGAACCGCATAAAGGTTTCGACGAGATAGACATGAAGGAAACCAGAGTCAATATGGCACGCTACTATATCACAACCGCAGACCGCATAGTGACGAAGACAGACATACGGCTCTTCTGTATCACGTTTCTGATAACGAGATATTCGTTGAGTAGCGAGATGATAAAAAACATCAATATCTCGCACCATATCAGCGATAAAGCATACAGCGGATACGAGATACTCGTTAATATCACGCTCGATGGAACACCTTTCATAAAAAGAGGTTTCCAAAACAAATTGCAGGATCTCGAACTGCTGATGGAAAAACTGATTGAGGTGCGTAACCAGAATATATACCCTATAAGGGTGAAAATAAATATTGAATAATACTGTATGGACGATTTCTTTGTAAATATTGTTTATAAAAACAAGAAAGTTAAGTTCAGAGTGGTCAATCCTGATGCTCCACTCGATACGTTGATGACCAACTTGAAACATGCCATCGGAAAAGACGGAAAACTCATTTTCGATTTCCCGTCAATTGACGAGACAGGTGCTCCTTTGGACTATTTCTTCGGTAAAGAAGATGCTGAGACTCATAATGTCCGCATTATGCGTCCACGTATCGGCAAGGAGGAGCAGAGCCTTTTGGATTATGGAATTGAGAATGGAAATGTGGTTTATCTTATACCCGATCCATTCCCTGGATGATTGAACAATATGACGGGAAGGACACGAAGGCTGCTCGCTGAATATGAAGCTATATGCAATAGGTTTGACAATTGCAGAGATATTTCTGTCGAAGTGACTTCGAAGAATCACGAGGGAGCACCGAACGGCTATGCCGTAACATATAAAATCCGTTCGTTATGCGGTGTCGAGAATATTGAGTCGCTCGGCTTGGGGGACAATCCACCATTGTTTGCCGACACCTTTGTAATGAATATAAATATTCCGAATGGATATCCAGATGTTGATGCCCCTGCTGAATTCAGATTCAGGACTGACATTCCGCATCCATGGCATCCGAATATCAGGTATTTTGGTGAAATGGCAGGTCGTGTGTGTCTGAACGCTACGGATACATTCCTCGGTATTGATTGGGCTATCAGCCGTGTAGCTTCGTATCTTCGCTACGAGCGATATCATGCTTTGAATGAACCTCCTTTCCCTGAAGACCAGCAGGTCGCAGCATGGGTGATTCGCCAAGGCGAAAAAAATGGTTGGATATAAATTATTTAATTTATGATGAAAAGGACGTTTGCCATATTATCTCTGTTGTCGTTATCACTGATGCTCCTCGCGCAAGAGTCGCGAAGCATATCGCTCGCTGACGGCATAGAACAAAAAGATGTATTGACTATCTATAAGGACCAAAAGGAAAGCAATGTCGTTGTCTCGTTCGTATATGACGAATCGAACGAAAAAATCATAATGAAACTGACTTCCATAAAGAAGATATTGCATTTCCGTGAAAATATCCTCTACAAGCAGGTCGTGAGAAACAGATATTTCCATCCCGAGAAATTGAACTATTTCATGGACGAAGGCGATGGTTTCAAGTTCTATGTGTCGAAGAAGTTCCGTAAATCGATGAACGTGAAACGGCAGAACTATCTGTTCCGCAATTGGGTTAAAACCGAAGGATTGCAGATGCTTCGTCACGATTATGTGGTGCTGACCGATTCGATAGTGCAGGAGTTCAATGTCCTCAACCAAAAGACTAATGTCACTGTGTCATTGAAAAGTCTCTATCTCTTGCAGAAAAACGAACGACGGAAGATGCGTTATGACATAGTGGCTGGGCGGGACATCAATATAACATATAATATATCGATTGTACGTAACCCTTGTTTCGGAGAAAGTGGCGATACCATTGTAGCCCGCAAGTTCGCTGACGGTATCCGTAACTCGTATGTTTTGTTCGTTGAGAAATTCGGTCGGACTGGCACTACACCTTCGGAATCGGCTTTCGATACATATCTTCAGATGAAAAAAATGCTGCTCAACCAATATGAGTTCCATTTCGGTGACGAGAAATGCAGTAATGTCAAGAGATTATGGTCGGTTTACAATTCATATGTTGATTCGATAGCGATGTATAACTTGACTTATGTGCCTGTGGCACAAGGTATCGACGCGAAAATGTTGACCGATAAATCGTACCAGATAGACGCTTCGGTGTCGCGTTGGCTTGTATCGGACGATGTGATAGAGAAACGAGATTTGAAACATTTTTGCGAGGAGTCTATAAAATCGGCATATACTGCGATACAAGGATGTGTGGCGCAGGACGAGGAACAGAAAAAAGCTCTTGAACTCTTCAAAAAGGCGGAGGAGTATTTCCGCAAAACGACTAATCGCAAATGAGGCTACAGGAGAATCGTATGAAAAAATCAATTGTCATATTATTAGTCTGTGTCGGGCTGTCGTCAGTCTGTCGTAATGTCGTATTGGCGCAGGAAGTTGACTATGAGCAGACTGTGATGATTGTAGATTTGCGACTGACACAGTTTGTCAACGACATGAACTCGCTGATGCAACTGACTTCGCATGCCTCGCTCGCAACCCTTGACGATATAGAACGCGACTATAACTCGTTAGACTTCAGATGGAACCTGTATTACCAAACACAACAGGTATATATAGCAGAAAATGAACATCTTCTTGATGTCGTTGCGGCTTATCAAAAGACCAAGGAGGACGTCAAGACAATTGTTGAAAAACAGAAGAAATTGCTAATAGCCAAGAACCTAATTGCAGAAACTGAAAAACTCATTGAAGATAAAATGCCGATTTATGAGGATTTGCTGTCGAATGCAAAAAAATTCTCAGCAACCGACAAGACGCAGGAACAGCTCGAACGGGTCAAACTGGATGAAAGCATTCATTTTTCGGAATTGGATACTAAATACCAAGCAGCCATTCAGGCGGCAGCCGAATTCGATGAACTGAAACCCAGAATAAAGTCAATGAATGCTGGTTATCTCGATATAAAAAACAAATCGAACACGATAGCCCAAATGACATATGTGCCTTTCATTGAGCGAATTAAAAATTATATTGTGGGGTTTGCCATCGTGGCGGTAATGATTTTGATTGCGAGTGTGATTCATAGCAAAATTGTCACCATCAAACAGATGCGAGACAATGCTAAGAAACTTAAGGAACAATATATCAAGGATGGCAGAGACGAAATACCATCAATTTGAAAAATTAATGAAATGAAGATACGAATAGCTTTTTTATTAACCATTGTTTTGACTCTGTTCTGGTCATGTAGCAATGATAGCGTGTTCAGCAAAAGTGATGCTGAGGGTGTGGTGATGGAGGTCACTGATGTCGATTTTTCGGACGATTATGCGAATTTCAAGGTGAAAACCCGTCTGACAAGTGCCGCATCGAAATATTCTCCGAGTATGTGGGATACTGTGACTTTTTCTGTCAACGAAACAAACCATTTGGGAACTTCGATAAATAGAATTTTTCAACCAGAATTGCTTCATATAGTCAGAACCGGCATCCGTGAGGCAGATAGTATCGGTCTGAGAATGCTGGTTATGGTTGACCTCACTGTCCCTCAGGCGAAAGTCAATTATCAGCGGAAATGCATCACCGAGATGCTCAATATGTTCTCGGAAAGGAATTTGTTCGTCTCTTTCTTCCGTGGAGATGATGTAACCGAGTCAATGCCATTGACTGATTATATACTTGATACCTATTTTACAAGTGTTGAACCAGAAAATAAATTTTTGTATCGGGCAGTTCTTGACAAATTTGCGGAACTGCAAAAACGTTCCGGGTGTCTCGAAGGAGCCAATTACTGTTCGTTGATAGTATTTACAGATGGTGGAACATATTCCGAAGAACAAGTTCCATACGATTCAAATCATTTTTCACTGCAGTCCGAGATACTTTCATCCGTGCATAACCTGAATGGGTCGCCTGTTTATTTCGTTTATGTTGACAACAACGAATCAGGTGTAATGAACGACGCTGAGAACCTCATGCGTAGTGTATCAGAAGAGACAAATGGAAAATATATGGCTTCGTTCGACTGGGGGGCGATTCAGCACGATATCCTCGAGTCGTTCGAACTTGACTATACTGATTTCGAATTCTATTTCAAAAATGCTGATGGAAAACTGTATAATGGGAAATACAACTTGTCTGTCACGATGAATGAAGAAAATAGTGATGGCGAAATTGAGGAGATTTGTCTATTCAAAACCGATTATATGGTCGGAGGACTGCTCGATCCGGTGATTATAAATGGGGACAGCATAACGAGTATTTTCTTCCAAGGCGTATTGTTGGGCTTATTGATTCTCATTATTGTTTTTGTTGTTCTGCAGTTCCTCTATCCATTTGTCAAATACCAAATGTTCCGAAAGAAATATGTGGTCGAGTATCGCGGTCCAAATGCGAGTGCCGGCGAGAACCTTGTGGGCGATTATTGCTATTTTTGCAAGGCGCCTTTCAAAAAGGGCGATTCGGTAGTGGCTGCATGCGAACATACAATGCATGAGGAGTGTTGGAAGGAGAATGAATATCATTGTCCAGAGTTTGGCAAGAAATGCAAAAAGGGGTCATATTATTACAATGAGGATAACCTTTTCGATAGACGGAATGCTCCATATTTTATGCATTGGATAGTTTTGGGTATTATTTCAGCTATCATTGCATGGGTAAGCATACTGACTGTGAATGTAGAAAACAAAATCAGGCTTCTGCAAAGACTGATGTGTTTTATCTCTGGATATCAGTATGGGACACCTGAAGCCAACGAATTTCTTGTACAACATTTGATATATATAATCCAGTACCCGATAACTGGTTTCAACATTGCGTTTATAATTACATTTGTGCTTTCGTTCTATACGATCTATCGTTTCAGTATGTTAGATCGAATACTAAGCGTTTTCTTCCGTGCACTCTCAGCCGGTTTGTTGAGCTATCTGTTCTTCATGGTTGAATGCTTGCTTATTACAGCGTTTGATTTACGCGAAAATGCTTTGTATATAAATATAATACCATGGAGTTTGATGGGTATCATATCGCTGTATGCAACGACCTATGGTTCGCGTGTCAAACCTAAGAGAATGTGGGAATTGAGTACTATAGTAGTCGGCTCGGTTTCTGTCTATCTGTGGGATATCTTATTCTCGAGCAGTAGTGTTGACTATCGTATCCTCTTTTTTGTGACTATTCTCATTTATGCCATAGGACTCGCTCTGAGCATAGCTTCGCCAATTGGTATTGATGATAAGGCATTCCTTCATGTACAAGGGTCGATGAAGGAGATGGATGTGGCTCTCTATAAATGGTTTAAAAATTCGCCAGATGCAAAAGTGACTATTGGTCGCTCGGTGGATTGTAATTTCCAGATTACATGGGATATAGGTAACGACATCGCAGCTCGTGTCGCTATGATTGAACGTAAAAAGAATGTTCTTGTACTGACTTGTCTTGATGGGGGAGTGTTCTACAATAACCGATATATGAAGGTCGGCGAGAGTGTAAAACTATTCCATGGTCGCGAATTCCAGATTGGCGGAACGAGATTTTCCATTATTCTCAAGTGACATATTGAATCGTATCATTCGAAAATATGATTTTAAGAAGCGTAATATAAAAAAATAATTGTGATTTTATGAATATAGCTATAGTTGGTGCAAGTGGCGCTGTCGGTCAAGAGCTTCTCAAGGTGCTCGCTCAACGCGATTTCCCTGTTGACAATCTGCGATTGTTCGGTTCGGAACGCAGTGCTGGTAGCGTGTATGATTTCAAAGGCAGGAAGGTGAAAGTCGAGTTGCTCGAACATGGCGATGCCTTTCGGGGTATTGATATTGTCTTTACATCTGCAGGTGCTTCTGTATCAAGGGAGTACGAAAAGGATATTACCCGTTTCGGTGCGGTGATGATTGACAATAGCAGTGCTTTCCGTATGGACGAGGATGTGCCTCTCGTTGTTCCAGAAGTGAACGCAGCGGATGCGATGAATCGTCCGAGAAACGTAATTTCAAATCCTAACTGCACTACAATCCAGATGGTCGTGGCACTTCAGGCAATCGAGCGTGTATCGCATATACGTAGGGTACGTGTGGCTACGTATCAGGCAGCATCGGGCGCAGGCGCTCAGGCGATGGCTGAACTCGAACAGCAGTATCGCGATGTGCTCGACGGACGTGAGCCTCAGGTTAAGAAGTTTGCTCACCAATTGGCTTACAACGTGATACCTCATATTGATGTCTTTACAGATAACGATTATACCAAAGAGGAGATGAAGATGTTCAACGAGACACGGAAAATAATGCATTCCGATGTCCGTACTTCAGCTATGTGCGTACGAGTGCCATCGCTCCGTGCTCACAGCGAATCGGTCTGGGTCGAGACAGAACGGAAAATCAGTGTCGATGAGGCGAGGAGGGCTTTCGCTGATGCTGATGGGGTAGTGCTCATGGATAATCCAAAGGATAATATCTACCCAATGCCGCTCTTCCTGTCGGGCAGAGACGAGGTGTTCGTAGGGCGTGTGCGCGAAGATATCAGTGTGGATAACGGGTTGACATTCTGGTGCGTTAGCGACCAAATACGAAAGGGCGCAGCTTTGAATGCCGTCCAAATAGCTGAATATATAATCCGCAATTGACCATTATGGGAAAACGACTTATACAGGAATGGGAGACACAACGTTTCGTGCAGATGACATGGCCGCACGAAGCGACGGATTGGGAACCTATACTCGACGATGCCAAGGATAATTTCGTGCGTATTGCTGCCGAGATAGTGAAACATGAACTATTGCTTGTTGTGGCACCTGATATAAAACAGGTCATGAGCGAAATGGAGAGACGGATGGATATCCGAAATGTCGTTTTTGCGGAGTTGCCTTCAAACGATACTTGGGCTCGCGACCATGGCGGGTTGTCGGTAGAATACAATGGGTTGCGCGTGGTGATGGATTTCTGTTTCAACGGGTGGGGTATGAAGTTCGCTGCCGACAAGGATAACCTGATTACGTCAAGACTTGCGGAAGAGGGATTCTTAGGCGATGTGATGTATGGCAATTGTCGCGATTTTGTGCTCGAAGGTGGGTCGATTGAGACTGACGGAGCAGGAACACTTCTGACAACTTCGCGTTGCCTACTGTCGCCAAACAGAAATGGAGCCTATTCAAAAGAAGATATTGAGGAACGGCTGAAACTGGCATTCGGAGTGACTCGTATCCTATGGCTTGACCATGGTGCTCTCGCTGGTGACGATACCGATTCGCATATTGATACGCTCGCGCGTCTTTGCCCGAAGGACACAATAATATTCCAAGGTTGCCAGAACGAAAATGACGAACATTTCGCTGAACTTGGCGAAATGAAGAGTCAACTCGAATCGTTTAGGACTCTCGATGGAGAACCGTACAACCTCGTTGAACTACCTATGCCTGAACCCCGTTTTGACGAAGAGGGCATGAGATTGCCTGCATCGTATGCTAATTATTTGATTATAAATGGTGCCGTTCTTGTGCCAACATACGGGTGCAGTGCCGATGCTCAGGCACTCGCAAAAATAGCAGGTGTATATAATGACCGCGAAATAGTGGGTGTGGATTGTTGCACCTTGATAAAGCAACATGGGTCGCTCCATTGCGTCACCATGCAGTATTAAAATTAAATATGATTTTTGACCTTGACAAATATCGCTCTGTCGCCATTGTCGGTATGGCAAAGAATGTCGGCAAGACAGTGACTCTCAATCATCTGATTTCAGAATTGAGACAGTCTGACAAGTGTGTGGCGGTGACTTCGATAGGTCTTGATGGCGAGGGACTCGACCAGGTGACACGAACTGCGAAACCTGAAATTACACTCTATGAAGGGATGGTCGTGACCACCGCTGAACAGCAATACCGAGGAAGACAACTGACAGCCGAGATACTGGATGTCGGTGGACGAATGACCTCGGTCGGGCGTTTGGTCACTGCCCGTGTGAGGATTCCTGGTAAGGTGATAATCACTGGACCTGCAGATACCGCTTCGTTACGAAATCTACTCGATGGGTATCCTCGCTTTGGCGTCAGCCTTGCACTTGTAGATGGCGCATTGTCGCGACTTTCGCCAGCCTCGCCTACCATTACTGATGCAATGATATTAGCTACAGGTGCTGCACTGTCTGCCAATATCGCTGAGGTGGCAAAACAGACGAAATACATCTGCCAGTTGATTACACTCGACTTGGCTGATGATGAGTTGAAAAATATATGTTGTCCGCTCGGCAAAGGAATATGGCGAATAATGAAGAACGGAGTGGCGGAACGTTGTGGCGAAACGGCTCTCAGTGGCGAAGTGCCTGATATTACGGATGATATAAAAGCATTGTATGTCTGTGGTGCAATAGGAAACAATTTCGTTGAACGGTTGCGTATGCAGCAAAAGAGCATTGACCTCGTGGTGCCTGATTTTACAAAGATTTTTGCGACTCAGGATTGTTATGCAGTTTTGCAACGTTCGAAAGTGAAGATTAAAGTGCTGTATAACAGTCGTCTGCTCGGTTTGACAGTGAATCCATGGTCGCCTCGTGGGTTCAGTTTCGATAGCGATGAACTAAGACGACGTGTCGAGGATGCGGCGGGTGTGAAAACTTATGACGTGATGAAATTATGAACAAATGTTCGTTGAAAAATAACAATAGGGATTTCTTCGGATTTATTCTCGCATCCGAAGGATTTAACCTCCATTCGGCAGTAGGTCGCAGAATGCTTGTGGATTCGCATTTTATGACTGACAGTCAGTGTATTATCAGAGAATACGATGCTATGCAGGCAGCTGCCGACAAGGCTACAGACGTTGTGCGTCGTGCACTTTGCGAATTGCAGGATATAGCAGGGACACTCGCTTTGTTGGAAAATGGGAAAACAATCGACGATGTTCAATTGTTTGAAATAAAGCATCTTGCCAGGATAACTATGGTAGTGCGCAATGCTGGATTTACAACACTGCCAGATCTCGGCAGGGTGGTGGAGATACTTGACCCCAACCGTGAGGATGTTGACACATTCTATATATACGACTCGTATTCTGCTGAACTGGCAGCTGCAAGGCGGGCAATGACCGAGCCTTCGGCTGAACGGTTTGCCGAAATTGCTAAAATTGAGGACGAAGTCCGTATCCGTCTCGCAAAAGAACTTTTGCCTTATGCGGATTCGTTGAAAACGGCTTTAACCGAATTGGGAATGACGGACCTCCGTCTCGCTAAAATGGATTTTGCGAAGTCGGAAGGATTAGTCCGTCCTGCGATTTCGGACAACAGATGTACATTCACAGGGTTATTTAATATAGAAGTTCGTAAATCGTTGAGCCAGCGAGGGTTGAAATATCAACCTATTGACATATCGTTCGGACGGACATTGACTCTCGTCACTGGTATGAATATGGGAGGGAAGAGCGTTTTGCTGAAATCACTCGCTATGGCTCAGATGATGTGTCAGTACGGATTCTTTGTGCCTGCTGCCAAGGCTGAAGTGATGCTTTTCGATGATGTGCTGATGACAGGAGGCGATGGCGAAAATGCTCAAGACGGACTTTCATCCTTCGCTGCCGAAATTCGCGACATGGATTATATCGTCAAAGCGGTTCGCGCAGGCAGACGGGTTTTTGTCCTTGAGGATGAGTTGGCAAGGACTACCAATCCTTTCGAAGGGCGTAAGATAGTAAACGGCATGGCGCGACTGATGGCGAAATGCGGTGTTGCATCGTTTATTACTACCCATTTCGATGGCATTGAAGGCGATTTCCGCAGGATTCGTGTTCGCGGATTACGACCTGATGCTGAGTCCAATGGAACAATCGAAGGAATGATAGATTATTCGTTAATCGAAACTGGCGACTCGGATGTCCCACATGAGGCACTACGTGTAGCAAAGTTGCTCGGTGCTGACGAAGAATTACTTGAAATGATGAATAATTGATTTCAATATAATATGCGTATGAAAAAATTAAGTACTCAAATCGTGGTTGTGGTCGTTGCTTGTATGGCAATGATATGTCTGACAGGTTGTGGAAACAAAAAATTATCTTATGCGTCCGACAAGACGCACGTTATCCCAATCGAAGACATAGATGGTTCATTTATGCTCGTTGATGTCCGTAGCAAGGAAATCACGCATATGAAGGGAACTAATATTAAAGATGTCAGTATGATGCACGAGGGACGCTTCGTGGTGAAAGCTGCTGACGAAAAAGGCGATTTCTACTATTTCGCAGATGAAAATGGTGACTCACTGTTCGGACATTATGCCAGTGCTTCATTCTTCAGTGAAGATAAAGCGTGGGTTGCAGACCGTGAAGAACACCTACGCGCAATTGATCGTGAAGGGAAAACTCTATTCCAATTGGATAATGCAGAATTTGCGACAGCATTTCTCGATGACCGTGCAGTGTTCTATACTCTTGCACGCGAGGTCGGTATGGTAAACGAAAAGGGCGAGGTACTCATCGAACCAGAGGGGCTTGTGAAAGTCAGTCGTCTCGGCGACAAATTCATTGCATCGTATAAGCGCGACAGTATTTCGTATCTTGTCAATCGCGACAATCGTGCATGGAACGAAGGGGTGATGCTCAAAGATGTCTCAGATGTGATTACCAATGCTTCGCACTATGCCAACACAATGGATGTCGAGGACCTCTTCAAAGTGAATGATTATTTGGTGAATATGATTGAAGAAGGTATTATGATTGCCAAAAGCCAAGATAAATACGGATTGATGAATAGTGAGGGCAAATGGATTACAAATGCTGATTATGACTGGATTGTGCCTGATAAAGATTTGTTCCTCGTCTTCAAGGATACGCTTTGTGGCTGGATAGATAGAGACGGCAAGGAGGTCGTTCCAATGGAATTTGTAAATGGTCTTCTCTTCCATGACCGTAAATTGACAAAGGCTGTGAATTTGGATGGAGAGTGGGGTTATATTGACCGTCGTGGAAAATGGCGTGCAGATGAAGCTGCGGCAGAAGGTGCTCTCGGTGAATACGATTGGATGTGTACACTCCCATACAACCATGCTCAGATAGTTTACCGCAACGACAGCATAGGGCTCCTGTCAAAAAATGGACGCACAATTCTCGAACTTAGCAATTATGGATTGTCTGAAGATATCTCATATGACCTTATGCTGATGTCAAATTACGCATGGGCTCATTCTGACTATATTGATATTGAGACAGCTCTTGCCGCAATAGAGGAAAGTGTGCTCAGACGCAGTCGTAAATTTACGGCAAAGGAGATAACTGACCGTTATGAAGACATCACTTCAGATATGCTGATGAAAAACAATGGTGGTGAAATCCTGCTAAGCACTGTAAATATTTCCGATACCTTCTGCGTACAACTTTATGCTATAAACATAAATGTAAAAACGCAGGTCTATACTGGTTGGTTCTACCGTCTCTATGACATAGTTTACAATCCAAATGCGGTCATTAACCATTTCCGTGTAGTGGTTACAACTGGCGGCAGATTGATGAACCGTTGGAACGAAATAATGCCGATTCTCACTGAACGACTTGGTTTTGACTCTAAGACACTGACCAACTCAACAATAAACGATGTGTTTAAGGTTAAACTCACATCTCTCAATCCTGACGGCACATTCACTATGGAGTTTATTCCTAAAAAATAGATGTGTCGATACGACCATTGCGAATGAAAATCAAAACATTTCGGTATATGGTCGATATTTTCTGAATGATAGTCTCCATGCCTGGATTATTGATTTCAATCTCCAGGGTGGAGACATCTTTTTTCTGTCTGTCAGAAATTACGCATTGAATGTTGTCAATGTAGGTGGTGTCGTTATCTGCTATTGTGTACCATAGGAGGTTGTCAGCACTCCACTCAGTCAGATATTGCTCTAAAGATGATTTTCCGTGGTATGCGATTTTGCCTGCTATATTGGTGATATTCAGACAATCAGTGTCGGTGTTGAATGCAAGACTATTTATGGTGAATCTGGTGGAATCGTTCGTCATTTTTATGTTACAGTGCGGCATACTCAGACTGCCATCGCTTGTAATCATTTGAAGATTGCTGCCATCAAAGTGGGCTTGCAATTGAAGACCATTCATGCTGTTGTAAGGAAAATTGTCCCAACGGTTGCGGTATGTAATATTCCCATTAAACAATCCTGTGATTTCAGTAGAATCGGTATGTTTATCGACGATTATTTCCATCTTGCAATTGATGTCGGTCTCAGGGTTGAAAACAGCGATATCATCTGTCGGGAATAGGTCGGTCATCTTGCCTTTCAAGACAATGCGATTATTGGAACGCGAAAGGTTGGCATGCACTGGAGATACATATGCTGTTATGTTTCTGATGTTTATCGAACTATTGGCGAGATTGTTGAGGTCGAGATGTGATGATATGTTGGCATAGGCATTGTTCACTCGGTATGGAATTTCCGAATAATCGTAATGACCATGCAGGTCGGTGATATTCATGCTGATATCAATCAGTGGGCGATTAGTACTATCTAAGAATCCGTAAGAATGAACATAGAGGTCAATGAATGCATCCCCTTTAAGTTCATTTGGAATTGAGTCCTGAATGCTACGGAATGCCTTTTCAGCCTTTGGTGCATATTTCCAAATCGGTTTAGTTAGCGTTTTGGACAATTTGCTTATCTTCAAATCATTAGCATTCAGCGTCAGGTCAGAATAGACGTTGTCCAAATTTGTGTCAAAATAATACTCTCCTTTTATCGAGAAGTCAAGGTCGTAAATGCCGAGGTCAAACTGGTCGAAATGAAATCCAATAGTATCTGAAAATGAGGCATTCGCCCTAATTTCGGCAACTATTGAGTCGTATTCCATAACAAAATGGCAATCGTCAAAAGTCAAACTTTTGTAATCTCGGTCTGTTCTGGCAATGGCATCAATATCAACCCGAGCATATTTTATTTTAATTGAATCTTTTTCGTCAATGAATGAAGTCTTCAAATGGGCAATATCAATATGTTGCAATTCCATTTTGAAAGGAAGGTTTTTCATCTTGTCAGTTGCGTTTTCTTTCAAGATATGCCAGTTACATTCACCATTTTCGTTGATGTGCAAATTGATGTGACCGTTTTTGAATGCTATGTTGTTAATCTCAACGACATCGTCGATAAAATATTTTTGAAAGTTCAGAGTAACAATCAGTTCTGGTATGTATGCAAGAGTGTCGGATGGATTGTCGCTTGTGGATGAACCAATTGAAAGATTGTTCACCTTGAACCCGAATTTTGGGAACGTACGCCAAAAGGTCAATTCTACATTATCGAACCTATGAGGAGCGATGAAAACAGAACCTGCTGCTTTGTCAGCTATTTCGGTAAGCCGCTTTGGAGTAAAGACTAAATTTGTTATTATGCTGATTGCAATTACGAACGCTGCAATAGCTGCACCTATGATACAGAGTGGTAAGATTGTTGCGGATTTTTTCATAAGACACATCAACTCTAAAAAGTTTGCAAAGTTACCTCTTTTCCGTGAAATGCCAAAATAAATATCAATATTTTGTATTGAAAAAAATTAATATATCGTTTGGCAGATTAAAAAAAAAGTTGTAAATTTGCAGTCTCGAAATTATGTAAAATAAAAAATAGTATGCAACAGTCAAAAGTAGGATTGGATTTTAAGAAAGTGGACTACGCAAAGTCGGTGGCAAAAAATATTGCTGATGACGTTCAAGGCTTTGTGGAACAGTACACTACGGTGGCAGTCGAACGTACAATCTGTCGTCTGCTTGGTGTGGATGGTGTTGACGCAAATGGCGTTCCATTGCCAAATGTTTTGGTTGATCAGATTAAAGAAAATGGCGTTTTAGGCGAAGGTATTGTCTTCTTCCTCGGCAATGCAATGTGCGAATTGAAACAGCAACCTCAAGAAATAGCAGAACAGGTGGCTGATGGCAAATTGGATATCACTAAGGTGAAAGTCTATTCTCAAGCAGAGAGAGACGCAGCCCTTAAACCTATCATTGATGCAAATATTGAGCGTATCAAAGCTCGTCGTGCACGTCGCGAGAACTATCTCAAAACCATTGGCGAGGGTCCAAAACCATATTTGTATGTAATAGTCGCTACAGGTAATATCTATGAGGATGTTGTGCAAGCTCAAGCTGCTGCACGTCAGGGTGCTGACGTCATTGCGGTTATCCGTACTACCGGACAGTCGCTTCTTGATTACGTTCCTTATGGAGCTACAACCGAAGGTTTCGGTGGAACTTTTGCAACTCAGGAGAATTTCCGCATTATGCGTAAAGCTCTCGACGAGGTCGGTGAGGAGGTCGGACATTATGTTCGTCTCTGCAACTACTGCTCAGGTCTCTGTATGCCAGAGATTGCTGCCATGGGAGCTCTCGAAGGTCTTGATGTGATGCTCAACGATGCTCTTTATGGAATATTGTTCCGCGACATCAATATGCAACGTACGTTGGTTGACCAATTCTTCAGCCGTGTAATCAATGCTTTTGCAGGCGTAATCATCAATACTGGTGAGGATAACTATCTTACTACTGCTGATGCATATGAGGAGGCTCATACAGTGCTCGCTTCAGACCTTATCAACGAGCAACTTGCCGCAATGGCAGGACTTCCAGAGGAGCAGATGGGACTCGGTCACGCATTTGAAATGGACCCAATGCTCGAAAATGGTTTCCTCTATGAGTTGGCTCAAGCTCAGATGACACGTGAGATATTCCCTAAGGCAACTCTTAAATATATGCCGCCTACCAAGTTTATGACAGGCAATATTTTCCGTGGTCATATTCAGGACGCTATGTTTAACATTATCGGTAATTGGACACATCAGGGTATCCAGCTTCTCGGTATGCCAACTGAAGCTATCCACACTCCGTTTATGAGCGACCGTTTCCTCTCAATCGAGAATGCAAAATATATCTTCAACAATATGAAGTCTATAGGTGAGGAGGTTGAATTCAAGGATGGTGGTATTGTTAAGACGCGTGCTGCCAAAGTGTTGAACGACACTATTGCATTGCTTGAGAAACTCAAGGATGAAGGTCTCTTCAATGCTTTGGAAAAAGGTATGTTTGCTGATGTCAAACGTCCGAAGAATGGCGGTAAGGGTCTAAACGGCGTTGCTAAGAAATGCTCGCATTATACCAACCCATTCATTGCGATTATGTTGAAAAAATAATTAACGATTAATTAGAAAAATCATGAGCGAAGGATTATATTCAATGGAGGCAAAGGATTACGATAAGACCCTTGACCTCACCAAAATAAAACCATACGGTGATACAATGAACGATGGAAAGGTGCAGATGAGTTTCACTCTCCCTGTTCCTGCTGGAGACGAGGCTATAGAGGCTGCTAAACAACTGATGCTCAAGCTTGGTTTCACTAATCCATTAGTTGTTTATAGCAAAGAACTTACAAAAGGTTTCACTTTCTTCAATTGCTATGGTTCGTGCAGTCAGACAGTGGACTATACTCAGATACATGTTCCAAAAGTTGACTCAAACAAGATGAGCATGGAAGATTGTGATGAGTATATCCGCAAGAATATAGGTCGCAAAATCACTGTCGTTGGTGCTTCTACCGGTACAGATGCTCATACAGTCGGTATTGACGCTATTATGAATATGAAAGGTTATGC
Source organism: Paludibacteraceae bacterium (assembly GCA_024399535.1). GTDB lineage: Bacteria > Bacteroidota > Bacteroidia > Bacteroidales > Paludibacteraceae > Aphodosoma. The sequence continues at coordinate 27,873 of JAKSNU010000003.1, forward strand.
TGGACACTATGGTATAGAGCGTTACGAAATGTTCGACGCACTCAATATGGGTAGCCAAGTATTGAACGAGGACTTTATAGCTAAGGCTGTTGAAATGAAGGCTGATGCACTCCTCGTTTCGCAGACTGTGACTCAGAAGGACGTTCATATTCAAAATATGACAAATCTTGTCGAACTGCTTGAGGCTGAGGGTCTCCGTGATAAGGTTATCCTGATTTGCGGTGGTCCACGTATCACTCACGAACTCGCTAAGGAGCTCGGTTTTGATGCTGGTTTCGGTATGAACACTTATGCCGATGATGTCGCTTCTTTCATAGCAGAGGAGATGAATCGTCGCAAAGGAAATAAATAATGTGAATATTAAAAAGATAAAAAGATATGGATAAAAATCAGATTCGCGAGGTGATCGCACGTCGTTGCGCCCTCGAACTTCACGATGGTGATGTTGTCAATTTGGGTATCGGTTTGCCTACTCTGATTCCTGCTTATTTGCCAAAAGGTGTCACCGTAACACTTCAGTCAGAGAATGGTCTGCTCGGTATGGGTGGTGCTCCTGAGGAAGGTAAGGAAAACAAATATCTCACCAATGCTGGTGGCGGTTTTATCACTATGGTTCCTGGTGCATCTTCTTTTGACAGTGCTACTTCGTTCGGTTATGTCCGTGGAGGTCATGTCGATGTGACTTTCCTTGGTGCTCTTCAGGTTGACGAGAAAGGAAATCTTGCAAACTGGATGATTCCTGGCAAGAAGACTCCTGGTATGGGTGGAGCAATGGACCTTCTCGTAGGTGCAAAGCGCGTTATCCTCGCTATGGAACATACAGCTAAAGGTGCTCCTAAAATCTTGAAACAGTGCAATCTTCCGTTGACTGCTGCGGGCGAGGTTGATATGATTATTACCGAGATGGGTGTGATGGTTGTTACTCCAAAGGGTATCGAACTTACCGAAATAAATCCAGAATTCACTGTAGAACAGGTTCAGGCTGCTACTGAGGCTCAACTCATCGTATCGCCTAACTTGAAGAATATGGCTCTCTGATATGGATTACAAATTTCTTAAAATAGAAAACGAAGGTCCTGTTTGTACGATGACAATCTCAGCACCAAAATCGCTGAATGCTCTGAATCGTGCTATTCTTGAGGAGATTGATGCTTTTGTCAGCTCAATAGTTGACTCTGTCAGAGTACTTATCATTACGGGCGATGGCGAGAAATCGTTTGTCGCTGGTGCTGACATTTCGGAAATGGCAGGGTTCAACGAGCAGGAAGGTTTCGCTTTCGGTCAGTTCGGTGCTTCGGTTTTCCGTAAAATCGAGGATTTGCCAATTCCTGTCATAGCTGCCATCAACGGATTCGCTCTCGGTGGAGGTTGCGAAATTGCTATGGCATGCGATATACGTGTCGCTGCTGACAATGCCGTATTCGGTCAGCCAGAAGTGAAACTCGGAATAATTCCAGGTTTCTCGGGCACTTACAGATTGGCAAAACTTGTCGGACAAGGTATGGCAAAAGACCTAATCTATACAGGTCGTAATATAAAAGCAGACGAGGCACTCCGTATAGGTCTCGTAAATGCTGTCCTTCCTCATGACGAGATGATGGCTTACGCTAAGAAACTGGCTTCGATGATTGTAGCCAATGCACCTCGTGCCGTTGCTTTCGCAAAGAAGACAATTAACGAGAATTATGATATGGATCGTACCGAGGCTCTTGCTCTTGAAAACCGCAATTTCGGAGCATGTTTCGCAACCTCTGACCAAAAAGAGGGTATGCAAGCTTTCCTCGGAAAACGTAAAGCAGAATTTCAAAACAAATAAAAACGATAGAATTATGAAAATTGCAGTAATTGGAACTGGCACAATGGGTGCTGGTATCGTTCAAGCATTTGCTCAGGCTGGTATGCCTGTTCTCATGAAGAGCCGTTCAGAGGCAAGTCTTGAAAAAGGTCTTGGCAAAATCAAGAAGGGTCTCGCTAAACTCGTAGAAAAGGGTAAGATTACTCAAGATTATATGGACGCAACGGTTGCTAATATTTCTACGACCGTTGATTATAAAGATCTCGCTGATGCTGACCTTATTATAGAGGCTGCAGTTGAGGCTATGGAGATGAAAAAACAGCTTTTTGCAGAACTTGACGAAATGTGTAAGCCTGAGACTATCATTGCTACAAACACATCTTCATTGTCAATCACCGAAATAGCTGCTGCTACAAAACGAGGTGACCGTATTATCGGTATGCACTTCTTCAACCCTGCTCCTGTAATGAAACTTGTTGAGGTCATCCGTGGACTTACCACTTCGGACGAAGTTTATGCTACAATTAAGGAACTCGTTGAGAAATTAGGGAAAACTCCTGTAGAAATCAAAGAGGCTCCAGGTTTTGTGGTTAATCGTATCCTTATCCCTATGGTAAACGAAGGTGTGGGCATTCTTGCTGATGGTGTCGCTTCTGCTGAAGATATTGACACTGCAATGAAACTCGGTGCAAACCATCCTATGGGACCTCTTGCACTTGGCGACCTCATTGGTCTTGATGTATGTCTCGCTATCATGGAGGTTCTTCATGCTGAGTTCGGAGACAAATATAAACCACATCCACTTCTCCGCAAGATGGTTCGTGCTGGAAAACTTGGCCGCAAGACTGGCGAAGGATTCTTTAATTATAATAAATAGAATTTGCCTAATACACATTATATTATATATGGACTTTAATTTGAACAAAAAACAGGCTCTGTTCCAGCAGATGATACGTGAGTTCGCCGAGAAAGAGGTGAAACCAATGGCTGCTGAAATCGACGAACAGGAGCGCTTCCCAATGGAGACAGTTAAAAAATTGGGTAAAATCGGTGTCATGGGTATTCCTGTACCTACTCAGTATGGTGGCGCAGGTGGCGACAACTTGATGTATTCTATTGCAGTAGAGGAACTCTCACGCTGCTGTGCAACCACTGGTGTTGTAGTTTCGGCTCACACCTCACTCTGTGTTGCTCCTATCCTTGAACATGGTACAGAGGAGCAGAAGATGAAATATATTCCAAAACTTGCTTCGGGCGAGTGGATTGGTGCATTTGGTCTTACTGAACCAAATGCCGGTACTGATGCTGCAATGCAGCAAACAGTGGCTGTCCTTGATGGTGACCATTATGTTCTGAACGGAACGAAGATATTCATCACAAACGCAAACTATGCAAGCGTATTCGTTGTTTTTGCAATGACCGATAAGTCGAAGGGCAACAAGGGTATTTCTGCATTCATCGTTGAAAAGGATTTTCCTGGATTCTCTATCGGTAAGAAAGAGAAGAAATTAGGTATCCGTGGCTCGGCAACTGCTGAGTTGATTTTCGAGAACTGCATCGTGCCAAAGGAGAACCTCCTCGGCGAAGAGGGCAAGGGCTTTTCTATCGCAATGAAGACTCTCGATGGTGGTCGTGTAGGTATCGCTTCACAGGCTCTCGGTATCGCTCAAGGTGCTATGGACGAGACTGTTAAATATACAAAGGAACGTAAACAGTTCGGTCGTTCTATTGCTCAATTCCAGAATACTCAGTTCCGTATGGCTGAACTCGAGACAAAGGTTCAGGCTTCCCGTCTGCTCGTTCGTTCTGCTGCTTTCAAGAAAGACCAGCACGTTCCATTCTCTGCAGATGCTGCAATGGCTAAGCTTTTTGCTGCCGAGACTGCAATGGAGGTTACCACAAAGGCAGTTCAGTTCCACGGCGGTTATGGCTATACACGTGACTATCCTGTTGAGCGCATGATGCGTGACGCTAAAATTACTGAAATCTACGAAGGTACTTCCGAGGTTCAGCGTATGGTTATCGCTGGCAAATTGTTTAAATAATAAAATCACCACATTATGAAAATAGTTGTTTGTATAAAACAAGTGCCAGATACCACTGATGTGAAAATCAATCCTCAGACTGGTACTATCATCCGCGAGGGTATTCCAAGCATCATGAACCCTGACGACAAGGGTGGTTTGGAACTCGCTCTCCGTCTGAAAGACGAATTCGGTGCACATGTTACCGTTATCACTATGGGTCCTCCTCAAGCAGATGCTGTCCTCCGTGAGGCATACGCTATGGGCGTTGACCGCGCTATCCTTTTGACAGACCGTGCTTTTGCAGGTGCTGATACTCTGGCTACTTCGCACGCTCTCGCATTTGCATTGAACTGCATCGAGCACGACCTCATCATCACTGGCCGTCAGGCTATCGATGGTGATACTGCTCAGGTAGGTCCTCAGATTGCAGAGCACCTGAAACTCGCTCAGATCTCTTACGTTGCCGACGCTAAGTTCGACGGTAAGGACAAGTTCACTGTCAAGAAGGAACTCGAAGACGGATATCAGAAACTTGAGGTCCACACCCCATGCCTCTTCACCGTTCTTGCAAGTGCCATCAAGCCACGTTACATGAGCGTTCGTGGTATCTGCGAGGCTTTCGACAAGGAGGTTGAGATATGGACTGTTGCCAACATCAACGCTGACCCTGAGAAACTCGGTGGCAAAGGCTCTCCAACACGTGTGAAGAAGTCATTCGCTAAGGCTCTCAAGCAGCCAGGTGAGGTCAAGGAGGGTACACCAGAGGAACTCGTTGACATCATAGTTGCTAAACTCAAAGAGAAATTCATCATTTAATCAAGGAGGGCAATAGATATGAACAAAGCAGATTATAAAAACGTATTCGTTTTCGTTGAGCAGCGTGGTGGCGTTATCCAACCAGTTGCTTTCGAGTTGATTGGCAAGGCTCGCGAACTTGCTGACGCTCTTAATGAGAAAGTTGTCGCTCTCTTCCCTGGCTGTGGCATCAAGGCACAGGCTCAGACTCTCATCGAGGCTGGTGCTGACCAGGTTATTGTGATGGATGCTCCTGAACTGAAGGACTACCTGACAGAGCAGTATTCTCAGGCTATTCACCAGGCTATCATGCACTTCATGCCAAGCATAGTTCTCATCGGTGCAACGACAATCGGTCGTGACCTCGGTCCACGCTTGTCTGCACGTCTTGAGACTGGTCTTACTGCCGACTGTACAAAACTCGAAATCTCTGAGGAGGGTGAGCTTATGATGACCCGTCCTGCATTCGGTGGTAACCTGATGGCTACTATCATGTGTACAGAGCACCGTCCACAGATGTCAACAGTTCGTCCAGGCGTTATGCGCCGTCGTGAGCTCGACAAGAGCCGCAAGGGCGAGGTTGTTGATTTTGCTGTCAAGTTTGATGCTTCAAAGTTCAACGTAAAACTCCTTGAAACTGTCAAGAACGAGGGTAACCAGGTTGATATCACCGAGGCTAAGATTCTCGTGTCTGGTGGCCGTGGCGTACAGAACTCTGAGGGCTTTGCAAAGCTCCAGCAGCTCGCAGACGTATTCGGTTCAAAGGCACAGGTTTCTTCTTCACGTGCAATGGTTGACGCAGGTGTCATGGATCATGACCGTCAGGTTGGTCAGACTGGTAAGACAGTACGTCCTAACCTCTATCTCGCTTGCGGTATATCTGGTGCAATCCAGCACCTCGCAGGTATGGAGGAGTCTGAACTCATCATCGCAATCAATAAGGATAAGTTCGCTCCAATCTTCAGTGTTGCCGACCTCGGCATCGTAGGCGACCTTCACAAGATCGTTCCTATGCTCACTGAGCGTTTGAAGAAAGAGATTAAGAAGTAAATCAAGAATTTATAATCATTTTTCAGAGAATGATAGGCATTATATTAAAAGATGTCTATCATTCTCTGATTAGTAAATACCAATTTTTTATGGATAAAAAAAATATTGTTTTTTATGCATTAATTACTTTATTGTCGATTGTTTTTTGTGTTTCATGCAAAATAGATGAGTCTAAAAATCCGGTTAATAGTAATGATACTGCACTTTTAGGTACGTGGGAAGGATCGGCATATACGTCATATATGGGTGGCGAACCTTATGGAGATCCAATGGTGGTGACTTTTGAGTTTACTCCTGAAAGGTTTGTTTGGAAAAATGATGGACAAGTGGTAGTGAGTAGTCATTATTCTTGCGATCGGACTTCGCAAGGTAAGTATTTCAAATGGACAGAAGGAGATACATCAGGAGGAGATGCTATTTTCTATGAAATAAATGGTAATACCATGACAATCAATGGAGCAAATGGTTCCATTTTGATGGGACTTCCTAAAACTATGACGAAAAAATAATAGTCAAACCTCTTGTTGATAACTCAGCTGGTATGCGCTTTATAATTACCAACTTCATTCTGAAGTTGGTAATTTTGTATATAATAACTGAAGAAATATTTGTTCAGTTCAGAAATAATAAGTACCTTTGCACCGTATTTTAATAATAATTCGACAATGAAAAGACAACTACTCTGCATTGTAATGTTTTTTATTTCTGTCGCTCTGATGGCGGCACCTGTTAATAGGAATCAAGCGGAACAGATTGCTAATTTTTTCTTCCATGAACATGGTGGAAAAGGCGATTTGCAACTCGTGGAAAACAATGATTTCAAAAATCTGCTTATCTACCAAGGAATAGAAGGTAATGGGTTTGTGATAATGTCGGCTGACGATTGTGTATTACCTATATTAGGATATTCGGCAAACAACCAAATGAGTCTTGACGATATTGGACCTAACACTCGTTTTTGGCTTGAAGAGTATGATCGTCAGATTGAGTGGAACATCGAAAACGCATTTGAAACAAGTCCTTCAGTCACTATTGAATGGTCGCGTCTTATAAATATGATACCTCAACAAAAGCAGGCACCAGCGGCAACCACTTCTCATAACACAGCTAACCTGCTGACCACCACATGGGCGCAGAATCCATACTTTAATAATCAATGTCCATACGATTCAGCTGAAAACAAGCGTACTCTTACAGGTTGTGTGGCAACAGCTATGGGGCAGATTATGAAGTATTGGGAACACCCTCTACGTGGAGTTGGCAGTTTCACGTACGAAGACCCAGTTTATGGCACTCAGAGCGCAAATTTTGCCGATACTGTGTTTGACTATGCTGCAATGCCAAACTTGGTAAATGCCTATTCCACAGCAAGTGCTGTCAATGCCGTTGCATTGCTTTGCAGGCGTTGTGGCATAGCAGTCGAGATGGAATATGGTTTGGACGGCAGCAGTGCAACGACGATAGGTAGAGGTAAAATAGGTTATACTGCAGCAGAAAACGCATATCGTGAGTATTTCAAATACATGCATACACTTCATTCAGTCTCTCTCTTGGATTATGAAGATACTGCATGGGTGTCGTTGTTGAAAAACGAAATCAACAATGGTCGTCCTGTCCATTATTCTGCTGGTAATGAGACTACTGGTGGTGGTCATAGTTTCATCTGCTGTGGCTATGACAACACAGATAAACTATATTTCAACTGGGGGTGGAAAGGTTTCTATGACGGATACTACCAGATAGGACAACTCAACCCAGGCACATACCGCTACAGCGGTCGAAACAAAGCCATAATCGGTATTGAACCAGACACCAGCTATGCATCGCAGACAACCGTGACACTTGTGCCGAACATCCAGAATGCAGGAATTATTTTAGGTGACGGTACGTACACATCCTACGAAGATACAGTCTCGATTATGGCGATGGCAAACTCTGGTTACATCTTCAACGGATGGAACGGCAATATGCAGTACAATCCATACCACTTCCTTGCAAATGGTGGTAATGTAACACATATAGCAAATTTCGGAAAGATGCAAGGCGACACGTTGGGATACTGCTATGACGGCAATGTCAATTCTTATGGCAGCAAGTCAATGTCAACCAAAATATGGGCAATTCGTCTTGACTCAAATTCTATATCGCCGAGAAGGTTGCTTACTGACGTGGATGCTTTTATTTCTAAACCTGGTGAATATATGCTACATGTGTTCCAAGGTGAAACTGCCAACAGTTCAACCCTCGTATATTCAGACACGATGGATATTCTCTCTAATCAAGACGAGACATGGGTGAGAATGCCTCTCACCTCGCAGCTTATCGTAGATAGGACACAACCTCTGTGGATTGCCCTTGAAACTACATGTTCCGGTTATCCAAAGTCGTACTCTGTTTTCCGTGGCAATATTGATGGTGCATGGTCAAATAGCGACATAAACAAAACTTGGGACAATTACGTGACAGACTTTGATATATATCTGTCTTGGCAGATTCGTGGTGTATTTGTTGAGAGTGGGTTATGTCGTGTCAATGTAGTTTCTGATGACAATACTATGGGCACTGCGACAGGTGGAGGTACATATCCTAAAGATACAACCATTGTCCTCAAGGCTATACCTAATGAGGGGTATCACTTCCTCAGATGGCAGGATGGTAACACCGATACCGTTCGTTCGGTCATAGTGAACGACAATGTAAGTTTCATTGCATATTTTGAGAAAGACGAAGAGCCATTGGCAGTCGGGAATGCCATTTCAGACGAAATCAATGTATTTATCAATGGCAACTATATTGAAATCGTTAATGCGGCAGGATATGTAGTTCGTATATATGACGCAACTGGCAAATTAATCCTAAGTTCTATGGTAGATGTAAACAATAAGAAGTTCCGTGTAGCGACAGGTGTATATTTCATCAATATTGATGATAAAACCAAAAAAGTAGTTGTAAAATAAAAATATTTAGTTTTGTATCAGATAATAAGACCAGTCATTTCTATGGCTGGTCTTGCGTTTTATATATGGTAGTTTTGACTGAATTCTGAAATTGTACAATGTATTAAATAAAAGTAAAAATATTTGGTGAATTAATATATTATACGTAACTTTGTAACATATTTTTTTGAATTAGTATGGTTATTGTTTAAAATTTATAACTAAGGGAAAATGAGGAACTTAATCCAATTTCTTATTGTCGTGTTGTCGATGTTTGTCTGTGGCGATGTATGGGGCAAACGTGTTTCTTTGGAGTTGGCGGAGCATTATGCACACAACTGGTGGCTTCAAAAAGACGGCAATAGGCAGTCGGAATTGCTGCATATTGAGACGGAATTTGATAATATCTATCTTTTTGTCGAGACCAATGGTCGTGGTTTTGTTATGCTCGCTGCTGATGACCGCAGTTTGCCTGTTTTGGGATATTCGTTAAAGAACAATTTCGTTATTGACAGTATGCCCATACATGTTCATGATTGGATTTTGGATTACAATGACCAGATTCAGTGGCTGATAGACCATAATATCGAAAAGACTAAAGAGATAAATGCCCAGTGGAAAGACTTGGAGAATGAGAAAAGCAAATTGCCGAATGCATATCCAAGTGGTAAGATGCTGAATTTGACCACCACGTGGAATCAAGGGAGTATTACAAAACAATCTAGTGCTTATAATTATTTATGTCCCCAGACAGGCGGTAAATCTACCTATTCAGGTTGTGTAGCAACTGCCATGGCTCAGATTTTGAAGTATTATAATTGGCCTGTCAATGGTGTCGGCAGCCATTCCTATAATTGGAATTCACAAACATTGTCTGCAAATTTTGCCAATACAACATACGATTGGGCGAATATGTTGAATAATTATGCTGGTAGTGTTACTAAATATTCTACTGCGCAAAGGGATGCCATAGCAACGTTGATGTATCATGTGGGTGTGGCTGTAGAAATGGATTATGGTACTTCTGGCAGTGGTGCTTATGTGGTTGCAACAACGTATGACGAAGCTGCGGCTGTAAATGCATACAAAAAATATTTCAAATATAAATATACTGCCACAAGTGTATATATAGGCGACTATACGACCGATGGCTGGAAACTGATGCTGAAAAACGAAATTGACAATAACCGACCAGTTCAGTATTCTGGAAGAAGTGCTTCGGGAGGAGGACATAGTTTTGTCTGCCAAGGCTATAACACCGATGAATTGTTTTATATCAATTGGGGGTGGGGTGGCTCTCAAGATGGCTATTTCGCTATGGGAAGTCTAAATACTTCGTCAAGTGGGACGGGTGGAAATAATGAGTCGGAGTATAGTATCGACAACAAGGCTGTTATAGGTATTGAACCAGATAGGTCAACAACAAATACTGTTTCTATTACAGCCTCTTCGAATAATACAGCTTATGGTACAATTTCTCCGTCTGGAACAAGAAATTATACCAGATTTGTGAGTGAAGTTTCAATCACTCCGTCAGCTAAATCTGGATGCAGGTTCGTTAATTGGAGCATTGGAAGTACAGAGGTTCCATTGAAATTTTTAGCAAGTGGTGATAATGCAACCATTGTTGCGAATTTTGAGCGATTGGGTGGTGATACTTTATACTATTGCGGGGATGGTTATGTTACGGCATATAGATGGGGAAATGAAGGATCTATGCAGTATTGGGGTATTAGGATACCTGCCAGTTGCCTTTCCTCTGAAAAAGTCCTCACTGATGTCATGCTTTATGTATATCAGCAAGGTACTTATACCTTGCGAGTCTATACTGGCGCATTTTCAACGTTAGTATATAGCGAAACTTTCAATGTCTCTGAGAATGGCAAATGGGTGACTTTGCCGTTGACTACAATTCAGGCTATTGATGTTACCAAAGATTTGTGTGTTGCCTTTGAATCTAATGCGAGTTTTCCATGTTCCATTTCTATTTCCAGTACCAATTCATATGCCACATATGGTCATTCATCTGGAAGTTCAGTGTGGAATCCAAGGTCGAATAGCGGAGAATACACATGGATGATAAAGGCTATAACAGCACCGATTCATAAAATAAGTACTGATCCAACCAATGTGCGGCTGACCTCTGCTTCGAAGGATTTAGATTTGAGAAGTGCAAACCTTGGTGTATCTAACAAAGGTGCAACAGTTTCATACGAGGTGGTCTCATGTAATCCTGAAGGTATCGCAACTATTACAGATGGATATAAAATCACTTCAACTGGTACTGGTACTGTCAAGGTGAAAGCCAAGGCCACAGATTCAAAGTTTGGCTATGCGGAAAGTATTGTTGAACTGCAGGTTAGCAAAGGGACATTGGTTTTTGATGGTTATGCAGGAAACAACTGGAGCAATCCTGGTAGCTGGGGACCTCATCACAGTAAACTGCCGAATGCTAATGATTTTGACGTTCAAGTTGATGTGGTTTGCAACGTTGATGACTATGCTGAATGCGACAACCTGACAATGGGTACAACTGGTTCTATAACAGTTGAAAGCGATGCCGTGCTGATAGTTTCAGGCAAGTTTCTCAATAACGATGCTTCAAAATTATTGATTAAGGCGGACGAAAACGGAAGTGGTACAGTGTGGTTTGCTGAAGGAACCCCTAAGGCTACTGTTGAGATGTATTTCAAGGGAACTGCAACGTCCGACGGCAATGGCGGATATATAGACCCTGAATGGCAGTTGCGTGGTTCTGTAGCAATGTATGAAAGTTTTGCATTGGTAAATCCAGAAGAATGGGCTAATATCCATGTCTATAAGTGGGACGAGACAAAAAATGCCAATGGCTGCTGGACTGACAAAATGGTTGGCTCTGACATAAATCTTGAACCTTGGGTTGGTTATGGCTTTGCCAACTACTCGACTACTCCTGCCACAGTTAAATATAGCGGAACGTTGGATAGATATATGACAACCTTGGAACTTACAAAAACCGGAAGTGGTAATGCAAATGTCGGTAATAACATGTTGACCAACAGTTATGCTGCACCAGTTAAAATTTCTAATTTGGTATTTGATGGACCTAAAGCCTCTGTTATATTTTATAATACTGGCTCTTTGCTTGACTGGCAGCAATATGAGGGAGACACGACTGTCAATGTTGGTACGTTAAAAGGACAGATGCTGGTCTGCCCTCAGAAGACCTCTGGAGCAGCAGGATTGCCTACGGCTATTCCTGCTGGTCAGTCGTTCTATGTTGTAACAGATACCCATGGCGGTTCTATAGAATTGGATTATGGCAGAGACGCTTTGGCAGATGCAAGCGGTCCTATGTTTATGCCTGAGAGAAAAGAAGAATTCAACGTGCTTGGCATTACCATCAATGGCAAGAAAGGCGGTGACAGATTGGTGCTTGTCGAAAACGAGAATTGCGATGATAATTACAACGATGGCTATGACGGAATGAAATATATCGGTGATGCTGATTTGCCTCAGTTGTTTGCTTTGAATGCGTTTGGAAAAACTTCGATAAACGCTTCTAAAACATTACTTGGACAGAAGATAGGTGTCACTTCGTCCGAGGCAGGAGAATTTTACACGATGACATTCGAGACTGACAAATTGAGTGGCTTTGCACAATTGCAGCTATTTGACCATGTCACTGGCAGATATGTTGATGTTTTGGCAGGTGGAAAATATGAGTTCGTAACCACAGGCAAAGACGAGGAAAGATTTGAGGTGGTGGGTTTCAGAATACGCGATGGCGAGGATAAAGATGAGAATATGTGGGTATATGGTAATCATCTGTTTGTTGGGGATAACGAAGGCTTGACAACTATGTGCGATATGAGTGGCAAAATAGTCTGGCAGGCAAATGTTCGGAAAGAGGATTGGATTGATTTGTCAGAAATGCCGTTTGGTGTATATGTGATTAAAACGAAAAGTTCAACGATTAAAATTGTAAGATGATTATGAAAAAGTCCTGTTTAATCGTTGCTATGTTTTTGATTGTTGGCTATGCGAATGCGCAGTGGAAAGAAAAAAGTAATGTGCGATGGTGGAAGAATGCTGAGTCATGGCGGTTTGAGTTTCGTGCTGAGCGTTCTTGTTTTCATAGAGGGAAAGGTATATATGATACTCATTATACTGATGGAGTTGCTGGTACTTCGTATCGTTTAATAGGGATTGAGAATCCGATTTACCAGAATAATTCTAATCAACGGAGAAGTCCTTATGTAATGGAAGGTAATGCTGTATTTGGACGTGAAAAGGCAACTATTCGTGTGGGCTCAAATACTGGAAAAGTCAGAAAAATTACAGAATCAGAAGTGGTACGTAATCATAGACATCTAATCAATAGCGAAGTGTCAAATAGCAGAGGTCATGATTATATGTACTATGGCGGATATGCTGGAACGACAGATTATGGTCGTAGAGTCAAACCGACGGGAACTCCTGCGAATGCTGTTTCAACCTATGGTGAAGTTAGTATTAAAAACAGCAGCCTGAAGAACTCACAAAGTATTGAAAATGATGAGATTGGGAGTAAACAAACTAATTTGGATGATGCTGATGTCAATGGAGGAGGTTACGGATTCGGAGAATTGCCGCATGACGATGCACCTATCGGAGGTGGGATTTTGACGCTCCTGTTGTTGATTACATTGCATGGACTCAAAAAAATGAGAAATAAATAATATTCAGAAAATAATTGTGAGAAAATTTGGTCAATTGCCAAATTAGTAGTAACTTTGCGCACAGATGTATTTGCTTATTTTTGGCTTGACAATGCCTTTTTCACACGAAACGTTATAGAGCCAAAATTGATTGTCCATTAGAATCCGACTTATATTGAAAAAATTGACTCTAAACATTCTTCGGTATACGATAGGTGTTGGATATGCAATAGAACCAATTGTCAAAGATCCATATAGTTGACGATAGTATGATGCTTTTACTGCTGAAGTTCGAGTTGCTTGTTATCGTAAAATAAAAAACATAATGGCATTTGTATCGAATAAAAATAATATTGTAAAAAATATTATAAAAATCTTTGGTCGTATCAAATATTTGTCGTACCTTTGCAGTGTTGATTAAAGTGAGAGGAAGGAGGCGTGGAGCTTCCTTCCTTTTTGCTTGTTTAATAATGAGTTATGATTGATGTAAATAAAGTGGTTGAAATCGTAAGTGATAGACTTAACGGTTCAAAATATTTCTTGGTAGACGTTCAGGTCTCAAAATCTAACGAGATTAATGTCGAAATAGATTCAGAAGAGACTATTGATATTGACTTTTGCGTTGAATTGAGCCGTTTTGTAGAGTCTAATTTCGACCGTGATGTTGAGGACTATGAACTCACTGTCGGTTCTGCCGGTATCACCTCTCCTTTTAAGATTAGACGGCAATACCAAAAAAATATCGGCAATAATGTTGAAGTGCTTGCTTGCGATGGTCGCAAACACCGCGGAATACTTGTTTCGGTGGATGACGAGTCATTCAAAATTGACGAAATTGTCAAGGAGCGTCGTGAGGGTGATAAACGCAAAAAAGAGTACGTTGTGACTAATGAATTTCGTTATGACGAGGTGAAATATACATGTTGTCTTATCGAGTTTAAGTAATTGATAATTAAAAAAGAACAAAAATAGCAATGGCAAAAAAAGAAACTGAGAGTCTTTTGGACTCATTCTCGAATTTCAAAGAGACTAAGGATATTGATCGCTCAACTCTGATTGATATCCTTGAAGATGCTTTCCGCAAAGAAATCGCAAAAATGTATGGTTCGGACGAAAATTTTAGCATTATCTTCAATCCAGAGAAAAACGATTGCGAGATTATACGTACACGTTATGTAGTCGAGGATGGAGATGTAGAAGATCAAAATAAGCAGATTTCGCTTACCGAAGCTAACGAAATAGATGAATATGAGGTTGGTGATGAGGTATATGAAAAAATTGATTTCAAGAATTTCGGTCGTCGTGTGGTCTTAAACCTCCGTCAGACCCTTGCTTCCAAAATACTTGATATTCAGAAAGCTGCTCTTTACGAGAAGTATAACAATATTCTTGGAACTATCGTAGTTGGCGAGGTTTACCAGACTTGGAAAAGGGAAGTCCTTCTGCTCGATGAAGATGGTAACGAAATGTATTTGTCTAAAAATGACCAAATTCCTACAGATGTTTACCGTAAGGGCGATCGTGTTCGTGCTATTGTAAGGGATGTAGATAATAAAAACAACAATCCTCGTATCAACTTGTCGCGTACATCTCCTGATTTTCTTAGATGCCTTTTTGAACAAGAAGTCCCTGAAATACACGATGGATTAATCACAATAAAAGGAGTTGCCCGTGTCCCTGGTGAACGTGCGAAGGTATCAGTCGAATCGTTTGACGATCGTATTGATGCGGTCGGAGCTTGTGTTGGTATTAAGGGTTCTCGTATTCATGGTATTGTCCGTGAATTACGTAACGAAAATATAGATGTAATAAATCATTCAAATAATATCAATGTTTATATAGCTCGTGCGTTGTCTCCAGCTAAGGTGGAATCAATTGAACTTGATGAGGAAAATAAAATCGCTACTGTATTCATAAAACAGGAAGATATTTCTCTTGCCATAGGTAAAGGAGGATGTAATATTAAACTCGCAGGTCAATTGACTGGTTATCAGATAGAAGTTTGCCGAAACGATGCGGTCATTGACGAGGAGGATGTCTATCTTGAAGATTTCAAGGACGAAATAGATGATTGGGTTATTGATGTGCTTTATAGCATAGGTTGCGAAACTGCAAAGAGTGTTCTCAAACTTTCGCGTGAAGAGTTGTTGCAACGTTCTGACCTTGAGGAAGAGACTATTGATGAGGTTATTTCTATCTTGAAAGCTGAGTTCGAAAATGAAGAATAATGACTATTTAATACTTGAAAAATAATATGGCGAGATTAGGAAAATTAACAAGTCTATTAAATATCAGTACTGATACGGCAACTGAGTTCTTAGCAAAGCATGGTGAAAAGGTCGATAGCGATTTGAATGCCAAGATTTCGAAAGAGCAAGAAGAAATGTTGATGAACGAATTTGCTACGCCTGATATTCTTAAAGGTATTCAGGAAAAGGCTGATGCAAAGAAACGTGAGGCTGAAGAAAAAGAACGCGCTGAACGTGACGCAGAATTGAAGGCTGAGCAGGAGCGTTTAGAACGTGAAAAGAAAGAGGCTGAAGAGCGAAAAAAGTTGGAAGAGGCTCGGAAGCTTGAAGAGGCTCGTCGTCGTGAAGAGGAATTGCGTCGCGCAGAGGAGGCACGTCGCAAAGCCGAGGAGGAGGCACGTCGCAAAGCTGAAGAAGAGGCTAAACAACTCGAGAAGATTGAAGCTCAAAAACCTGATAATTCAATGATTGCGACAGAGCTTCCAGAACCTAAAAATAATATTAAGGTTGTTGGTAAAATTGATTTGAATTCTATCAATTCAGCTATGCGCCCTCCTAAGAAAACAAAAGAGGAACTTCGTCGCGAAGGAATTGCAAAACATAAAGAGGAGCGCAAAGCTCACGAACAGAAAATCCGTGAGCAAAAGACTCGTGATCAGAAGAATAACGATCTCATTGTTCGCGAACAAAAGACTCGTGAGCATAAACCTGTTGAACAAAAATCGGTTGAACAATCAAAACCTCAGCAACCTTCATTTATTCCTACAGAAGTTCCTAAACTTCAGGGCGCAAAAGTAGTCGGAAAAATTGATCTCGATTCAAAAAATGAAAACGGAAATTCTAATGGCAAAAAGAAAAAGCGTAATCGTATTGGCGGTGGTCGTGTGGACATGACTGCTATCCAGCAGGAGGTAGGTCAAAAGAATAATCGGTTTGAGAAAGATGGCGCCAAGAAAGGTAAGCATAATAAGAAGCAAAATCACACTCCTCAGATTTCTGAAGAGGATGTTGCTAAACAAGTTAAAGAGACTCTTGCTCGTTTGACCGAAGGCAATAAGGCTGCTAAGAAAGGCGCTAAATATCGCAAGGAAAAGCGCGATGCAGCTGCTCAAAAGGTTCAAGACGAATTGATGCATGAAGCAGCCGAGGCAAAAACACTTAAACTTACAGAGTTTGTTACTGCGAATGAGTTGGCTACGATGATGAATATCACAGTCACTCAAGTTATCCAAACTTGTTTCAATCTCGGTATGTTTGTCTCTATAAACCAAAGACTTGATGCCGATACTATCAATATCGTGGCTGACGAATTCGGGTATAAAACCGAGTTTGTCTCAGCTGACGTGGTAAATGCTATACAGGAGGAGGCTGATAATGACGACCAGCTGCAGTCTCGTCCTCCGATTGTTACAGTCATGGGTCACGTTGATCATGGTAAAACTTCGCTCCTCGATTATATCCGTAAATCAAATGTCATAGCTGGCGAGGCTGGAGGTATTACTCAACATATTGGTGCGTATAGCGTTACTCTTGACAATGGTCGCCATTTGACATTCCTTGATACTCCTGGTCATGAGGCATTTACTGCTATGCGTGCTCGTGGAGCTCAAGTTACAGATATTGCAATTATCATTGTAGCAGCTGATGATAGCGTCATGCCTCAAACTGTTGAAGCTATCAATCACGCTTCAGCTGCTGGTGTGCCAATCGTATTTGCTATAAATAAATGCGATAAACCAAATGCAAATCCAGATAAGGTGAAGGAGGCTCTTGCAAATATGAACTACCTCGTTGAGGAATGGGGTGGTAAATATCAGTCGCAGGATATCTCAGCAAAAACTGGAAATGGAGTTGCAGAATTGATGGAAAAAGTCCTTCTTGAAGCAGATATACTCGAACTTAAAGCAAATCCTAATCGAAAGGCCACTGGTACAATCATAGAATCATCATTGGATAAAGGTCGTGGTTATGTGGCAACTGTGCTTGTCAGCAATGGCACACTCAAGATGGGAGATGTAATGTTAGCAGGAACTTCCTATGGTCGTATCAAAGCGATGTTTAATGAACGCAACCAACGTATTAATGAGGCTGGTCCTTCGGAACCTGCTATCATTCTCGGTTTGAATGGTGCACCTCAAGCTGGTGATAAATTTAATATCTTTGACGAGGATCATGAGGCACGCGAGATTGCTACACGTCGTGAACAATTAGCTCGTGAACAGGGTCTTCGTACTTCGAAGCATCTTACTCTTGATGAAATAGGACGTCGTATTGCTCTCGGTAACTTCAAAGAAATCAATGTTATTGTCAAAGGTGACGTTGATGGGTCTATTGAAGCTTTGTCTGATTCCTTGATTAAACTTTCAACTGAGGAAATTCAGGTCAATGTCATTCACAAAGCGGTCGGTCAGATTTCAGAAAGTGATGTCATGCTTGCTACTGCTTCAAATGCAATTATCGTAGGTTTCCAAGTCCGTCCTTCTCTCGCTGCGAGGAAAATGGCTGAAAAAGAGGAAATTGATATACGTCTCTATTCAATCATCTACGATGCTATCGAGGAGATGAAAGACGCTATGGCTGGTATGCTTGCTCCTGAAATCAAGGAGGAAATTGTTGCAACCCTCGAAGTGCGCGATACTTTCAAAATCTCGAAAGTTGGTACAATTGCTGGATGTATGTGTAAGGAGGGTAGAATCAAACGTACAAGCCGTGTCCGTCTGATTCGTGAAGGTATTGTAGTATATACTGGTGAACTTGCTTCGCTCAAACGTATGAAAGATGATGTCAAAGAGGTGACATCAGGTTTCGAATGTGGCTTGAATATTGCGAATTACAACGATATCCATGTTGGTGATGTCGTCGAGGCGTTCGAACAAATTGAAGTTAAAAAATCATTGTAATTGAAAATGAGTTGGCTTGATATCCTTCTCGCCATACCCCTCGTTTATGGATTCGTTATGGGGTGTAAACGAGGGTTTGTAAAAGAAGTTATTGGTGTGGTTGCAGTCGTAATAGGTATTTATATTGCCAAATTTATGGCATCTGCGTTTTCGTTGTTTCTTCAATCCTCTTTTGAAGTTCCCGAACGTGTATCTGCTCCTTTATCGTATTTTCTTATAGTAGTAATTGTTGTCGGTGGATTGTATCTCCTCGCTTGGATGCTTACAAAAATATTGAAAGCGATGAAATTGGGAACTGCAAATCGTGTCTTTGGCGGTATTTTTGGATTGCTTAAATTTGTTTTGCTTGTCAGTGTAATACTTAATTTTATTATGATTATTGACCATTTCGTTCCGATTAGGAATAAGCCTGCTGTCCAAAATTCATTATTGTATTCACCTCTCGAAGGCGTTATGGTTTATGCTGCTCCATTTCTTGATGCTTCCAAGAGCTTAATTCATGATGGACAGAGTGCTGAGTAAGAAATAATTTGAAACATAATGGTATGTACAAGAATTATATTTTCGATCAAGGTGATGTTATCCTTGATATAGATGCTAATCTCAGTCTTAGTGCATTTCAACGACTCATCCCTTCTTCTCCAGATTCTCTTCCGATTTCAGTTGCTGACCTTATGGGTGGAAGTGAAGGTCGCCTCGTATGTGAATATCAGATTGGTAACATTTCCACTTCAGAATTTCTTAATTCATTGAAGTCTGTTGTTCGTCCAGATGTTGAGGAAAATCAAATTCTTGAAGCTTGGAATGCAATGATTCTTGATATTCCGTTGGAACGGCTTGAGGCTCTTCTCGAACTGCGTCGTCGCGGTGCTAAAGTTTTTATGCTTAGCAATACAAATGATGCTCATACGACACACATTATAAATAAATGTTTTGCTGGCAGTCGTAGTAATATGTTTCGATATTTTGATGACCTTTTCTTGTCTCATGAAATGCGACTTGCTAAGCCAGATGATGAAATTTATCAAGAAACCATTCGTCGCACAGGAATTGATCCTAACGAGACAATATATTTCGATGATCTTCCGCAAAATATAGAATCAGGAATGCGTGTGGGGTTCCATTCTGTCCTTACCAAAGGAAGCAATTGGCTTTCACTTCTTGATTTATGATGTGCTTCTATTAGATGATTTAATATATGAAGAGTTTATATTTGCTTGAAAATATGAAAGAAACAAGAATTTGTGTAATCGGTTTAGGTTATGTAGGTTTGCCATTGGCAAGATTATTTTCTACAAAATATATGACTATTGGGTTTGATATGAATCCCAATAGAGTCAAAGCATTGATGGATGGACATGATTCCACTCTTGAGTTGTCGGATGAATTGTTGCAAGATGCGATTAAGAATCATGGTTTTAGGTGTACATCTGAAATTGATGATATCCGGAAATGTAATTTTTATGTAGTTGCAGTGCCTACACCAGTTGATAAAGACAATAATCCTGATTTGACACCTTTATATGGTGCGAGTGAAATTGTGGGTAAGGTAATTGAGAAAGATGATGTTGTCATTTATGAATCAACTGTTTATCCAGGAGTAACAGAAGATGAGTGTATTCCAGTAATAGAACGCATTTCAGGTATGAAGTTGAATGTGGATTTTTATGCTGGTTATTCCCCTGAGCGTATCAATCCTGGTGATAAATTGCATACTGTGGAAAATATTAAGAAAGTCACTTCTGGATCCACTCCTGAAATAGGAAAATATGTGAATGAGATATATTCAAGTGTCATCATCGCAGGTACTCATTTGGCACCAACGATGAAAGTGGCTGAGGCTTCTAAGGTAATCGAAAATTCGCAGCGCGATATTAATATTGCGTTTGTCAATGAATTGTCTAAGATTTTCACAAAAATGGGAATTGATACGATGGATGTACTAGAAGCTGCAGGAACCAAATGGAATTTTATGCCTTATAGACCGGGACTTGTTGGCGGACATTGTATAGGCGTTGATCCATACTATTTGGCGCAATGTGCTAAGAGGTATGGATATAATCCAGAGATTATTTTGGCAGGGCGTCGAATGAATGACGGAATGGGTGACTATGTGGCTAATCAGACAATCAAACTTATGCTTAAAAAAGGTATCCAAGTGCTTAATTCTGAAATATTGATTCTTGGATTTACATTTAAGGAAAATTGTTCCGACGTCAGAAATACTAAAGTTATAGACGTATATAAATCTCTGATGGAGTATAATGTCAATATTACTGTGTATGACCCTTGGGCCAATCCTACTATTGTTGAACGTGAGTATGGTATCAGAATTGTTAATGAATTGCCTTCAATTAAATTTGATGCTGCTATTGCTGCCGTTGCTCATAATGAATTTAAGGGATTGAATATTACATCATTGCTTAAGAATAAGCATGTCATCTTCGATGTTAAGTGTTCGTTAGATAGAGCAATAATTGATGGTCGATTATAAAAAATAAACTCATTTGCTATTTATAATCCATCGCGAAAAGATTCGTGATGGATTTTGTTTTATACTGAGAAAAGTCAACTTCAAAGTAATGTCAGTATAAAGCACTATACATTATATATTTTGCGGGCGTGCGTATGCATACTGATTTTTTTGTAGATTCAAGCAAGGGAGAGGCAATTGTGAAGCTATGTGGCATTGGGTGAATTTTGAGGGTTTGCCGAACGGAAATGCAAACAAAATTG
>JAKSNU010000030.1 GCA_024399535.1 Paludibacteraceae bacterium
GCACGAGCGAGCAGAGCAATGCTCCGATGAGGGCATAACCGACAGTGAATGCCATAGGAGTGAAGAGTTTACGCTCAATTCTTTGGAATGCGAAAAGCGGCATGTATGCCACTATGATAATAAGTGTGGCAAAGAAGATTGGTTTTGCTACATTCACCACAGTCTTGACGGTTGTGGTGAAATCTAGTTCCTTGTCCGGATTGTTTTCTCGCTGTTTCAGAATGGTTTCCACCATCACAATTGTTCCGTCAACGAGTATTCCGAAATCAATCGCACCGAGCGAAAGCAGGTTGGCAGGAATGTCGGTCAAGTGCATCAGGATGAATGCTACAAGCAGCGATATTGGAATTGTAATTGCCACGAGCAGAGCACTTTTCGGACTTTTGAGGAATATCAGCAGTACTGCCACTACAAGCAACATTCCGAACAGCAATGTGTGCGAAACGGTGTGGAGTGTGGTCTCTACCAGATTTGTGCGGTCGAGCACAGGCTTGATTCTCACACCATCGGGCAAGACATCTTCGTTGAGCTCATCAACTGCAGTATGGATGGACTTCAACACATTTGAGGGGTTTTCGTACCGGAGCATCTGCACAATACCCTCAACACCGTCGCTTGTCGAGATGCTGTCGCTGGTATAGCCGAGAACGCCTTTCCTTTCGAGGTTTCCGTATTTCAGTTCGCCGAGGTCCTTGATATAGATAGGTGTGCCGTTTATCGACTTGACAACGATATTCCCCATGTCATCGAGGTCACGGATAAGTCCTACTCCACGAACCACATAGCCGAGGTCGCCTTGCACGAGTATGCTGCCGCCGGCATTGGTGTTGTTCAGTTCCAGTGCCTCAGTGATTTCGGAGAGCGACACATTGTAATTCTCCATCAGTTCGGGATCTGTTTCGAGCTGGAACTGAGTGGTTATGCCGCCGTAGTTGCTGACATCGGCAACGCCTGTGATTTGAGTCAGTCTCGGGATGACCACCCATTTGTTGAGCTCGGTTAGCTCACGGAGCGAATGATGGGAAGAACCGGTCAGGATATATCTGTAGATTTCGCCTGTCGGAGAGGTCAGAGGGTTCAGTCCGGGTGTGGCACCGTAAGGGAGGTCAACATCAGAAATGCGTTCCGTCACTCTCTGGCGAGCCCAGTAATCGTCTGTGCCATCCTCAAAAACAAGCACTATGGTAGAGAGCCCGAAAGTGTTGTTGCTTCGCATGACCGAGAGGTTTGGAATACCATTCAGCGACCTCTCAAGAGGGATGGTGATTTGCTGTTCAATCTCTTCTGCCGCAAGACCAGGAACTTGTGTCACCACCTGGACTGTGACGTCAGCGATGTCGGGATATGCGTCAAGAGCCAGTTGACGCCATGAATATATGCCAGTCAAGGCGACCACGGCGAATATTGCCACAACAAGCCAACGCTTGTTGATTAGCAGTTCTATAAAGCTTTTCATGGTTTATTCGTTTATATAGAGACCACCATTTGCAACATAAATCTCGCCAATCGCTAATCCTGAGACCACTCGCATCATCCCATCGTCGGCACTTTCGACAACGACAGGCCGTTTCTCGTAACTCTTGCCGTCACCTGATACGACATAGACGAATGGGCTGTCCTCGCCCTGCATCACCGCAGTGGCAGGAATCTGGATTGCCTTCTGTCCTCTGGCTGTGAAATGCACGTGGGCGAACATACCTGGTTTCAGACGCTTGTCGGCATTGACACACTCAACAATCACCTCTGCCGAACGGGTTTCGGGATTGAGCAGCTGGCCGATATAGACCACATGTCCGGCAACGTGGTAACTGTCGTCGGCATTGAGCACCACTTCGACTGAATCGTTCTCGTGAATGCGGTTGATGTAATACTCTTTCAGCTGGGCTGTCACCCATACCTCATCGAGGTTGGCTATCGTGACAGGTGCAGGACTGTCGGTCTTGACATACTGGCCGGTGCTGACTTCCATCCGCACCACCTCACCGCTTATGGGCGAGCAGACAGCCATGATGCCGCCATTCTTAAGGTTCTGCCGGTCAATGCCTAACGCTTCCATTGTGATTTGCCACTGGGCGAACTCTCGCTTGGCAAGTTCCAGATTTGTCTCTGTCTCGTCGAGCTCTCTTTTCGACACTACGCCGTCTGCATGCAATTTCTTTTTGCGGGCGTAATCTCTCTCCATCAGCGAACAGTTCGCTTCCGCCTGGAAATACTGCTTGCACTGCTCCGCAAAGTCGGGTGATGATATCGAGAACAGCGGTGTGCCCTTTGATACCTTGTCGCCTAAGGTAACGAAACTTTTTGATATTCTGCCGTCCATCGGCATCGCCACTTCAGCCAGCTTGCCAGCCTCGGCTCGTATTGTGCCTGCTGTCGCAAAAGTCAGCTCGAATGGCGACTCTATGACAGTGTCAAGCGTGATATAATGACTTAAATCAGTCTCTTTGTCCTGATTCTTAGGGGCATTGCATGCCACTATGAGCAGACACATTGTTGCACACAACAATGCCTGGCTCAACAATTTAATATTCATTTTTTTGAGTATTTTTTCGGTTGAAAATGTTTTTGTCTTGTTAGTTCTTGATTTCAACCGAAGAATGGGGGAGCCCTGTTTGATCTGTTTTGAAGTCCGACTTTTACTATTTCTGCTGTCCTCTCCTGTCCAATGATACAGACGAGGTGAAGATAGACTGCCAACCCATCGCTGATATGTGCCTCGGTGGCTTGCAGTTGAGAGTTTAGTGTCGAAATCAGTGTGATTTGCGAGGCGGAATGCGCACCGTCAGAACTATCGTGGTGGTGACTGTTGTGAACGTGCGAATGCACGATTGTCACGCCATTGATAATATGGGTATGATAGAACAATGCGGCATCACCATAATACACAGCGAAGAGCAATAGCAATGCCATCGCCGTAAGTTCTCTGATATGGATTTTCCGCTTCGTCATTTCGGCTGCAAAGGTTTATCCGACCTCCGCAAAATTTTCTGCAAAGGTACGAATTTTTTCTGACATAGTAGCAAATATCACCAAAAAATATAAAATGGTGCAGTGGTTACTGTTGTTGAAGCCTTTTGAAATTGCCATAATATAAAGATTTTAAGTTGATAAATGTTCTTTTCTGTGTCTCTGCTAATCCTCTGCTTCAGGAGCAAAGTGTCAGCGAAGAGTTACTGGTATCTCGCTGTAATATCGGTGACTGTTCAGGCCGGATATAACGATTCAAATGTAAAAAACAGCTGTGTTTACGTATCTGTTCCGTTCGGTCTCCGCTTTTTCTCCGCTTCAGGAGCGGAACCACTCAGGCATAACACAGATTTATTAGAAAGGTATCGATGAAGTATCGATGAAGTTTCAGCAGCGAGTGGGTCAGGTATCGCCCTCTACTACTATTAATACGTTTTTTCTCCGTTTTGATCAAAAAAGAGCCACTTTTTACAAAAATTCTATGGGATGGAATAATGACGAAAACATTTGTGTGAATCAAAAAGAAATCGTAACTTTGCAGTGCAGTACGAACGTCAGAATGTGTATGTCCTCCATCGTGACGTCGGAAATGTTTTGACAAAAGATTAAAATCAATGGATTTCAGGACTATACAATGCCACGAGACATTACGTCCGTTCATTCGCAACTACTGGTTGCTGACATCTTATTGCACGGCAACCGGCACCCAGCAGATGTTTTCTAATGGTGCTGCGAGCCTGCATTTCTATCTGTCGCAGGATGTAAGAATTGACGGAGGTGAACAATGTTACAGTACTGTGCTGTTCCACCAGAACATGCAGAAGGTGGGCATTGTGTCAGAAAAAGGTCCATTCAATATCTTCGGAGTTGAGTTTGTGCCGTTCTGCTCACGCATGTTTTTTCGTGGTGAGATGAACGGTACCTATGCTTCGCCCGAAGAGTTGCATGATGAAGAGCTTGCGGTATTGAGTCAGAGGATACACGAAACTGTCGGCACTGAAGATAGGGTAGTGCTGCTTGATGATTTCTTTATGAAACGGTTGTCGGAGTTCCCAGAAGGTGATGTGAACATAGTGCGGCTGAATAATGTTTTTGACGACATGGTTCCAACAGACGGAAATACAATAGGCTGTCAGGAGCAGTTCT
Organism: Paludibacteraceae bacterium; assembly: GCA_024399535.1. Lineage (GTDB taxonomy): Bacteria > Bacteroidota > Bacteroidia > Bacteroidales > Paludibacteraceae > Aphodosoma. The sequence continues at coordinate 4,114 of JAKSNU010000030.1, forward strand.
CGACTGCCGACCTTGCATCCACTGCATGTCTCAGCCAGAAACAATTCACACGAATATTCAGCAAATATGTAGGAATGAACCCGAAGTCGTATCTCAGGTTGCTGCGGTTTCACAAAGCGCTGATGATGTTGCAGGGTGAAGCTTCATCTACGTCTTGCGGCAACAGGATGAATATCGCCTGGCAATGTGGCTATTACGACCTTGCACACATGATTTCAGATTTTCGTGACATCTGTGGTTATTCTCCCTCCGAACTAATCCATTCTGGCACAAAACTGACCGAAGCCTTCAGCCCGCAGTTCAGCGGATTGATGAAGAAGAAAATCAAGATTGAGAATGTAATATAATTTCCTGTGGCGGACATCTTTGAAAACAGACACAGATGTCCATTTTTTACAACTCCGTCTGCCGGCAAATGCGTACCTTTGCATCGTGAAAATTGGGATGAGACAAAACACTCTGTCTATAGTGGCGAACAGACACATAAGTCGATGTGATTGAAATTTTTAATGCGTATGAGCTGGATAATTATTGTAGTGTTGTTTATTACCTTCACTGTGACTATTTCAAATCGTATATGAACTGGACAGTTATTGTAATCGAGACAATTGTATTGTTGCTGTTTTTTACTGCAGCGATAATGATTCCACTGGTAAAGAATCCCGTCTGGTGGATTCACGACTATCCAAAGGATATTCAGGAACGATATTTTGAGACACATGAGCGAATACCAACGCAATTTTTCTCCGCCAAAGTCTTGGTAAAGAAAGGATTTGCAGTCATTCTCAGCTCATTCATTCTGGCACTTCTGATATGGCCAACAGGAGCAGATTCGTTTCTTTCGGCTTTCGCAGTCTCGTATGGTATGTGGATGGTCATCGACTGGTATGACTGCTTTTTCCTTGATTGGGTGCTATTTGCCAACGTCAAGGCTGTCCGTCTGCCTGGCACAGAAGATATGGACAAAGCGTATCATCAGAAACTCTATCACGTGATACGCTCCCTTTGGGGAATGCTGCTTGGATTGATACCGTGTCTTCTTGCTTCGCTTATGTTTATTATTTAGAAATACAATCAATATGAAGAACGAAACGAAATTCTGCCAGAGTTGCGGAATGCCTCTGAATGACGAGGTTCTTGGCACTAATGCCGATGGCAGCAAGAGTGATGATTACTGTATTTATTGCTATAGGGACGGAGCCTTCACTGGAGATTTCACAATGGAAGAGATGGTGGAATACTGCTCTATGTTTGTGGATGAATACAACAAGAACACAGGGCAAAACCTTACGGCATGTCAGTACAAAGAGGTGCTGCGTCAGTTCTACCCAACTCTCAAACGCTGGAATCTCCCTGCCGACCAGATACCTCACGCTGACCATCCTATGAAGAAGGTATTCATCGATGAAGTCAACGCTCTTGGCATTCCAGACCTTCACATTACTAATTTGTATGTGTTGCAAGGCTCTTTTGTCAATCAATCTTACAATATCAATGGCAATGATGTGAAACTACTTGATGACAATGCTACGTATTGGGGAAATCAGGTCATAAAGGATGACAATCGTTGCTACGGCATCGCCTGCTGTGAGAAATTTATACTCGTCAGCGAATATGGCAAGGATGGTGCAGATGCTGAGTTGGTGATGTTGAAGAGAAGATAAGATGCAGACAGACAGGATACTTCTTCGTCATTGGTATGACTCAGATGCTGAGGCATTATACAAATATGCAAGCGACCCTGATGTTGGTATGCGTGCTGGCTGGCCTCCTCATAAATCGGTAGAAGAGAGTTTAGAGATAATAAGGACTGTTTTTGCCATTCCAACTATATGGGCAATTGTCTTGAAAGAGACTAGCGAACCAATCGGCTGTATGGGCTATATGCCTGAATGGGAGATGAATCTACCTGCCCGTGATGGTGAACCCCTTGTCGGATATTGGATTGGCAAACCTCATTGGAACAAAGGTATCTGTACTGAGGCACTGCAACTTATGCTCGACCATATCCATCGTGAGACCAATTACACGTCGCTAATCGGCAGCCATTATATCGACAATCCTGCATCGGGTCGTGTGATGAAGAAATGTGGCTTCAAGGCAACTGGCGAGACTGCCATTGACGAGGAACAATATTCAGGAAATAACCACGTTATGCGCATTATGAGATGCGAGTTGCAATTAAGAAAGGGTGTTATATCATAAAGAAGAAGCAAAATCCAATATTTGCCGAGGACTATTTCAGCAGTTGGGCGAGGTAGGCGGGTAGCAGTGTTGTGGTAGAGTCTCGTCTCAGGTCTTTAGTGTAGATGAGGTATGGCGTATCAATGCGAGACGAGAATTTCTGAATGAATGCGTCCAATGAAGCGTGAGTGGTGTAACCACTGGATTTCACTTCGATAGGGCATAACTTGTTCTTCCGGCTCAGCAGGAAGTCTATCTCGTAATTGTGCTTTTCGTCTTTCGCCCATGTATAGTAGAACAGCTTGTTGCCTGCGGCGACAAGCATTTGCGCAACTAAGTTTTCGTAGATGTATCCTAAATTGGTCTGCAATTTGTCGGTAAGCAGTTTCTGATATATGATGTTGTCAGTAAAGTCCTTGTCCCAGAAACAGAGCGTGATGAACAATCCCGTGTCGGCAAGGTATATCTTGAAACGGCTGTCGTCACGACTGAGCGACATGCCAACGTTTGGGTCGTCAGCGTGATATGAAAAGTTGACAGTCCTGCTTTGCTCAAGACATATCAGAAGGTCTCTCAGTTTGTCGGGCTCAACGCCTTTGATGACAGAAGAAGGTGCAAAACGGTTCGCGTTTCTCGAAAGCTGGCTTGGTATTGATACGAACAGTTTGCCGAGTTTGCCTGTCTTGTCGAGTTTGTTGAAGTCTTCTTCGTAAAGGTCGATGATTTTGCGTTTCGTCTTGTCCACAGCCTCAAGACTGTTGGTGTCAAGGTATTCGCTGACAGCCTGAGGCATTCCTCCGATTAGCATATATAGGCGCAAGTCCCGCATATATTTTCGGTTGATGTCATCTCCAAGCCCTTTCGTGTTGGTGAGCATATAGCGCATAATGTCGAGCGAGGTGTGGTCGCCAAGTGCCCAGCGGAACTCCTCGTAATCCATTGGATTCATGCAGATTCTCTCCTCTTCACTCGGAATGGTTATGTCGCTTACGTTTTTGTGTATGCTGATGAGTGAACCGGTCTCAATGTAGTCGTAGCGTCCGTCGGCGACAAGATATTTTATTGCCTGACGAGCCTTGGGACATTGCTGAACCTCGTCGAATACAATCACGGATTTGCGCTCGAAAAGCGTTGTGTTGTATTCCGCCTGAAGCCAAACGAACAAGAAATTGAGGTCATTCAGGTTGTCGAACAGTGAGATTGTCTTGCTGCCGGCAATGTTGAAGTCAATGAGTATGTAACTTTTATATTCCTTTTGGGCAAACTGCTTGACTATCGTTGATTTACCTATCCTTCGAGCACCTTCAATCAGCAGGGCAGACTTGCCTTTGCTTTCGCTCTTCCAATCAAGCATTTTGCGGTAGATTTTTCGTTCAAAAATGGCCATAAACTAATGATTTTTGAAAATCGCTGCAAAGGTACGAATAATTTTTTGATTGACAATGGGTTTTGAATAAAAAACTATCATACCCCGAAATTTTTTTGTCGATTTTACTATCATACCCCGAAATTTTTTTGTTGATTTTACTATCAACCCCGAAATTTGGAGCGAATCAATGGTGGCAATATCAATGGTGAATCGCTCCAATTCTTTTTGTCGGTATATATTATGGCTTCAGGCAATTGATTGGAACGACAAGAACACCATCGCTGCGACGGTAAGCATAGCTTCCTACAACTGTCATGACCATCATGAATGACGGTGATGGTATTCAACCCGTTGCTGTCGCCCGATTCCCAGTATAAGTATCATTCCATCAGCCTCCAACTGCTCGGTTATTATGCTGTCAACTATGCGGTTTTATATCTGAAATTTTGGCTCATTTTTATGTGTGTTAATTTAATATATAAACTATTGTATATTAAAATAACATATAATTTTCAATTGGCAATTTGAGGGTGTGTTAGTCGGCAATTTGAGGATTTAGAAAATAATGGTAAAATATTTGGTGCGGGTCAGAAAAGGTTGTATCTTTGCAGTCGCAAATCGTGGAAGAAGAGTATTTGTCCATTATCTATATTGGATAGAATCTCTCGCTACTGATGTGTGTGCTATTGATTAGAGTCCAGTCTGGATTGTTTTGTGATGCAAATTATTGAAATGTAGGATATTAGTTTTGTAAATTGATTAAAATTAGTAATATGAGTAATAAAAAGTTGACCAAATCCTATAATAGGATGATTGCTGGTGTTTGTGGCGGAATAGCTGAGTATTTTGATGTTGATGCTACTGTCATCAGGGTGGCATATGTATTGTTGAGCGTTTGTACTGCAGCATTTCCAGGTCTATTAGTATATCTGTTGCTTTGTCTAATTATGCCCAATGAGGGACAGGCAATATAATTTCATTATGAAACGAATTGAGTTATTATTATTGGCAGTGATTGTCAGTATGGCAGATGTGTGTGCACAACAATTTAATACGTTATCATCTTCGACCTCAGGCATTGTGACGAAAAAGGAAATAATGCTTGATAATGGCATCAAAAAAATTGTCGTTGGTATTCCTGCAGAAGTGGGTGTAATGTTTTGGACTTATTATGGTAAAGGTGCGTTTTTTGGAGATGAAGAGCATTTTCCTTTGCTCAGTGTCGTGAAGTTTCATCAAGCTCTTGCTGTCTGTAATGAATTGAAACAGAGAGGAAAAACGCTCTCTGATAACGTCAAAGTGACCAAGCGAGACCTTCGCAAGGACACTTGGAGTCCTATGATTGAGAAATATCCGAGTGGTGGAGTTTTGACTATTGAGGAGTTGTTGCGATATTCGCTTGTGATGAGCGATAACAATGCCTGCGACATATTATTCAATAATGTGGTCAACATCGAGCAGACTAATGATTTTATTAAATCTATATGCGATTTTGAATGTCAAATTGCAGTGGATGAGAAGAGTATGGGAGAAGATATGATGCGTTGTTATGATAATTGGACTACGCCAAGGGCTATTGTGTCTTTGTGGAATTGGTTTTATAATGTCAGGGAGGAACATATATATAATAATGTGTGGCAGATGATGGCGGAATGCGAAACTGGACACAACAGGATTCCTCGTTATTTAGGTGACGATGTTGTTGTGGTTCACAAGACAGGGACAGGTCCTGCTGTTGATGGGAAAATCTTAGCTGTTAATGATGTTGCATGTGTAATATTGCCTGACGGAAGATATTTCTTTTTAGCTGTTTTCATCAAGGATGCCTATTGCCCAATGGAGAAATGCGAGGATACTATTGCGCAGATTGCAAAATTGTGCATGAAATTTATGAAATCCGAAGAGTGAAGGTTAATTAATTGTTAAATTGTTCATTTGCTTTGACTCGTCCCTTAGGTCATGCTGTAACTTTGCAAACGCTTAAGCGAATAATCATATCGTGCGATAATGGGTTATAATACAAAGTTAAAAATCGGAGAGTTCTCCAGAATGATGCAAGTGACAATCAAGACATTGCGCTTTTATGAGCAGAAAGGATTGTTGCTCCCCTGCCAAGTGGACGAATGGACAGGTTACCGCTATTACAGCATCGAGCAGATGCAAAAACTGAGCAGCATTCGCGAGATGCAATGGCTCGGTTTCTCATTGGACGAGATAAAAGAGATGTACGAAGCGGAACTGCATGAGCCTACGGATGAGCAGATTAAGGAAAAACTGATTCAAACGGAACGGCAGATAAAAGAATTGTCCGCACGTCGCGCTCAGTTGCTGAACTGGAAGAAATCCCGCAAAAAAATCAAGACAATGGACAAATTTTCAATTCAGCGGTTGCCGGAGATTATTGTGGCATCCCATAGAGAGGTGCTCCGTAATTACGAAGCTATCGGACAGATGTGTGTGAATGTTATAGCTCCTGAAATGTTAAGGCTTGGGTGTAAATGCCTTCAGCCAGGGTATTGTTTCTCGGTAGAACATAACGACAGCTATCAACCCGAGAATGTCGATATTGAATATTGCGAGCAGGTGGAAGAAATGGGAAAAGACTCGTCAATAATTCAGTTTAAAAGGTTACCCGAGGTGCCGACTGCTCTCTGCATGAAACATTACGGAACCTACGACCGTTTCTATGAATCGTATGTTGAGGTATTCAAATATATCGAACAGCATGGATATAAGGTTGTGGGACGACCAAGATGCTGTTATGTTGATGGAATTTGGAATCAAGAGGACCCTGAAAAATGGCTTTCTATCATTCAAGTTCCAGTGGAAAAATAATTATTAGTGTTTATTGAGGTTGAGTGATGCTTTATTATTGTTGTGATTGTTAGACAACTATCGTAATTTTGGACTGCCTGGAAAATATTTTTGAAAAAAAATGAGGAAATGTTTGGTGGGGTCAGAAAAAGGTTGTACCTTTGCAGTCGCAAATCTGAAAGGATTTTGTGTTGGTCCATTAGCGCAACTGAATAGAGCGTCACACTACGGATGTGAAGGTTACAGGTTTGAATCCTGTATGGATCACTTGGAAAAAGGAATTGTCTTGGAGAGGATAATTCCTTTTTCTGTTTATTTCACTAATGTGTGAATACGTATATCGGCAAGTTGCAGGAGTAATATTTTCGGTAATGAAAAAAATATGAAAATATTTTCGAAAATATTTGGTGGACAGAAAATTAATGTTTACCTTTGCAGTCCGATTATTATCCAAGCCTTGAGAGGGGCACAATGCTGGTACATGCATCTGACTTAGAACAGATTAGCCTATGGTTCGAAGGTCGGGAAATGTATCAAAAACAGTTCTAATTGTTTAATAGAAAAGGGAAAAATGGATACTTTAAGTTACAAAACCATCGCTGCTAACAAGGCAACTGCTCAAAAAGAGTGGGTTGTAGTTGATGCAACGGACATGGTTCTTGGTCGTATGGCATCTAAGGTTGCGAAACTCCTTCGCGGTAAATACAAACCAAGCTTTACGCCAAATTGCGATTGCGGTGACAACGTAATCATCATTAACGCAGACAAAGTCAAATTGACTGGTAGCAAATGGACAGACCGTATTTACTATTCTTATACTGGCTATCCAGGAGGTCAGCGTCAGGCAACTCCAGAAACATTGATGCAGAAGAGTCCTGAATGCTTGATTAAGAAAGTTGTAAAAGGTATGTTGCCAAAGAATTTGTTGGCAAAGCAGTTGCTTGACAACCTTTATGTTTATGCTGGTACTGAACATCCACATGAGGCTCAGAAACCAAAGTCAATTGATTTAAATCTCATTAAATAATCTGGGGTATGGCAACACAAGAAAAATATTTGGTAAAAGGTGCAGTTGGTCGTCGTAAGACTGCAGTTGCTCGTGTATATGTAGAGGAAGGTACAGGCAAGATGACTATTAATGGACGTGAGATGGAACAATATTTTGCATCTCCATTGCTTCAGTATATTGTTAATCAGCCAATCAATACATTGAACGTTGCTGGCAAATATGACTTCAAAGTCGTTCTTTGCGGTGGTGGTATAAATGGACAGGCTGAGGCTCTCCGTTTGGCTATAGCTCGTGCTTTCGTAAAAATCAATGCTGATGACAAACCAGCTTTGAAGGCTGCTGGATTCCTCACTCGCGATGCTCGTGTCGTTGAACGTAAAAAACCAGGTCGTCCAAAAGCAAGAAAGAGATTCCAGTTCTCAAAACGTTAATGGACGTAGCTGCTTAGCAGAATTTTGTTTAGTATCTAAACCGTTAGGATTCAATACTGACTACCAGACGGTTGCTTGAGGCTAAACGTCAAGTTAATAAGAATGTAAACAATTGGAGCAACTATTCTTGCTCCGCAAAAAAAAGAAAAAACAATGGTTGATTTTCAATCTTTATTAGACGCAGGTGCTCATTTCGGACACTTAAAGCGCAAATGGAACCCAGCAATGGCTCCATACATTTTCCCTATGGAGAAGAATGATATCCATATCATTGATCTCCACAAGACAGTTGCTAAGATAGAAGAAGCTTCGGCTGCAATGAAACAGATTGCTAAGTCGGGCAGACAGATTTTGTTCGTAGCAACAAAAAAACAGGCTAAAGACGTGGTTGCTGAACTCGCTCAAGAGGCTGGCATGCCATATATCACTGAGCGTTGGGCAGGCGGTATGTTGACTAACTTCCAGACTATTCACAAGGCTATCAAGAAGATGGACCAAATTGAGAAGAAGTCGCAGGATGGTACGTTCGATGCTTTGTCAAAACGTGAGAAATTGCAGATTAAACGTCAGAGCGATAAATTGCAGAAGAACCTCGGTTCAATCAAGGATTTGAAGAAACTTCCTGCTGCATTGTTTGTTGTTGACGTAACTAAGGAGCATATCGCTGTTGCTGAGGCAAAACGTTGCGGTATTCCAGTATTTGCAATCGTTGATACAAACTCTGATCCTAAGGGTGTAGATTTCCTCATCCCAGCAAATGACGATGCAACAAAATCTGTTGAGTTGATTGTTCGCGAAATGATTGAGGCTATCAAGGCTGGTGCTCAGGAACGTAAACTTGAGCGTGAGGAGAACGAAAAGTCTGAACAACCAGAGGTTAAGGCTCCTCGCACAAGCGCTCGCAAGAGCACTCGTAAACCAAAAGAGGCGACTGAAACTCAGGAAGAGGCTCCAAAAGCTGAATAAAGTTTTATTATGAGTCGCTTCCCGTATGATAAGGAGCGACTCAATTTTTTAATCAAAACAAAAATTAGATTACTATGGCTGTTACAATGGAGGAGATTAAAAAGCTCCGTACTATGACTGGTGCCGGAATGATGGACTGCAAGAATGCGTTGAATGAGTCTGCCGGCGATATGGAAAAGGCTATTGAGTTGATTCGTAAACGTGGTCAGGCTATCGCTGCAAAACGTAGCGACCGTGCTGCTTCTGAGGGTTGCGTATTGGCAGGTGTAAAGGAAGGTTTTGCAGCAGTTGTTGCTGTTAAGTGCGAGACTGACTTCGTTGCTAAGAACGCTGATTTCGTTGCCTTGACTCAGAATGTCTTGAATCTTGCTTTGGCTGAGAAGCCAGCATCAATGGACGCTTTGCTCGCAGCAAAGATTGAGGGTCGCACAGTTGCTGACCTCATCACTGAGCGTTCGGGTGTCACTGGCGAGAAAATGGAACTCGGTTATTATGAGTTCGTAAAAGGTGCATACTCGGTCGAGTATATGCACCCAGGAAATAAATTGGCTACAATTGTTGCTTTCGCTGAAGAGAATGTTGACCGCCAGGTTGCACGCGACATCGCTATGCAGGCTGCCGCAATGAACCCTGTGGCATTGAACCGCGATGAAGTGCCAGAAGATATCAAGGCAAAAGAGCTCGAAATCGGTAAGGAGAAAGCTCGCGAGGAGGGTAAGCCAGAGGCTATCCTTGAGAGAATCGCTTTGGGTCGTCTTGACAAGTTCTTCAAGGAGAGTACTCTCATGGAGCAAGAGTTTATCAAAGATTCGAAGCAGTCAGTTACTGACTATTGCAAGGCTAACAAGGTTACTCCTATCGCCTTCAAACGCGTTAATTTGAACCAGGATTAATATCCTGTTTGAAAAATATCTGAAAAAAGAGACGGCATAATGATGTGCGCGTCTCTTTTTTTGTTAGATAATGTCAATATGAGATGATTGTAATTGCTTGATAATTGTGTAAATATATTTTTCTAATATTAGAAAAACACTCTTTGTCTTAAAAGAGTGCCTGTATGTAAGAAAAATGTCGTATCTTTGCATGGACAAAATAATTATTGTTATGAAAAGGATTTTTGTTGCAATCTTTGCAGTTTTCTCTTGTGCTTTTCTGATGACTATGTGCGTTGGATATGGGTCTGCGATTAGTTCTGAATTCTATGTGGTGAGTTATGTGCCAATCTCTGAATTTAAGTTCTCAAATAGTGATTATAGGTTTTATAGTATTGATTCTGTTTTGCCTACAATTACATTGAGTTATGGAGTATTGACTGATGATGACAGGAGGTGCTGTTATTACGATTTCCATTTGAAAAAATTTGTGAAAGACAGAGTGCAACTTGAGAAATTCTACAAATTGGCAGAAAAACACGGAGACATTAAATCGAAAGGTAGAACATTTGGTATGTTGAAACATCCTGCCATGGAACACCAAGCCATTCTTTCTGATATCTGTAATATTTCGATAGTGAGTGATAGCGTGTGGGACGAGAAGCATGCCGCAGGGGAATCGCTTGATGATGTCTTCGCATTAAAATGGGATTCTCCGTATGAATTTATTAAGAACGGATGTCGAGAACAGCCTGCGGTCAGAAGGTATGATAAAAGATTGTCTGAAATGACCACAAAAGATTATTACCTAATTCAGTCTGAATTTTGGTTGTATCCGTTGTCTAATCCAGCAGTTTCAGCAGTTTTTCCGTTCACAATTATCATTAGCACTGATGATGGCGAAGAGTATGTAGTTCATTGTGAAAAAGAATTTTAAAAGAATGTTTGAAAAAAAGAGACGGCATATTGTTGTGTGCGTCTCTTTTTTTTGTAACTTTGCAGTCTAATTTGGAGTATTATGTTTAAACTGATAGCAGGACCATGTGTCATCGAGGGTGAAGAGATGGTGATGCAGGTGGCAGAGCAGATGAAGAGGGTTACTGAGGAATTGTGTATCCCTTATACTTTCAAGGCATCGTTTGATAAGGCAAACCGCACATCCATAACTGGTTATCGTGGACCAGGAATAGACGTCGGAATGCGTATTTTGGAAAAAGTTCATCGTGAATTGGAGTTGCCGATATGCACAGACATTCACGAGCCATGGCAGGCTAAAGTGGCTGCAGAAGTGTGCGACATCATACAGATTCCGGCATTTCTCTGCCGTCAGACTGACCTTCTCGTGGCTGCTGCAAAGACTGGGAAGTGCGTAAACATCAAGAAAGCGCAGTTCCTTGCCCCTTGGGACATGAAAAACTGCGTGGAAAAAGTGCGTCAGTCGGGCAATGACAATATTATGTTGTGTGAACGTGGAACTACTTTCGGATATAACACGCTCGTTGTTGACATGACTGGACTGAGGATTATGAAGAGTTTCGGCGTGCCTGTGATTTTTGATGCGACTCATAGTGTGCAGAAACCAGGAGGCAATGGTACAAGTACTGGTGGCAATAGGGAATTTGTAGAGTATCTGTCCAAGGCTGCAATAGCTGTCGGGGCAGACGGATTGTTTGTCGAGACACATCCTGATCCTGACCATGCAAAATCCGATGGCCCAAATATGGTGAAATTAAGTGATGTGAAAGATTTACTTGAAAAGGTACAACGAATATATAATGTGTTATGAATTTTGACGTTTTGCTTGAGGCGCAGAGAGTGATAGATGTTGAAATAGAGGCTCTCAAACGTACGCGTGATTGCTTGGGGGACGATTTCAAAAAAATGGTTGAATTGGTCTTGAATTGCGAAGGGAAAGTAGTGATTACAGGGATGGGAAAACCTGGCCATATTGGTACTAAGATTGCTGCCACATTGGCGAGTTTGGGTACTCCTGCATTTTATATGCACCCAGGCGAGGCTATGCATGGCGATTTGGGTATGGTTGATAATAAAGACGTTGTGATACTTATGAGCTATAGTGGTGAGAGCGAGGAGGTTGTCAGACTTTTGCCAGTATTGGATAAGATAGGTTGTACGACAATAGCAATATCTGGTCGGGCAAAATCGTCTCTTGCCAAGGGTTGTCAGCATAAATTTATATTCCCGGAATTTGAGGAGGCTTGCTATATGCACCTTGCCCCTACGTCATCTACCACAGCTCTGTTAGCGTTGGGCGATGCTATGGCAGTTGTTGCGTCACGTGCGAAGAACTATACAAAAGACGATTTTGGCCTGCATCATCCAGCAGGAGCTTTGGGCAAGAAATTGCTTGTAAGGGTGGAGAACCTGATGCACACAGGAAAGGAAAATGCAGTTGTCGTTGAAGGGACAATTATCCGTAATGCCATAGTAGAGATGAGCGGAAAGGGTCTTGGCACATTGGTTGTTGTTGATGCAGAAGGCCGCTTGAAGGGTATAATTACCGATGGTGATCTCAGACGAATGCTTGAAAAGGGTGTTGATATCTATAAGGATGGGGTAGAGAAAGCAATGACTGCCAACCCATTACGTATAAAGCCTTGCGAAATGGCAGTTAATGCTCTTCAGATAATGAATGACCGTAAGATTACTGCATTGCCGGTGGTCGATGATGATAATATCCTCGTCGGAACACTGAAATTGCAGGATATATTGAATGCGGGAATAGTGAAGTAGGTGTAGTCGATCTAATAGCAGACAGTAAGTTCCCAGTCCTTTTTGCTGACTGGGAATTTTCTTTTTTGCTGACTTAGAACAGTGCTTTAGTAATGAATTTTTTGGTATAAAGTGAAAATCAGGATGTTATAGTAACGTACAAACGATGGTTTTAGTAGCGGTTTATTTGGCTGTATTGATGAAATACCGTAACTTTGCAGTGGATTTCAAAAGGAGTACTAATTATGAAAGAAAAATTTCTGGATTATAGCAATGTCTTGCATATTGGAATTTCGTCATATTTTTGTCAACTCGTCATTGAAATTGTCAACTCGTCATATTTTCGTCATTGAAAATCACTATAGTCTGTTGAAAGTCAAATAAGAATCGTCATTTGACGAGTTCTTGACGAGTTTTTTGCAAAATCGTTTTTTGTACGGAAAAGATGTCGTAACTTTGTTGAAGTTATAAACATCAAATTTTTTATTCGTATGAAAAAAACATTTATTGCTGTAGCTCTGGTTGCTACAATGGGTTTGGCATTTGCATCTTGCACCAACAAGGCAAAGTGCTGGAAAGTCGAGGCAAAACAGACTGTTTCGATGGAGGGAGAATCAGATGCCATGATTACGACCTTTTATGTCTGGTCAACGGAAAGCGAACTTGATGCAACAATCAAGGCAAGTTCCATTGGAATATCTGTTGGGGATGTAGGTGGCGTATCAACTACCTATACCAAAACACCTGCAGACGAGTTCAAGACTCAGCAGGACTGTATGGCAAATCCGCCACAAATGAATATGTAGTAGCGAAAGGAATATGGTTTTGAAAAGAACCATATTCCATAAATAAATCTGAGAACTCGTCATGAATTTGTAATTTGACGAGTTCTTTGCAATAATAAGAACAATATGTTGAGAATTATTTGTAAATTGGCAGTCCCATATTGATATGATAGATATGAAAAGATTTATTGCTGTTGAAACCACTTAGCTGGACTGAAAAGATAATGATGAACTATCGAAACTTTACAGAAACATATAAGATAAACTTACTAAAATCCGTAGTGAACTCGAATTGAACTCGAATTGAAGTCGATATGAACTCGATTCTCCATCGAATAATCATCGAAGAACATTCGAGTTCATATCGAGAACATAGCGAAGGCATGATAGAGGTACGTAAGACTTTCGCCTAAGTTTTGAAAGCCCTTTGACAAAGTGGATAAGATATAAAAGATATTACCTCGTGGAATACACACGTTTGCGCATCTCCATCGCATAGTTATAAGAGATATTAGTTGTCAACACAACAACTGATGATGATTTGATGAATTGACATAGCGCCAAAGCTCCAGAGGAGTTCAGCAACTTGCTATTTCAATTTGATGCATGTTATTGCTCGTTGCGAGTCATCTCGCAAGTGCCATTGAATACTGCATTAGGTTCGATAGATAGAATCTTAGTGTGTATTTCGCCTGAGATTGAGGCAGAAGATTTGATGGAAAGTGTGTCACTGACAAAAATTTTGCCTTCAACGGTACCAAGAATGTCGGAGTTGTTGCAGTTGAGGTCGCCACGCACTGCCCCTTGTGCTCCTATTACTACTTTTCCGTTGCAATTGAGATTGCCCTCAAGAATTCCATCCAAACGTATATCGGAATTGGCTTCAATAGAACCAATGATTTTAGTACCTTGTGCTATTACGTTGTGGAGTACACTTATATTTTCTGAATCTTTAGCCATAGTCGAAGTATTTATAAAGTGCTGCAAAGTTACGATATATATTTGAAATATGCAAGGATTTTGTCAAAAATCGATTATTATTTTTTCGAATACATTGACCATTGCTGGGTCGTAAGGGCGTGATTGTCTTACGTAATTTTCTGTAAATCCGAACATTGAAACTTTTTCTTTAGAATCTTCCCATAGCACTATAGCAGGTTTCCCTTGTTCCGATTGATAGAAACTTTCGAGCTTTTTATTTGAAATTTGCTGTAGGATTGATGTGCGTAATCTGCGTTCGTGCATTGGGATTATTGGTCTTATTTCCAGAGCTTTGGTATTGGCACGTTCGGAGTATGTAAATACATGGAGTTGTGAAATTGGTTGAGATTCAATAAATTGCCGTCCTTCTTCGAAATAGGCTTCTGTTTCACCGCGAGTGCCAGTTATCACATCAACACCTATGAAAGCACGGGGCATTAGCGATTTGATGGTGGCGAGTTTTTCGGCAAATAGCGATGTGTCGTAGCGTCGTCTCATCAATTTGAGGATTGTATCGCTGCCGCTTTGAAGCGGAATGTGAAAGTGTGGAGCAAAATGGGATGAATGTGCTACAAATTGAATGATTTCGTCGGTTAGCAGGTTTGGTTCAATGCTTGATATGCGATAACGCACATCAGCGTTGATATTGTCGAGAGCAAGCAAAAGGTCTAAAAAAGTCTCATTTGTGTTTCTGCCAAAATCGCCTGTATTCACACCAGTGAGTACGATTTCGTGGGCACCATCAGCGATGGCACATTTTGCTATTTCTATTGTTTCGGCAACAGACGCACTGCGGCTACGTCCACGAGCATAAGGAATAGTGCAGTAAGTGCAGAAATAGTTGCAGCCATCTTGAACTTTTAGAAAATGTCTGGTGCGGTCGTCAGCACTGCATTCTGGTTTGAAATTAATTATGCCAGCGAGAGGCGTGACGTTGACTTTAGGGTTGTTTTTGCGGTCTATTGCGTCAATATATTCTGTGATATTGACTTTTTCGTTGGCTCCAAGTACAAGGTCAACACCATCAAATGTGCTTATCTCGTTTGCCTTCAGCTGGGCATAGCATCCAGTTACGATGACATATGCGTTAGGAAATGAGCGGACAATTCTGTGGATCAGTTGGCGTCCTTTCTTGTCGGCTGTATCTGTTACAGAACAAGTGTTAATAACCACTATATCAGGTGTTTCGTTGTTGGATACAATGGTGTATCCTATCTCTGTCAGTTGGCGACCTATGGCTGAGCTTTCTGCAAAATTCAGTTTGCAGCCGAGGGTTTGAAATAATATTTTCTTGTTGTTTTGCATACTGACTGCAAAGGTACAAAATATTTTTAATTAAATATGTGGAACTCTGAAATTTTTTTTGTACCTTTGCAGCGGCTTAATGTATTAATATTTATGAAGAAGATAGTTATAGCAGTTGATTCGTTCAAGGGGTGTTTACCAGCGCAACGTGTTGCAGAAGTTATTGAATCAGCATTGAAGTATCAATATCCTGATTGTCAGATAGTGAAGTTGCCAATAAGTGATGGAGGAGAGGGGTTGATGGATATCTTGGTTAGTTCGATGGGAGGTTTGTATCATACTGTAGGAGCATACGATTCGCTGATGCGTCCAATTCAGTGCAAGATAGGTTCAGTCAATAAATGTGCAATCATTGAGACTGCTTCTGCGCTTGGATTGTCAATGTTGAAAGATGAAGAACGCAATCCGATGCTTACCACTTCGTTTGGATTGGGTACAATGATTAGTGCAGCATACGACCTCGGGTATCGCAAGATGCTGATAGGTCTCGGAGGAACGTCAACTGTGGATGCAGGTCTTGGCGCAATGCAAGGTCTTGGAATCAGATTTTATAACAATTCCGGTCGTATCATGCAGAATGGAATCAATGGTCAGACAATGGCTGAAGTTGCTCATTTTGATATGATTAACGTAAAACGTAAATATAAAGACGTAGAGTTTAAGGTTGCTTGCGATGTGACAAATCCTATAGTTGGTCAGAAAGGTGCAGCATTTGTGTATGCCCCTCAAAAAGGAGCATCAAATAAAGATGTTCAGACATTGGATACCAACCTGCGACAGGTCTGCCATATATTGAGACATAATGGTTATCAGAATTTTGAGAATGTGGCTGGAGCTGGTTCTGCTGGAGGTCTTGGAATGGCATTCCAGACTTTTATGGGAACAAAATTATCGTCTGGAATAGATTGTGTCCTTGATTTGATAAATTTCAACACCGAAATTGAGGATGCCGACCTCGTAATTACGGGCGAGGGAAGAGTTGATTCGCAATCGTTGATGGGTAAGGTGCTGACAGGTATTGCAAGACGTACTTTGGCTGCAAAGATAAATTTGCTGGCAATAGGTGGCAGAGTGGCAGATCGCGAAATATTGGCGAGGTCTGGGGTTAAGAATGTGTTGGAAGTCACGCCTGAAGGTATGTCAGACGATGAAGCGATGTTGCCAGATGTTGCGATGAAAAACATTTATGATAAGATTTCAGAGTGGACTCAAAGCAGACAATAAAAAGTATCAGGGCAATTGTAATTGTTGTGTTCATTATGATCACATTCAGTGTGACTGCCCAAACTGAGCGATTGAGTTTTGATGAGTTTTATGACCTTGTAGTGTTTTGGTTGGAAACTGATGGCGATGATTTTGGAATGGATTATGAGGAGTTGGAGAACAGTTTGCGATTGGCATATGATAATCCTATAGATTGGAATAAAGCCGAGAAAAAAGATTTTGACGAATTGTTGTTTGTGCCAGCAGATGTTGTGGAGGAATTGTTGTATTATATATACAAAAATGGTGAGGCACACTCTGTTAATGAACTGATGCTTGTGCCGAAGGTGGATTACAAACTCAGAGAATTATTACCATATGTGTTGACTGTAAAAGACGAATATGGCAATCAAAAATGGGAAGATGCGTTCAAATATGCGAGTCACTATGTAGTGGCTCGCACTGATTTTGAGGCGGAAAAAAGACGAGGATACGAAACAGGGAAATATCAAGGATTACCTTTTAAGCAAATTGTTAAATATAGATCTGAAGCGAGGGATAATTTCAAAGCTGGAGTGACAATGGAAACAGACCCTGGCGAACCTTGGAATAAAAAGGGATTTGACTTGTATAGGGCATATGCGCAGTTTGACAATCTGAAAGTTGTAGAACGAGTCGTTGTCGGTGCTATGAAAGTGGCATTCGGAAATGGTTTGATTTTTGGTGACCGACAATATGGGAATGCATTGGATAGAATGCAATCCAAGTTGAATAAAAATGACTTGCGTTGCTATGGGGGTACGCAGGAATACGAAATATTGAATGGCGTTGGAATGAGTATTCAGCCGGTAAAGGGATTGACAATAAGTATATTGTACGGTTTCGAGATGCCTGATGCTGATACCTCAAAAGGTTATTGGAAAACTATAGTTACGGATGGGTATCATCGTACAGAAACTGAACTAAGAAAGAACAACACTTTGATGTTTCATACAATAGGTGCCCGGGCAATGTACGATGGTAAATGGTATAAAGTCGGAGTGACTGCTTACGGAGGTTTTTTTAGTATGTCTTCTGTCCCGTCATACCAAAATGGTTTTTCTGGCAAACGGCAATGGGCAGTGTCGGCAGATTATGCAGTTCGTAGATATTGGTTTGGATTCAGTGGAGAAACGGCATTGTCGCAAGATATAGGGGTCGCTACTACAAATACTATGACAGCTACGATAAATGATGATTATTCTATTGTTCTGAATCATAGATATTTTTCTCCAAAATATCATTCATATTGGGCATCTTCGTACTCTACGGCAAGCGATGTTACTGGGGAAAATGGTGCAACTTTGGGTTTGAGGTTGCCCTTATATTATAATATGTGTATTGATATTACAGGTGGAGGGTATGTTGATATTCGTGGAAAATCGAAATTGGGTGATACTCCATTCAGACATGATTTGAATGTTAGATACGATGCTATATTTAGGGAAGTACATAATTTGAATGTCTTTTTCAAATTTCGTCAATATCAATGCGACAAAGAAGATGGAAAAGAGATAATAAAAAAGGCTGTGGATGGACAGACCTGTTTATTAAGTATCGCATATAAGAATAGGTTCGGTAATGGACTTGGTTCTACTATTGGGGCTCAAGCGAATGTCACGCGAGATAAATTGAAAGTTTGGAGTACTGCTTCTTGGGGATGGATGGTGTATGGCGATTTGGAATATTCATTAAAGGGAATAGGTCTCAGTATGAAAGGAAGAGTCGAATATTTTGACGCACCGAAATGGGATAATAGATTTTATCTTTACGAACAAAATATTTCGGAATCATCATATTCTCCTGCGCTTTATGGAAAAGCTTTCAGGTGGTACTTCATCATGAAATATGCAGCAAAGTGTGGAGTGACATTGCAGATGAAAGTGGCTCAGACATTATATACCGACCGACAGGAGGTTGGTTCAGGTAATGATTTGACGCAAGGAAACCACAGAACGTCATTTAATATTTTAGTTTCGTATAAATTTAAACAGAATAATCATAATTATGAACGGAGATCCAAAACTTTATGAATTGTTAGATGAACTTGGGATACAATATGAGTATATAGAACATCCTGAGGCTCCAACTATTGAAATAGCTAAGAAATATTGGGAAGGACATGATGCAAAACATTGTAAAAATCTGTTCTTTAGGAACCATAAAGGCAACCAGCATTATTTAGTGCTTTTGGATTGCGATGCTGATATGGATATCCATAGTATTGAAAAACAGTTGCATCAGGGGAAATTATCGTTTGCTTCGCCAGAGCGAATGATGAAATACCTTGGAGTCAAACCTGGTTCAGTCACACCTTTCGGTTTAATAAATGATGCAGAACATCATGTGATTGTATTTATCGACGAGACTTTGCAGCAGGCAGAAAAAGTGTCGTTCCATCCATGTATCAACACTGCATCACTTATGATATTAAAGGATGACCTAATTCGATTTATTAACCATCAAGGCAACACTTGGCAGTGGATAAAACTCTATTGAATTGATTTTTTCAAAGTAGTATTGCTATTATTTGTCCACAATGGAATGATATGAATGAGGCATAATGTATCATCATATAGGCAAGTTTCGTTGTTCCGCTGGCAAAAAAAAGAGTAAAAAGTCGCAAAAAAGGCGTTAAAGTCGTGC
>JAKSNU010000031.1 GCA_024399535.1 Paludibacteraceae bacterium
CCCACACTTGTATTTTAAAGGAGTAGATCCGAGACTGTCAACGAAAGTGATAGTATATTCCCTTGCAGTTCCTATAAACGTTGCGGTATAGACTGAACAATTCTTCGCCTCATCAAACGTATTAGGTAACCATCCATCAAAAGAATATGTCGAATCGCAATCCTGAGCTTTAGTAGGAATGGTTGGTTCAATAGGTACAGAATCACACGCCATACTATTATATATAATGTGTGTCGTGCCATCCCAGTTCTTGAATGTTACTGTATAATCAGTTCTCTTATGAGGGGTAAATGTAGCATAATATACAGTATCCTTTGTAACCGTTGGAGCCACATTCCATCCATCGAAAGTATAAGTGTAGCAATCGTCAGCATCCTTTATTGCATCACATCCGCAAGGAGGAGTAGTGCGTGGCTGATAATCTGGTCTGTAATACGAGCCTTTATTTTCGCACGACACACTAACCGAATCCAACTTCGCACCATCCCAATTCCTGTAAATCACTTTATACGATGCGAACTCCTCATCATATTGTGCATTTACAGTTACCCGCTGAAATATGCGTGTGCCAGCTACCAAATCCCATCCATTAAATCTCTTAAAATAACATTCTCTATTATGGTATCCAACAGGTGTTCTTGGAGCAGCAGGCAAAAGGTCACCATAGTTCACATAGATAGTATCATTTTTGCTGCCATCCCCGTAATTGAATATTACTGGTATATTTACCTCACGAGCAAGTCTGACCGACATACCATAAAACGTCACGAACTGGTGATCCAAAACAACTGAACTATTTTCGTCAAAATGGACAGCATAAGGGGCATCAAAGTCAGCACCAAGATATTGAGCAACTGTATTACTGCAAGTCGAAGACCAGTAATAACCCTTGAAATAATTATCTCTGTTAGGATTATAATTGTGATTATAATAATTTTTGTAGACCTTAGCTTGACGTATACCAGCACAAGGGAGGAACACAGCACCTTCTGCCTCAAGGTCGCTCCAAGGCATACTAAAATTCAAATCAGTCCTCCCATCAGGCAAAAGCAGCAAGCCTTCAATATTCTCAGTACCTATGGTTATCACGTACATACCTCTGAGGCTTGAAGCATTTGCACGCTGATTCAGAAGATAGTTCCACTCAGCTTGAGTAAGCGTTGCCCAAGTGCCAGCCTGCAACATTCTACCATTTGCCTCTATTGCATTGAGACCCCAATCCATATTATACTCCGAATATCCACCCCGCAAATCAGGATAGTGCAAATCGGTTCCAGGATAATCAGCACTAAAGCCAAGCCCCCACCTAACAATCGCCACAATAAAATCCCAAAAGTCGTGTATTGCAGACTGGCCACTGCTCGTTGACGACTGGCTTGGCACAAAAGTAGTTCTACCATAAGTATAGTTAGACGTTCCATAGCCGAACAAATCGAACCATACTCCCGTATTGCCGATGTTCTCATTTTGTTCCTTCAAACGGTCATACTGATGATCGGCAAATTTCCAATCATAGGTACCATTTGAATTCTTCCTGCATTGAAGGTTTCCTTGAGAGAAAACAACAGTCTTGTTCGCCCCAATAGAAAACAAACCAGACATGCCAGAACCTTCAATTTGCGATGTCTGTGCAAATATCGTTGGCAAAAAGCCCACAATAAAGCAAAACATCAACAAAATAAATTTCTTTTTACTTGTTGTAACAAACATAATATTAACGATTTACTTATTTTTTACGTATTAAATGTGCGTAATAGCAAAAATTACGTGCAAAGTTAGCAATATTTTTTTATACAAACCAAATATTTTCGTTATTATTTTCTAAAAATTTTACATATTAAAACATTGTGTACCAAAATCATATCATGACGCAATAAAATTGCGCTATAGGGGGGGGGGTAATACCCTGAATATCAAACATCTACGCAGCATGATTTCGCAAAGACACAATAGATACAAAAAGCATTAAGCAACCAAAAGTGTAAATATGAAAACTCCTGACTTCGTCAATGAGTCACACAAATTCATTTTCCGACTCTAAAGACCCAAACAACTGCATAATGGCACCAATATGCCTTCGACTTTCCTCTGACTTCCCTTCGGAGTGAGTCCAATTCACCTCCCATTCAGGTCCCATTCATGTCCCATTAGAAATGGGATATGAATGGTAATTATATGGTACTAAATTGGTGATTGCATAAAAGGCAAGTCAGAGCCATTACGAAGGAAAACAGAAGATAAAATGAGTGGTTGATATTCGTTATTGAACCAAGGAAACTAATATTTTCAATTTTTCTCGAAAAATATTTTGCAGGTTGACAAAAAACAACTACCTTTGCAGATTGAATAAATAGCATTATCAAGAAGCAAAATGAAAAAAATATTTTTGTTGTTATTGACTATATTCAGCCAAATGCTGCCATTAGTTGCCCAAAACGACTACATATACGGAACTGTGAAAGACACCAAGGGAGAAGAAATAATAGGTGCCGAATTGTTTTGGAAAGGCACAACAAATGGCGCACTCTCGTTCATGGACGGCAGTTTCGAGCTTGACCGAATGGCAAATCACGACACTCTCGTAGTCAGATATCTCGGTTATAAGGCAGACACAATTGATGTAAGAATGGTTGTACTTCCGTTAGACATTGTGCTACGCGAAGAGGCAGTCGAACTTCAGAATGTCGATGTCACAGTCAAAGGTCCTGCCACAGTCACATCACGTTTCACCGCAATACAGACACAGAAACTGACTGGCGACGAGTTATGTCGTGCAGCATGTTGCAACCTATCGGAGAGTTTCGAGACTAATGCCTCGGTCGATGTAGCATATTCCGATGCAGCAACAGGCGCAAAACAGATTAAAATGCTCGGACTCTCAGGCATATACGTCCAGCTGCTCACCGAAAATGCACCGGGAGTCCGCGGATTAGCACAAAATTTCGGAATGGAATATATCCCGGGGGCATGGATGGAAAGCATACAGGTGAGTAAAGGCACAGCTTCTGTCATCAACGGCTACGAAGCAACGACAGGTCAAATCAACATTGAATACCTAAAGCCTCGCACTGCCGACAAATTAGCAGTGAACGCAGTGTTCAACCAGATGGTAGGAGGCGAAATCAACCTCAGTGGAGCTGCCGATATCAACGACAAGCTGAGCACTGGAGTTCTCGCCCACTACAAAGGTATGTTCCTTGAACATGATGCCAACAATGATGGATTCAAAGACCTCCCGACGATGAACGAGGTCAACGTTATGAACCGCTGGTACTATAAAAACGGTGATTACTCGTCACAATATTATGTCCGCGGACTGTACGACCGCCGTGATGCCGGCACGATGAATAAATTTCATGGAACAGACCGTGCATACGAAATAGAGATGAAAGCATGGCGTGTGGAAGGTCTCGTAAAACAAGGATATGTATTCGACAAAGATAAAGGGACAAGCATAGGACTCATACTCTCAGGCTCTTACCATAATATAAACAATGACTATGGATACTTCCGCAACTACAATGGCGGACAAGGCAACTTAAACTTCAATGGAATTTTTCAAACAAATTTCAACGACGAGAATAAACTTTCGGCAGGTTTGAGTGTCAATTATGATGACTATAAGGAACTTTTGACAGACAGCAGAATCGACCTGCTCAAGGACGGCAGGCTGAACATGAACCGCTGGGAAGTGACCCCAGGCATATTTGCCGAGTACTCATACAAGTACAAAGAAATGCTCTCCATACTTGTAGGAATACGTGGCGACTACAGTAGCCGGTACGGATTTTTTGCCACTCCACGTTTCAACATCCGTTATGCTCCAGCAGAATGGGTTGCCATACGTGGTTCAGTGGGACTCGGCTACCGCTCGCCAAATCTCCTCACAGATTATGCCTTTGTCCTCCCAAGTTCGCGCGAGATAATCGTGAAAGACAATCTGAAACAAGAGCAGGCAATGAACGCAGGCGTCAGTCTCTCGTTCTTCATTCCTATCTCGAATCGCGAACTCCAGATAACGGGCGACTACTATTACACACATTTCATGGAATGTGCGGTAGTTGATATGGACTCTGACCCACATCAGGTGATTTTCTCAAACCTCAATGGCGGTCGCGCCTATTCTCACAACCTGCAGGTCGAAGCTTCAATGGAAATACTCAAAGGCTGGACAATGACTCTCGCCTACAGATGGAGTGATGTCAAAACAACCATAAATGGACAATTACGGGAAAAACCTCTAACCTCCAGATTCAAAGGGTTGATTACAACATCATACACTACTCCTCGCAAGCATTGGCAATTCGACTTCACGACACAATTCAATGGCGGAGGACGAATGCCAGACCCAGGCGAGGCAAGATTATGGGAAAACGAATACAAATGGTATCCACAGCTGATGGCACAAGTCACACGCTATTTCCGCATTTGGAGCATTTACCTCGGAGCAGAAAACATGACAAACTTCACTATTAAGAATCCGATAATAGCTGCCGACCAACCTTATTCGCGAAACTTCGATGCTTCAATGCCTTGGGGACCTATTGACGGCTGGAAAATATATATAGGATTCCGACTTGCATTAGAAAGGTAATAACAAAAAACACATTATATAATTATGAAAAAATTATTTCTCAGTTTAGCGGTTGCAATGATAGCAACAATGGCTTTTGCCGAAAAGCAGACAGTAAGACTTTACATCCCAGGTATGGAATGCGCAGGATGTCAAGCTAAAGTTGAAAACGTACTCAACCATGAAAAGGGAGTCAAAAGTTTCACCATCACTCTTGACGAAAGAATAGCCGAAATCATCTATGATGACGAAAAGACCAATGTCGAGACTCTCCAAGCAGCTCTCGAAAAATACTTAAAGTTCAAATCAATGCCACTCCGCAAACACAACACGAGTTGCTCGCAATGCGGAAGTGCCAATGGAGAGCACAAAGGGTGCAATCATCAGGGGTGCAATCACGACAAACACTAAAACGCACCTAAACGGTATAAAATCAGACAATATAGCAAAAGGGCATCATTGAAAAATGATGCCCCTTTTGCTTTTGAAATGCGCACCTCCAGACACTCAAAAACAAAAAAAATTACATTTTTTGGCAATTCCTTTTGCATATCAAAAAAAATGCGTAACTTTGCACGCTAATTGAATAAATGCACGAACGACAAGCTATGTCCGAACAACTAACAAACAACAGTTTGTCATTCAAGCATTTGGAAAGTTTGCAAAATAATCAAAAAAAACTTAATAGCAGTATGCAAAACAAAGGATTTGTAAGATTCATTGCAGTCGCCTTACTCCTCATCTGCGTTTACTATTTGTCGTTTACGTTCGTAACGAAACATTACGACAATTTAGCACGCGAGTACTCACAAGGCGATAATGAGTTGTATTACAACTACATGGATTCAATGGCAGGTCAGAAAGTATTCCTCGGATACACTCTGAAGCAGTGCCGCGAGAAAGAATTAAACCTCGGCCTTGACCTCAAGGGAGGTATGAACGTAACATTGGAAGTTTCTGTTTCCGACATTTTGAAATCATTATCGGACAACAACGAAGACCCAAATTTCAACAAAGCTATTGAAAACGCGAAAAGGCGTCAGGCACGTTCCGGCGAAAACTTCCTGATACTCTTCCGCGAAGAGTTCGAAAAACTTGATCCAAACGCTCCGTTGGCAGGAATATTCGCAACTTACGATCTTAAAGACAAAATTTCAGCAAGTTCTACCAACGACGAGGTAATCAAGGTGCTTCAAGAGGAAGTAGATGCTGCCATCGCCAACTCATTCAACGTGTTGCGTTCGCGTATTGACCGTTTCGGTGTAGTTCAACCTAACATACAGGCTTTGGATCAGGAAGGCCGTATTCTCGTTGAGCTTCCTGGCGTTAAAGAGCCTGAACGTGTCCGCAAACTCCTACAAGGATCAGCTAACCTTGAGTTCTGGCCAACATACAAGTTCGCAGAACTTTACCCATATCTCGAACAGGCAGACGCAAAACTCGCTTCAATGAATGCAGGCGAGACTGAAGAGGTTGAAAATGCTGAAACCGACACTACAGTCGTTGAGGAAGAGGTTGTCGCTGAGACCGAAGAAATCGCTGAGAATACTGAGGCAACAGAAGACACAACCATCAAGACCACTGAAGACCTCGCTGCAGAATTATCAAAAGACATCAAGACAGCTGATGCCGGCGCTGAAGGCAACGAAGGAGATGTTGAGAAATTCAAGAAAGAGCACCCTCTGTTCGCTGTATTAAGTCCACAGCAGAATCAAGGTCCAGTAGTCGGTATGGCTTTAGCTCAAGACACAGGAAAAGTAAATGCCATCCTTGCAAAGAAACAAATTAAAGACATCTTCCCAGCAGACGCACGTTTCCGTTGGACTGTAAAACCAATCAACCCAGACGCTGAGCAAATAGTATTCGAATTGATAGCAATCAAGTTGGAAAATCCTCGTTCAGAGAAAGCTCCACTCAGCGGTGAAGTAATTACCGATGCCCGTTCAGACTTCGACCAATACTCAGCTTCGTCAACAGTATCAATGAAAATGAATGCTGAGGGTTCAAAAGAGTGGGCACGCTTGACCAAAAACAACGTAGGTCGCGAGGTTGCAATCCTCCTTGATGGGTATGTATATTCATTCCCTACAGTAAACCAAGAAATCACTGGTGGCAGTTCGCAAATCACTGGTCATTTCACAGTCGAAGAAGCAAAGGACTTGGCTAACGTACTGAAATCTGGTAAAATGCCAGCTCCTGCACGCATCGTACAAGAAGATGTTGTAGGACCTTCGCTCGGTGAAGCAGCAATACATGATGGTCTAATTTCGTTCATCATCGCATTCTGTCTCGTGCTTCTCTACATGATTTTCTACTACGGCTTGATTCCAGGTCTTGTAGCTGATGGAGCATTGCTCATCAACATGCTGTTCATCTTCGGTATCCTCGCATCGTTCAAGGCAGTTCTGACACTGCCAGGTATCGCAGGTTTCGTATTCACAATGGGTACTGCAGTCGATGCTAACGTGCTGATTTACGAACGTATTCGTGAAGAGTTGCGAGCAGGCAAAAACTTCAAGAAAGCAGTTTCTGAAGGTTACAGCAATGCGTTGTCAGCCATCATTGATGCCAACGTGACCACTATGATTACAGGTATCATCCTCTTCGCATTCGGTTCAGGACCTGTCAAAGGTTTCGCAACAACTCTGATTATCGGTATCATAACTTCAGTATTTACTGCAGTATTCCTCACTCGTCTCGTTTATGAGAGAATGAATGCAAGAGAGAAAGAACGTCAGATACCTTTCGTTACAAATATAACAAAGAATTGGTTCCAGAATATTCATTTCGACTTCATCGGAAAGCGCAGGATTGGCTATATAATTTCTGGCGCCATAGTCCTCGTTGCAATCCTCTCGCTTGCAATCCGCGGATTGGATCAGGGTATCGACTTCTCTGGTGGTCGTAACTATGTAGTACGTTTCGAGCAACCAGTTAACATCGAGGACCTCCGCGAAGCCCTTGACGTAGAGTTTGAAGGCACACAGCCAAACGTAATTACAATGGGTGACGAGAACCAAATACGTATCTCAACTAACTACGAAGTTTACTCGACAGACGAGACAATGGACGACCAAATCGAAGCTAAGGTTTACAATGCCGTTAAGCCTTGGATTGGTAATGATAACGTAACTAAGGATATGTTCGTTCAACGTTATGTTGTCGTTGATGGAGCTCCTCGTCTTGCACAAATGAACGACAAGGCAGAGACATTCGGTATCCAGAGTTCACAAAAGGTTGGTCCTACAGTTGCTGACGACATCAAGGTCGCTGCTATCTGGGCAATCATCTTTGCGCTCATCGGTATTGGCGTGTATATCCTCATCCGATTCAGAAACTGGGCATTCTCGGTAGGTGCAATCACCGCATTGGCACACGACGTCCTGATTATCCTCGGTGTATATTCACTGTTTGCAGGAATTTCAGGTTTCTCAATGGAAATTGACCAAGCGTTCATCGCTGCAATCCTGACTGTCGTAGGTTATTCAATCAACGATACTGTAGTCATCTTCGACCGTATCCGCGAGAACATGGGACTCTATCCAAAACGCAACCTGCACCAGCAAATAAGCGAGTCAATCTGCTCAACATTGAGTCGTACGTTCTCGACTTCACTATCAACGTTCGTCGTTTTGGTTGCAATCTTTATTTTCGGAGGTGAGACCATCCGTGGATTCGTATTCGCAATTCTCCTCGGTGTAATCGTTGGTACATATTCAACAATTTTCATTGCATCTCCTCTGTCATTTGAAATCCAAAACTGGAGGAACAAGAAAAAAGAAGCTAAGCTGAATAAATAATTATTCGTAATTGTACACTTGGAAATGGCTGTCAGACAATATTGTAGCGACAGCCATTTCTTTTTTCACTCACTGTGCAATCCATCACCAAAAAATTTTGGCAGTACGGATTTTTTGTTGTAAATTTGCACCCGAAAATGTACCACAACTAAACAACAGTTTATGCAGGGACCAAGACAAGAAAAAATTGCCAAGATGCTCCAAAAGGAATTTGGAGAAATTTTCGTGCTCTACGCACGCCAAATCAGGAACATACTAATCACCGTCAGCGAAGTCAGGGTATCGCCCGACCTAAGCATTGCGCACGTTTATCTCAGCATATTTCCGAGCGAACGAAGCAACGAAATAATCGAAAAGGTCAATACTGACAACAAAAGTCTTCGTTTCGAACTCGCACGCCGTTTGCGAAATAACCTCAGGATAATACCCGAATTTTCGTTCCATAACGACGAGACAGAGGTGAAACTCGCCCATATTGATGAATTGCTTGCAAAAACCAATAGCGAAAACAACAATATTTGAAAACGGAACTTTTCATAGCGACACGTTACCTATTTTCCAAAAAGAGATATAACACAATCAATCTCATAACTTGGATTTCGATGGGCGGAGTAGCCATAGGAACTATGGCTCTCATATGCATTATGTCAGTGCTGAATGGTTTCGAAAAAATGATTAGCGATTCTTTTTCCAATTTCGACCCTGACCTCAAGATAGTTGCATCAAGAGGCATAAGCATTGACACAAGCAACCCAGCAATAGCAAAAGCGAAAAAACAATTCAGCAAAAATCTCGTATGGAGCGAAGTCATCGAACAAGACGGACTCATAGCCACCGATGACAAACAAATGCCAATCAAAATAAAAGGCATTGACGAGGCATACAATCAGGTCAACGACCTCGAAAACATCATCTGGAGTGGCAGCGCAACTTTCGGTGCAAAAATATATAACAATCCAGAAGGCATAATGGGCATCAGTCTCTCCCAAACTCTCGCTGTAAGCACAGATGGTTATGACAACATCTCAATATACGTTCCGAAAAACAGGAAAGTCAACTTGTCAAGACCAGATGCCAACTTCACAAAAACAGACCTGATATGTGTCGGCATTTTCTATTCAGAACAAGCCGAATACGACGACAAATATATCATCATGCCACTCTCAACTGTCAGAAAAGCCTACCAATTCAACGATTCATACATCAATTCATACGAACTAAAAATCAAGAACGGCAAGCCTTCCAAAATACAATCTGAACTGAGTAAGACCTTAGGCGACGAGTTCAAAGTGCTCAACCGACACGAACAAAAAGCCGACTTCTACAAAATCAGTCAAATCGAAAAATGGAGCACATTCATGATTCTGAGTTTCATTATGCTCATTGCCACATTCAATATAATTGGTTCGATGTCAATGATAATAATCGAAAAGAAAAACGACATTCAGGTTTTCAACCATATCGGTGCCACAGACAATATGACAAAAAACATATTCAGAACCGAAGGCATTATGATAGCAATTACAGGTGCCATAATAGGACTCGTTCTCGGCATTATCACAATTGTTTTGCAGCAGAATTTTGGAATCCTAAAAATCAACAGTTCATTTGCAGCCATACCATATCCCGTACAATTGAAAATAGCCGACATATTCATAGTAATTGGAACAATACTCCTAATGGGTTATCTTGCAGCCGAAATCACTGTTCACAAAATAAAGTTCGCAAAATGAAATATCGCCACATCATATTAATAATAATCCTTGCAATCTTCATGGCAAGCTGCAAGGACGAGACAAAGGTTGAGAGTATTTCGCTTGACCCATCAGAGCTCACCATTGCCATTGGCGAAGAGCGACAGATAGAATTGACCATCAACCCGCTTTCCGCCACAAAATACAACACCAAATTCTGGAGTTCAAGCGATAAAAATGTAGCCACTGTTGACAGCAAAGGCAACGTCACAGGTATTTATGCCGGCACCTGCACTATCACTGCCACTGTCGGCGATAAAAAGGCAAAATGTATAGTGACAGTCAAGACTCCGACCTATAAAATTCAAATGGACAGTGCAATAATCTTCGACAACGGCATTGACGAAACGACAGGTGCAAGTATCAAAATACTCAGACTATACGAAAAAGGACTTATCATTGACTCGACAGGCGAAGCCTTCGGCAACGGTATGATTATGAATCTACACCTGTATTCCCAAACAACAGCAGATGCCTTAGCTACTGGCACATACCAAATAGATGAAAGCGAAAAAGAATACACTGCAAAACCAGGCAAATTGATAACTTCGGAAGACGTGACCTATGCCACTGGCAGTTTTCTCGGTGAATATTCAGACTACGGAATATCAGTACTATTTGCAGTAAAAGGGACAATCGACATCACCAAAAACAACGATTCTTTCAGTATCAAATGCTCAATGGAGGGCGAAAAGAATGAACATATGGACATCCAATGGGAGGGAACGCCAATAGTATTCAGAACCGATTCGGCAAGTAAAGTCACTGAACTGACATACAATAGCATTGCGACAGAAGATATTATCACTGACGATAAAAGCCAAACGAAACACACTAAAATAATATTCGAATGCGGAGAATACCAACTGAGCGTATTGTTCCGACTGCCGCTCTCCACACAGAGTGGCATACCCAACGGACTATATAAATCCGACTTACACGACAAAAGTTTCACTATATCAGACGATGAAAGCAGATTATTAAAAGGCAATGAAATCATCCTAATCAAGCAAATTACGATGAATGTTTCCGATGGCAATTTCGATGGAAGTTTCACCGATTTCAACGGACAAATCTACACCATCAGCAAACGCAAAAAATAAATAAAATATTTTTACAAAAACCGCTGACAAATTAAAAATATTTCATTAAATTTGCAGCCGAATATGAGCAACGAAGTCATAAGACATTCCGGCGAGATAATAGAGCTCGGCGAAGGAGTGGCAAAAGTGAAAATAATACAGACATCAGCATGTGCTGAATGTTTGGCTAAAGGGATGTGTACAGCCTCTGACAAGACAGAGAAAATCATTGAAGCAGAGACAATTACTGGCACATACTCGGTAGGTGATTTAGTGTACGTAGAAGGACATAAAAACTTAGGAATAATTGCCGTATTGTTGGCTTATGTTCTTCCGTTTATACTCATATTACTGACGATGGTCATTGCTGGACAATTCACCGACAATGAACTGTTCGTCGGCACAATATCGCTATTGATACTGGTCCCTTACTTCGTTATCATGCGTAGCATGAAGGGCAAATTCAAGGCGAAATTCAAATTTTATATTGTAAAATAACAAACTTTAAAGTTATGAACATAGTAATTACATCAATTGTGATTCTTGGTGCGATAGGGTGTTTATCTGCAGTAATACTCTATTTTGTTGCCAAGAAATTTAAGGTAGAGCAGGACGATCGTATCGACCAGATAGTAGAAGTTCTGCCAGGAGCCAATTGCGGTGGTTGCGGTTTTGCCGGATGTCAAGGATTCGCAACTGCATGTGTCAATGCAGGCTCGCTCGAAAACAAATTTTGCCCTGTAGGTGGTGCACCTGTAATGCAAAAAGTTGGTAGCATTCTCGGTGTTGAAGCATCTGAAGCAGAACCAATGGTGGCTGTCGTAAGATGCAACGGGACTTGTGCAAACAGGTCTAAGACCAACACTTACGATGGAGCAAAGAATTGCCGCATAGCAGCATCGCACTATGCAGGAGAGACAGGTTGCGGTTATGGCTGTCTCCGATTTGGAGATTGTGCAGCTGTCTGCAACTTTGGAGCAATCAAGGTCAATCCTGAAACAGGCATTGTCGAAGTTGACGAAGAGTTATGCACCGGTTGCGGTTCATGCGCAAAAGCATGTCCACACAACGTAATCGAAATCAGGAAGAAAGGCCTCAAAGGCAGACGCGTCTATGTAGGTTGTGTAAACAAAGACAAAGGTGCAATCGCTCGCAAAGCTTGTAAAGCAGCTTGTATCGGTTGTGGCAAATGCGAAAAGACATGTCCATTTGGTGCTATCAAAGTTGAAAACAACGTTGCATACATCGATTTCAACGTATGCAAATTGTGTAGAAAATGCGTTGTAGAATGTCCTACAGGTGCAATCAAAGATGTCAACTTTCCAACTCCTCCTGTCAAACCAGCACCTAAACCAGCAGAAGACGTTAAACCAGTCGAGCCAAAAATCGAAGAGGTTAAAATAGAGGAAGTTAAAGTTGAAGAGGTTAAAATAGAGGAAGTCAAAGTTGAGGAAGTAAAGGTTGACAACAAACCTGATGCAATAGAACAATCATTATTTTGATAATAAACATTCACGATATGAAAACATTTAAAATCGGTGGAGTTCATCCAAACGACTCAAAGCTTTCAGCAAGCCAGCCTATCGAAGTTATGGGGCTGCCAGCAAAAGCAGTTATACCTTTGAGTCAACACATTGGTGCTCCTGCTACTCCGGTCGTGGAGAAAGGTGCTCATGTTGTTGTTGGGCAACTTATTGCCCAAGGGACAGGGTTCATGAGTGCCAACATTCACTCGCCTTACAGCGGAACAATAGAAAAAATTGACAATGCCGTTGATGCATGGGGAATGCCTTGCAAATCAATTTTCATCAATGTCGAAGGCGACGAATGGGACGAATCAATTGACAGAACTGACACTCTCGTTCGCGCTTTTTCCTATACTCCAGAAGAGATAGTCAAGAAAATCAGCGATGCAGGTATCGTCGGATTAGGTGGAGCATGTTTCCCTACTCACGTAAAACTCAGCATCAAAGCTCCTGCCAAAGCAGATGTATTGATTATCAATGGCGTTGAGTGCGAACCATACTTGACATGCGACCATCGCCTGATGATGGAGCATGGCGAAGAGTTGATGATAGGCATCAAGATTCTCATGAAAGCCATCAATGTTGATCGTGCCATAATCGGTATAGAATGTAACAAACCTGATGTAATAAAGCATCTCACAGACCTGTCTATCAAACATTTCGGCATCGAAGTATGTCCTTTGAAGATGCACTACCCTCAAGGTGGCGAGAAACAACTCATAGATGCATGTATAGGTCGTCAGGTGCCAAGCGGAGCACTCCCTATCTCGGTAGGTGCTGTAGTTGACAACGTTGCAACATGCTTTGCCGTTTACGAAGCGGTTCAGAAGAACAAACCTCTGATTGACCGAGTTGTGACTATCACAGGCGACAAAATGAGTCACCCATGCAATCTGAAAGTCAGATTCGGCACTCCATTGAAAGACCTTATTGACAAGGCAGGTGGTCTTCCAACTGAAGGCGAGTACAAAATGATTGCCGGTGGTCCAATGATGGGACGCTCGTTCTGCAACATTGATTCGCCTTCGTCAAAACGCACCTCGGGCATATTGATATTGCCAGAAAGCAAAGCTCGCCGAAACGAAGAGGAGAATTGCATCAGATGCGGCAAATGTATTGACGCATGTCCTATGGGTCTCGAACCATATCTTCTCAGCCGACTCTCTGAAGTCAAGAACTGGGACCTCATGGAAGAGCACAACGTTATGGATTGCATTGAATGCGGTTGCTGTCTCTACACTTGTCCAGCCAATCGTCCTCTCCTTGATTATATTAGGATGGGCAAACAGACTGTAGGTGGTATAATAAGAGCGCGCGCTCAAAAAAAATAATAACACTAAAAGTATAAGAAAATGATAGTTTCACCATCACCACATATTCACAACAACGACAGTGTCCGCAAGGATATGCTCAATGTTTTGATAGCACTGATTCCTGCGTATTTGGTGGCGCTTTATTACTTCGGATTCGGGGCATTATGTGTCAGTCTGATAGCAATCGCATCCTGTTTGCTCTGCGAATGGCTGATACAGAAATTTCTTTTGAAAAAACCATGTTCACTTGGTAATTGTTCTGCACTACTGACAGGTGTACTTTTGTCGTTCAACCTACCATCCAACTTGGATTGGTGGATTGTCGTTATCGGTGC
The DNA here is from genome assembly GCA_024399535.1 of Paludibacteraceae bacterium. Lineage (GTDB taxonomy): Bacteria > Bacteroidota > Bacteroidia > Bacteroidales > Paludibacteraceae > Aphodosoma. Next base: position 14,384 of record JAKSNU010000031.1, read on the forward strand.
TTTCGTAGCAATCGGCATTGGCAAAATGACTTTCGGCGGATTGGGCAACAACCCATTCAACCCAGCGTTGGTAGGTCGTGTATTCCTTTTGGTTTCATTCCCTGCACAGATGACAACATGGCCTCGTCCATTGCAAGGAAATTGGATGAGATATACCGATGCTGAGACAGGTGCAACATTCCTCTCAAAACTCAACGAAGGCATAATCGAAATTCCTAAATATACTGATATGCTGTTCGGAAACATTGGTGGTTCGTTTGGCGAGGTTTCGGCAATCGCACTGTTGGTTGGTTTTATTTATCTGTTATGCACAAAAACTATCACATGGCATATACCAGTATCGATTATTATCACAGTATTCGCATTTACAGGCATTTATTACCTTTGCGGAGGCAACAATGCTGTTAGTCCTTGTGTTCACCTTCTCACTGGAGGTCTGTTACTTGGAGCAATTTTCATGGCAACTGATTATGTAACATCGCCTATGACCAAATGCGGACAACTCATCTATGGTATAGGCATAGGTGTAATCACCTCAGTAATAAGATTGTGGGGTGCTTATCCAGAAGGAATGTCGTTTGCCATCCTGATTATGAATGCCGTTACACCATTGATTAACCACTATGTAAAACCTCACCGTTTCGGCGAAGTTGTAAAGAAATAAAGGAGGCAATAAGATGAAAAAATTAGAATCAACATTCTTGAATATGTTCTTGTCGCTGACTATCATTTCGTTGGTGGCAGGTGCAGGCTTGGCATACGTCAAGAATTTCACTCAGCCTAAAATTGACGAGGCTGACCGCAAGAACCTTGAAGACGCAATAGCGTTGGTACTGCCTGAAGGCGCACAAGTTGGCGAAGTACAACAAGTTGACGGCAAGAATATCTATCCAGCAACCGATGAAAACGGAAGCTTCAATGGTGCAGCCATAGAGGTTGAGACAGACGGATTTGGTGGTAAAGTAAAGATGATGGTTGGCTTTGATGCTGAAGGCACTCTCGTCAACTATTCAATACTTGCACATGCTGAAACACCAGGTCTCGGTGCAAAACTTGATAAATGGTTCAAAGAACGTAGCGACATCCGCGGTGCCAAGATATCCGATGGCGAGGTTAAAGTATCAAAAGATGGTGGCAAATACGATGCTATCACAGCGGCAACCATTTCGTCAAGAGCATTTATGGTAGGCATCAACGATGCAATGAATACTTTCACAACAATTCAAAGTTCTTTCGTAGGCACAGCAACCGAACCAGTTGCCGAACAGCCATCTGACAGCACTTTGGTCAACGAAACAGAGGAGGTTCAATTATGAATTACATTAAACCATTTATAAACGGGTTGATTAAAGAGAACCCAACGTTTGTATTAATGCTCGGTATGTGTCCTACCCTCGGTACCACGACTTCTGCAATTAATGGTATGGGTATGGGTCTTGCCACTATGGCAGTACTGATATGTACGAACACATTGATTTCAGCATTGAAGAAGCTCATTCCTGATGCAGTCCGCATACCATGCTACATTGTTGTAATCGCTGCTTTCGTGACCATTCTCGAAATGTTTATGAAAGCTTATGTACCAGAAATTTACGCTACTCTCGGACTTTTCATTCCGCTGATTGTCGTAAACTGTATAGTATTGGGTCGCGCTGAGGCTTTTGCCGCAAAAAACAATCCATTAGCTTCGTTGATGGATGGAGCAGGCATAGGACTTGGTTTCACATTTGCACTCACACTCATCGGTGCTATCCGCGAATTCTTAGGAACAGGTTGCATTTTCGATACAAACGTCTTCCCAGAGCGTTTCGGCATCTTGATTTTCGTCTTGGCACCAGGAGCATTCCTTACATTAGGATATTTAATTGCTATTATTAACAAAATCAGAGGAGTAAAATAAGTTATGAGAATATTTTTGCTTATTATTTCGGCTATCTTGGTCAACAACATTGTGTTGGCTCAATTCTTAGGTATATGCCCATTCCTCGGAGTATCTAAAAAGATTGATACTGCCCTTGGTATGAGCGCTGCAGTTGTATTCGTAATGCTGATTGCAACCATCTGCACATGGTTGATTTATACCTTCATCCTCGTCCCTCTGCAAGTCCAGTATCTTCAGACGATATCCTATATCCTCGTAATCGCCTTTTTGGTACAGATGGTTGACATCATATTGAAAAAGACATCTCCATCTCTCTATCAGGCATTGGGTGTTTTCCTCCCACTGATTACAACAAACTGTACAATCCTCGGTGTTGCCATCATGGTTATCCAAAAGAATATGAACCTTCTCGATAGTTCTATTTTTGCAATAGCGACATCGCTCGGTTTCGGATTGGCATTGGTATTGTTTGCAGGTATTCGCGAGCAGTTGGCATTGACAAAGGTTCCTGACGGAATGAAAGGTATGCCAATAGCATTAGTTACCGCAGGATTGCTTGCAATGGCATTTATGGGCTTTTCAGGTGTTTGTTAAAGTATGGGACAGTTTTTCGCAAAACATAGAAAGACATTCGAGGCATTAATCTTTTTGGCATTGTTCTTCGCCATATTTATCCCTCTCGGGTACAGAATGGGGCTGAAGAACATGCTGAATACGATTATGCAGACTTCGTACCACCTGCTGCTCGAAACATGTTTCTTTCTCATGGCAATATGCGTAATGTCAGGTGCTTTGGGCAAACTCTTGGTCGAGTTTGGCGTAGTCAGATTGCTCGAAAAGGTTCTCAGACCTCTGATGAAACCAGTTTTCAACCTGCCTGGCGTAGCAGCTTTAGGTGCAGTGCTTACTTTCCTATCGGACAATCCTGCAATAATCGCCTTAGCAAAGGACAAGAGTTTCAGACGTTATTTCAAGAAATACCAACTCGTTTCGCTCACCAATTTCGGCACAGCGTTCGGTATGGGTCTGATAGTCATCGCCTTTATGGCAGGTCAGGGATTTGGTGCAGGAGCAGGCATAGGTCTGTTTGGTGCCGTATGCGGTTGCATTGTCTCCACACGATTGATGCAGCGATTTACACTGAAGGCTTATCCTGAATACGATTCACCTGTCGAAGAGGATGAAGCACCAGTCGAAGAAGAAAAGGACAACAAAAAAGAGGAGAAACAATCCACCTTCATTCGTGCTTTGAATAGCATTCTTGATGGCGGAAAGACTGGAGTTGACCTCGGCTTGGCTATTGTCCCAGGAGTACTGATTATATCAACGGCAGTAATGATGATGACCTTTGGCGCAAAGGGCGACAGTGGCGAATATATTGGAGTAGCATACGAGGGTGTACCACTCCTTCCTTGGGCAGCTGACAAAATCAACTTTGTGTTCGATTGGTTGTTTGGATTCAAGTTCCCTCAGCTCGTAGCATTCCCTATCACTGCATTGGGTGCGGTAGGTGCTGCGTTGGGACTTATCCCTGAATTCATAGCAAACGGATTTATCGACAACAATGCGATAGCAGTCTGTACGGCAATAGGCATGTGCTGGTCTGGATTCCTTTCCACTCACACCGCCATGCTCGATTCGCTCGGTTATCGTCATCTGATTTCCAAAGCAATCGGTGCCCACACTATTGGCGGATTGGTTGCCGGCATTGTAGCTCATTTTGCTTGGATGCTTATATCATTATTCTGATTACCATTCATTTACATACTAAAGGCACGGTTGTATATGCCGTGCCTTTTTCCTAAAAACACATCAACCCTAAATGCAATACAAACGAATAATTTTTGTACTTTCCATAATATGTGTCACATTCGCTTGTGCAAAAGGCGAAGACAATGATGGTCAACGCGAAGAGATGGTAGGTGGCAAGGAATACATTACAGGCGTTGAAATGCCCGATTCCGTAGTATTTTGCGATAAAACATACCATTTCGATGATGAAGATATGTACGAACGAATGGATCGCGAATTGATTAGTTTCAAATACAACCACATGACATCCATTCTGATTTACAAGAAATTTCCACGCTACGGAGAAAGAATCAAAAAAATATTGAAGGAGAATGGGGTTCCTGAAGACTTCGTTTACCTCGCTGTAATCGAAAGTAATTTCAACGAAAATGCCCGCTCGGGGGTTGGAGCAGGCGGATTTTGGCAGTTCATGGAGAGTACTGCCAAACTCTACGGGCTCGAAGTATCAGAAACAGTTGACGAACGCTACGACATTGACAAAGCGACTGCCGCCGCATGCAATTATTTCAAGGAATCATATGACAAGTTTGGAGACTGGATGGCTGTCGCTGCTTCGTATAATGCAGGAATGGGCAGAATTAATAGTTTCATGACCAAACAACACGAAACAGACGCAATGAAACTATGGATGACCACCGAGACCTCACGCTACCTCTATCGAATCCTTGCTGCCAAGACATTCATCGAAGAGCCTTGGCGTTTCGACTATTACATCAACGAAGATGACCGCTATCATGAAATTGAGACAAGGGAAATAGAAGTCAAATGCTCTATATCAAGTCTCCAAGATTGGGCAATCGAACACGATGCGTCATATCGGGAACTGAAAATCCTGAACAGATGGCTTACGAAATCCAACTTAGAAAACAAAAAAGGCAAAATCTACAAGATAAAATTAAACGCTAAACAAAAATAACTGTCTATACCAAATAAAAACAAACTCCTTGCATTATGAAAGCAAAAATGTACTTATTGATTTGTCTGCTGCTCGTCGGAATAGACTCAGCAAATGCAAAATTTGTACTGAATCTGCGCCCTCATAAATCCAAGATTAGCGAGAATGGCGAATTGTTGATTTATTGCGAGGTACATAATGGCGACACAATGCCGGTTTACGATATATGGCAAATGTGGTGCTACCCTAAACGCAAGATGACCAAACGTCAGGAAAAACAGTATTGGCGTATGGTGCGTGACGTGAAGGTCGCTTTGCCAGTGACATACTATATCGAAGGAGTAATCCGTAACACGAACGACACATTGATGAAGATGAGCACCAAAAAGGAGAGAGACAAATATATGGCTCATTTCGAGAAAAGAATATACAAGGAGAATTATGATGCGATGAGCGAACTGACACTCCGTCAAGGAATGCTCGTAATGCGTCTTCTCGACCGAGATATTGACCAAACATCATACGAACTGGTCAAAGCATACCGAGGCTCGTTCCGAGCCGGATTCTACCAGTTGTTCGCCAAACTATGTGGTGCTGACCTGAAAGTCAAATTCGGTGATGCTAAGGACGACCCTATTTACGAAGAGATAATAAATCTCGTAGAATCTGGACAAATCTGACACAGCGACATGTTTTCAGACAACGAAATATTAGAGTATCTCGATGGGAGAAGAGATGACCATGAATTGTTCGACAGGGCATACAAATGTCTGTCCGAAGGATTGGGGACAACTGTGTTGTACCGAGGATTGATTGAAATAACCAACTACTGCCGAAACAACTGTTTCTACTGCGGCATCCGTGCAGGCAACAAATCAGCATCACGCTATAGACTCAGCGAAAAGGAAATCCTCAGTTGCTGCCAACGTGCAGTTGAATCAGGATACGGAACGTTCGTCCTGCAGGGTGGCGAAGATTATAATCACAACATCGAATGGCTGGAGAATTTAGTTGCTACGATTCATTCCAAATATCCCGACCACACCATCACATTGTCGCTCGGCGAACGGACAAAAGATGACTATATAAAGTTGTTCAAAGCCGGTGCACGCAGATACCTGCTTCGTCACGAGACAGCCACACGCCAACACTATTACCAGCTTCACCCCGAAAGTATGTCGTTCGACAACCGGATGGAATGCCTTCGAAATCTCAAAGAGATAGGATACGAGACTGGCGCAGGAATGATGATTGGCTCGCCATACCAGACATACGAGCATCTGCTCTCTGACCTGAGATTTTTAGAAAAATTCCAACCCGACATGGTAGGTGTCGGACCATTCATAAAGGCTGACAATACCCCATTCTCAGGGTTCAGAAATATGGATCTCACTCCGACCGACGAGGCAAGCATAAGGCTGACACTAAGGGTCGTAGCATTAGTGCGACTGCTGGTTCCACGTGCCAACATACCTGCAACCACTGCCCTATTTACTTTAGGCAAGGGGCTTACCATGGACGAATGCGTCAAGGCTGGTGCCAATGTCCGCATGTTCAATGTCTCGCCTGAAAACGTGAAAGAAAAATACAACATCTACAACGGAAAAACTGACGGAAAATGAAACGACTTGTAATATTCGACCTTGACGGCACTCTGCTGAACACTTATGCCGACATTGCAGCTGCCACGAACCATGCTCTCCGACTGCGAGGTTATCCTGAGCATTCAGTTGCTGTAATCAAAAGCTTTGTCGGCAATGGTATCAACAAATTGTTCGAGCGAGCACTGCCCGAAGGCCACAAGGACGAATTTCTCGAAATACGTCGAGATTTCATTCCTTATTACAACGAACACGGCACAGAATTGACGTTTGTATTCGATGGCATGGTCGAATTATTAGAGAAAATCCAATCAAAAAACATTAAAATCGGTGTAGCATCCAACAAATACGAAGAGGCTACGAAACACCTGATGAAACACTTTTTTCCGACCATCAACTTCGTTGCAATCATAGGACAACGCGACGGAATACCGACAAAACCAGACCCAAGAATAGTGTTTGAAATTATGAATGCGGCAAACACAGAAGACCCATCAGATGTGCTTTATATCGGTGATTCTGAGGTTGATATGCAAACTGCCAAGAATGCAAAAGTTGATGTGGTTGGCGTCAGTTGGGGATGCAAGACACGCGAAACGCTTGAACAACATTCACCTATAGCAGTGGTTGATAATGCTGACGATATTTGCAAATATATTCTATAAAAAATACAAAAATAAAAAAACTGAACTTTTTTCTGAAAAAACTATCTCTATATCAAAAAAATATAGTAACTTTGCGCAACTTTTGAGAAAAAGTAATTACCATGAAACGGATATTGTTTTTAATATTGTGTTCGATTGTTTTCTTGTCGAGTATTTATGCGGAACCTAAGTTTTCGTTCTACAAGGGATCATCTAAGGAATTGCGCAATCAGCAAAAAGAGATGGATCTTAATCGTCAGTTCAAGATTGAATACAATAATAAAGTTCAAATGAACAATGCCACGTCGTACAGTTTCAATTATGAATCTGCGACTGAGCCAGTCTCACAATCTTCATGCCAATACGTTAACCAGGAAACAGACATTCATGGTTCGTGGTACACTGCCGCAAATGCTGGCGGTGGTGGTGGCATAGGCGGAGGTGCCATTTCAATCCAAGTTAATAGGAACAACTCGTTTGCACGTGATATGGTGAATACCGCAAAAAGTATATTCAGCAGTTCAGCGCCATCAATGAATATTGACATATCGGATTATGGCAACGAAGCATGCGAGATAGACGAAAGTTTCGGCGGTTTCACTGGAATAGGGACAATTGCCGGCGTAATTGGACTGGACGGAGGACTTGATGTAACGTTCGATGGTGGTGGATTAGTAGGACCAGCCCCACCAAGCGATGGTCCTCTCGGAGATGCATTGCTGCCATTAGGACTGATGGTTTTGGCATTCTCGATACTGAAATTCAGAAAGAAATAAATAAAATGGCTCTTAATTCCAGCGAATAAAGAGCCATTTTTTGGCTCTATAACGTTTCGTGTGAAAAACGGAAGACATTACCACCATTTAAGA
>JAKSNU010000032.1 GCA_024399535.1 Paludibacteraceae bacterium
GGACATTGACACCGCAAAACTGGCAGTTGATACCTTCAGATGTACGGTGAGAAGGATCGCTGACACCACCTTTGTCGAGAATATGGCAAGCAGCCAGCGTTTTTAATCTGCTGGCTGCTTTCTTTGTTTTCAGAATGTATTATTGCTGGCATCCAGCCGTTGGGTTGAACCACGATGGAATATTAAATCCCTTTTCGACCGAATAATCCATGGTAGGGTCATTATATACTTTGTTCATATATATTGCCCATATAGGCAATGACATTGATGCTCCCTGACCTTCAGCCATGTTTGTAAAGTGGACGCTTCTGTCCTCCCAACCTACCCATACGCCGGTGACAAGTTGAGGAGTGAATCCCATGAACCATCCGTCTGAATTTTCTTGTGTAGTACCAGTCTTTCCGCCGCATGGTGCGTTGAACCCATATTTATATCTCACTCTCGAACCGGTACCACCATTTACTACGGCTTGGAGCATGTCAAGCATCTTGTATGTTGTCTCTTCGCTCAACACCTCTTCGGTTTTTGGCGTGAATTCGGCTATTCTGTTGCCAACATTGTCTTCTATGTGTGTCACGTAAACTGGTTCTGTCCTAATGCCTCTGTTGGCGAATGTGGTGTATGCATCGACCATTTCGGCTACTGTAACTTCGCATGGTCCGAGACATATTGAAACTACAGGAATCAGTTCTCCTTTGATTCCGAATGACCGCATGAGATCTACCATAGCCTGTGGTGTTACTAAACTCATGACATATGCCGAAATCCAGTTGCTCGAATTTTGCAATCCCCATCTTAAAGATACAGTTTCGCCTCTTCGTTTGTCATCGTTTCTTGGTGTCCAAGGTCTTCCGAGTTCGTCATATAACGTGTATGGCTGGTTGATGGTTGTCTGGCAAGGCCAGTATCCGTTTGACATTGCGAGACTATAAAGATATGGCTTGACGGTCGAACCAACTTGTCGGCGACCTGCTGTGACCATGTCATATTGGAATGACGAAAAATCAGTGCCGCCAACATATGCTTTGACGTGACCAGTCGTTGGATCTATGCTCATCATGCCACAACGTGCAAAGTATTTGCTGTATCTGATTGAATCCAATGGAGTCATTGTCGTGTCTATCTGACCTTTATATGAGAAGACAAGCATATCTGTTGGTGTGTTGAATGCTTTGATTATTTCGCGTTCGCTTGCTCCGTTTTCTTTCATTACGCGCCATCTTTCCGACTGACGCATTGCCTTGTTCATGAACTTTTCAATCTGCTCGTCAGTCGTTCTTGGCGAGAATGGTGCCTTTTCTTTTCCTTGGCACGATTTGAAGAAATTATCCTGCAATGTCGCCATATGTTGCGCAACGGCTTCTTCTGCATATTTCTGCATCTTCGAATCGATGGTTACGTATATTTTTAGTCCATCGCGGTATATGTCATATTTTGTTCCGTCTGATTTTGGATTCTTTTCAATCCAGCCATACAATGGGTTGTCTGCCCATTCTATCGAGTCTAAGTAGTACTGTTGGTATGGCTTGAGTTGCCATGATGCATAATCGTCTTTGTCTGGTTCCTTGGCAGTGAGCATACGTCTTAGGTATTCCCTGAAATATGGTGCCATTCCGAGTTTATGGTCAACCTTGTGAAAATTAAGGACTAATGGCAGTTGTTTTAGCGAATCTTTCTCCTCTTCCGTGATGTAATCTGATTTTGCCATTTGTTTGAAAACCACATTTCTGCGTTCTCGTGTGGCTTCTTGTCTGCTTTGTCTTGCTGGGTTATATAACGATGGATTTTTGCACATTCCTACCAATGTTGCAGCCTGCTCTATATTCAGTTCGTCAGCATTGCAACCGAAATACACATTTGATGCTGTTGTGATTCCAACGGCATTATTGAGGAAATCAAACTTGTTGAGATACATAGTTATTATTTCCTCTTTCGTGTATAGTTTTTCAAGTTTTACTGCTATAACCCATTCTATTGGTTTCTGAAACGCACGTTCAATTAGATTTCCTGCACTTGGCGAAAATAGCTGTTTGGCGAGCTGCTGAGTGATTGTTGAACCTCCTCCTGCGCTTTTGATATGTAGTATTCCGCGGAATACTATGGCTCTTAAGAGTGCTTTTCCGTCTATGCCTGAATGTTTCATAAATCTGACATCTTCAGTCGCTATCAGTGCATTTATTACGTTTGGCGAAATTTCGTTATATTGTGTGTTGATACGATTGTCCTGTGCTGTGTAGTATGTTCCTATCAACTGTCCATCGCTTGATATGATTTCCGAGGCATATTTGTTCTTTGGGTTCTGCAGTTCTTCGATTGGCGGCAGATAACCTATGAACCCAAGACTGATTAATGCAAAAATACAGAATACTACTGCCACAGCAGTAAAATATAAGCCCCAGAGCCATTTCAGGAATTTACTTTTCTGTTCCTTTGTTAACTCGCTTTTGCCTGATTTTTTCTTTGCCATATTATTTATTTACTTATCTTGAAAAAAGGCGTTACCGCCAATATACTTACTACTCCAATCACTGATCCTGCTGCTATGTCTTCCAAAAAATGAAATGATAGATAAACACGTGAATATGCTCCTGTTATTGCGATTGCGAGACATATCACTTTCTCCCACCATTTCGGAACTAAAGTACATATTGCAAACATCATTGCAAATATTGCTGTCGAGTGTCCTGACGGGAAACTTAGCCACATCGGCAACTCTATCCCTTGTACTGCAGGAAGTATCACTCCTGCCTCTTCGAATACCACTTTCGGACGTGGGTGATTGAATGCATATTTCAGAGGCTGTACTATCAATGTTGACAATATTTGCCCTGTTGTAATATACGCTCCCATCCACATTTTCCAAATTAGCATCACCCCACAGACTATCCATGGAATACTGCCTCCAATGTTGGTGAAGTATCTGAAAAACAGATTTAATCCTTCTCTATGGTGGCTGTTTAGCATCAGGTGAAGGTCAATCTTCGGAACTGCAATTGTCAAAGCGAGACACCCTAATACCAACAGTAACCATGGTATCAGAAAACATAAATTTTTTCTGATAATGTTTATCATATTTCTCCGAAATATTTGTCAAGTATTTTTCCAGCTGCAACGAACGAGGTCATTTCGTTACGGTTGACTTTGTCTTCCATCTCAGTCAGCATCTTTTCTATTTCGCTATTGTGATAGAAGTGGTTTTTCAACTGCTCGTTGATGGTTTCGTACATCCAGTATTTGCTTTGTTGGTTGCGTTTGTACTCGAAATATCCGTTTTTCGAAGTGAACGCAACGTAATCTTCAACCATTTTCCAGACATCTTCGATATGGAATTTTTCGTATGCTGAACAGGTGACAACACTTGGTGTCCGTCCCGATTCCGGCATAGGGAATAGGTGCAATGCGTTTTGGAATTGCCTCTGTGCTAATTGTGCCTTTTCTATATTGTTGCCGTCACATTTGTTTATGGCTATTCCGTCTGCCATCTCCATTATTCCTCGTTTTATTCCTTGTAACTCATCGCCTGTACCTGCGAGCTGAATCAGTAGAAAGAAATCGACCATCGAATGCATTGCTGTTTCGCTTTGTCCGACACCGACCGTCTCCACGAATATTGTGTCGAATCCTGCTGCTTCGCATAATACAATTGATTCTCTTGTTTTTCTCGCCACCCCTCCTAACGAGCCTGCCGAAGGCGAAGGACGAATAAACGCATTTTTTTCTAACGACAACTCTTCCATCCTTGTCTTATCTCCGAGTATTGATCCCTTTGTTTTTTCCGAACTTGGGTCAATTGCGAGGACTGCTAATTTGTGACTGTCTTTGCAAAGATACATTCCCAAGGCATCGATGAAGGTGCTTTTGCCAGCTCCAGGGACTCCTGTTATTCCAACTCTGATAGATTTGCCGGCGTGAGGAAGACATTTTTCTATGACACTTTGGGCTATCTCCTGATGTTCTATGAGATTGCTCTCGGCGAGTGTTATGGCGCGGCTGAGTATGGTTCTATTGCCTGCTAATATTCCTTCAACGTATTCATCTACACTGAGTTCCTTTGCTTTTGGTCGCTTTTTTATGTTCAGATAAGGATTCATTATAGGAGCTTCCTTGACCCCGCTATTCACTGCAAGTCCTTTGTACTCTTTGCTGTTTTCTGGATGTTCCATGTCTTTTGAATCGTTAGTTGTTACTGATAAGGTCTATAGACGGCAAAAAATATTCTTCAAAATTGTTTCAACCTGATAAACAGAACTTACCTATATACCAAAATCGGGGTTAGCATAAAAACTAACCCCTTTTTATTCCTTGTAATTTGCCAATCGGTTGATTGGTGGATTTATTGTTTCTGTTCTCTTGGTGTCACTTGCCCTTTGATGTAGAGAACGACAGTGAAGTTCTCTGTGCCATTACTCAAGGTTACAGTGATCGACTTGTGGAAATTGCCTGGGCGACCGCTTGCGCTGTAAGTTGCTGTCACTACGCCCTGTTCGCCTGGCATAACTGGCTGACGGCTCCAGTTTGGTGTTGTGCATCCGCAAGATGCTCTAACGTTGGTTACTGTTATTGGAGATTGCGAAATGTTCGTGAATGTAAATACATGCGATACTTTGCCGTCTTCTTCTTTTACAGTGCCGAAATCATAAGTGTTCTCTGTGAACTCAACGACTTGCTTTTCCTGTGCTGCTACGTTCAAGGCCATTACCAACGCTACAGCAATGAATAACATTTTTTTCATATCTTATTAATTTTATTGGTTTTTCTATTAAAAAATTGATTGTCTATATCTTCTTTTATCATCTGTCAATACGGAGCCTGCTCCCTCTCTAAACTATATCCTTCTATTGTGCGCTGACCTTTCGCCAAACACGCCGCAAAGTTACAACTTTTTCTACATACGACCAAATTTTTTATGAATTATTTTTTGATTAAATCTTCGTATTTTTTCTTTTTATGCATATAGACTTGCCATATCAGCAAAAAGTTTAATCGCTCGTCTATATTTTTTTTTGTCCTTAGCTTAATGTTCTCATTTCTTGATGTTTCGAACTCTGGTTTTATTCTATTGAAATCCCTTAGTGCTTTTATTGTGGCTTTCGCATTTCCAGTTTTACCACTTAAAATCATCTGTAGTATTGCTGCTAAATCCAACCATAGTCTTGCAAATGCTATCCATCCGTATTCTTTTTTATCAAGATTTTTGTACAGCATCAACCTGTTGTTTCTGAAATTTAGATATGTTTTCCTTGGTGATTCGTACCCTAACGATCCTCCGCCGAGGTGATATACTATTGATTTGCCGATACACATAACCGACCATCCTCTCGCTTTCAGTCTCCAACATAAGTCTATCTCTTCTTGATGTGCGAAAAATCGTGAATCCAATCCTCCGATTTCGACATAAACATTTCTTCTTATCATAAGACATGCGCCAGTGCACCAAAATACTTCGACATCGTTGTCGTATTGTCCATGGTCTTCTTCTACATTGTCCATCACCCTGCCTCTGCAAAATGGATATCCATATCTGTCTATGAATCCGCCAGCTGCTCCTGCGTATTCGAAGTGCGTTCTTCTCTTATCTGCTAATACTTTGGGTTGACATGCGGCACATTCTTTGTGCTTATCCATATAATCTGTCATTGGTTCCAACCATCCCTTCGGTGTTTCTACGTCAGAGTTCAGTAATACCACGTATTCGGCATCTGATTTCTTAATTGCTTTGTTGTATCCCTCGGCAAACCCCCAATTTTTTTCCATCTCAATCAGTCTGACAGTGGGGTAGTGTTCTTTCAACCATTCTTTTGAACCATCGTCCGAGCCATTGTCTGCAACTGTTACCTGGATATTTTCAGATGCTTCAACGCTTTTCACAACGCTGCCTAAATAGTGTTCCATCAACTTCACACCATTGTAGTTTAATATAATGACTTCTGTTTTCATATTGGTCTTGGTTTTCCTGAAACGAAAAGAGGTTCGCTTCTGCAATGAAACGAACCCCTCGCTATTCCTTTTCCGTAAAGTCTTATTTTTTGTTGCGGCTCTGACGGTTCTGATATCTGTTGAGGAACTTATCTACACGACCTGCTGTGTCAACCAACTTGGTCTTGCCTGTGTAGAATGGGTGCGATGAACTTGAAATCTCAAGTTTTACCAAAGGATAAGTTACCCCATCAATATCGATGGTTTCTTTCGTAGCTACAGTCGAACGAGTGATGAACGTATCTTCATTCGACATGTCTTTGAATACTACGGGACGATAGCTTTCTGGATGAATCCCTTTTTTCATTTTACTTAATTCTTTAATTGTCCTTCCGGACTTTTGATTTATTGGCGGAGAGAGAGGGATTCGAACCCCCGGTACCTCTCAGTACGTCGGTTTTCAAGACCGATGCAATCGACCACTCTGCCATCTCTCCTTGCAAACTTGTTATACCTTAATTTTGCGACTGCAAAGGTACGACTTTTTTTGTTCCTGACCAAACATTTTCGTAATTATTTTCTAAAAATGTTTTGCTTGATTGATTTATTTGAAATTCAGGCTGTTATAAAAACGAGAGTCAGATGTTTGTCCCATCTGACTCTCATATGTGTGCTATTTGTTTTATAAATCAATACAAGTAATTCATAAAATTGCCGAGTGCATAGCATGCAGTCATCGAACTCAAGTTCATATCTTCGACAATGATATTTGTATATCCCTCTTTGATGAATGCTTCTTTTTGCTTCTCCAACTGCTCTTCCGTCAGCCACATTGCAACTTCTACTTCTCCACCTGCTATACTTCCTATACCTGCAGTATATGTGATTTTGTAGCATTTACCATTTGTAGCCTCATCCTTTTTGCAAGAAATCATGCTCAAACCCATTGCCACGACAATAGCAATTGCAAATAATACCTTTTTCATAATTGATTTAATTAGTTTGCTGCCAAACAATCCTGAATAGTCTTGTATTTTGTAGCATAGCTGACTTTGATATTTGTCCTGCCGAACAATTTTTCCCATTCAGCTATTACTGCGTCAATGTTGTTGCGAGTGTCCCACATATAGACAGTTTGAGAACTGTTCTTGTCCTTGTAAGTGATTTTGTGGCACTGAATTTTGTCTTTGTCGCATGAAATCATACTCAACCCCATCGCTGCTATTACAGCAACTGCAAAAAATACTTTCTTCATAATGATATTTATTTTATTTGTTATCCGTGTCTATGCATTGGTATTGGCTGCTGCACAATCTTCGATAGTTTTGTATTTGATAGACTTTTGAATCTTGATATTTGTTCTGCCAACCTCTGGTGTCTCCCAATATTCTTTCATCCTATCCAAGCTGATTTTCGAAGCCCACATATATTTTGTGACTTCTGAACCATCTGTATCTTTATATGTGACTTTGTAGCACGCTTTCTCCTCATTCATTTTGTCGCACGAGGTCGAACCGCATACTATTGCCGCAACTATTGCCAACGCAAATAATGTTTTTTTCATATGTGATTATGAATTAGATGAATACTTCTGACAAGCAATCGCTCTGCGTTTTAATCGAATCAGCAGTAACTTTTTCATATGATACGTTCTGATAATTCGATTTTTCCAATGCCTCTTTAGATGCTTTCATCTCTGCATCTGTGCACCAACGATAACCTTCGTAATCCATTGCAGGACGGGCTTCTCTTGTCTTTTCACCTTTTTCATTTTTCTGTTCAGGCTGTTCTGGAATTGTGTAATAGATTTTGTAGCAACTCTTTGCTTCTTCTTTACAAGATACCATTCCCATACATACTGCTGCTGCAATTGCAACTGCAAAAAATACTTTTTTCATATTGCTTTGATTATTTATTATTCAAAACCCACTCGTGCATATTATGCACTCCTATTCGGCTGCAAAGTTACAAATTGTTTTTTATATGGCAAACAAAATTCTTATTTTTTTATTGAGAATTTTCTGTTATGTTTTCTATAAATCTATAATGAATGTTTTATACTTTGTAAATGAGCTTGTTACGGTTTTTGTTTCGAAGATTCCATATATTGTTGACCCAGATCCTGACATGCTCGCATAGCATGCTCCTATTTCATACATTTCTCTCTTTATCTGCTCCAATTCTCTGTGATTTATAAATATTTGCCTCTCGAAATCGTTTTTTACTTCGTTTTGCCACGTTTTGATATCAGTCTCGGTTAGCAACTCTTCCAATTGTCTCTTCCAAGGCTGTGGATGACATCCTGCATAAGCTTCTTTTGTCGAAATGTTGATGTCTGGCTTGACCATGATGAGCCTTTTTCCGCTGAGGTCTATTCTTATATCGCTCATTTGGTCTCCTTTCCCTTTGCACATTCTTGGTTTGTTTTTTATGAAAAATGCGCAGTCTGCTCCTAATTTGGCGGCAATTTTTTCCATTTCATTATCGTTTGCCCCAATTTTGAACATCTCGTTTATCATCTTTATAGTGAAGGCTGCATCTGCCGAACCTCCTCCGAGTCCTGCGCCTGAAGGAATGTTTTTTGTGAGCATTATCTTGACCGGTGGCAGTGTTCCGTATGTCTCTTCCATCATTCTGTATGCTCTGACGACAAGGTTTTCCTTCCCATCGTCATCTAATTTTATTCCTTTTGTCTCGAAACTGAATTTCTCAGCCTCTTCAATCTCGAGTTCGTCAGCGAGTGGAATGGGGTACATTGCCGTACATAGGTCGTGGTATCCGTCTTCTCTTTTTCTTACTATGTTTAGACCTATGTTTATCTTGCAATTTGGGAAACTTTTCATATGGTAAATATTATATGTATAAAAAAGGGATGACTTCCGTTGTGAATCATCCCCTTGTTCGTGCGGAAGCTGGGGGATTCGAACCCCCGGTACGGTAACCCGTACGTCAGTTTAGCAAACTGGTGGTTTCAGCCACTCACCCAAACTTCCTTTTTTTGCGACTGCAAAGGTAGAAACTTTTTTTAGAATAAACAAAACTTTTCATGCTTTTTTTCCAAAAACTTTTCTTACCTTTGCAACATCTTTCAAAAGGATATTATTTATGAATCGAGTTTTTAAGAAAATTGCAATCATTCTTGTTTCTTTGATTGTTGTTATTGTGTTGTCTATTATTGGTTTAGTTTGGTATTTTGTCTATAGCCCCAATGTTTCGTGTTCTTCGTCTTGCGAAATTTATGTGCGTCCTGACAACAATCTTGGTGATGTGATTGACGAACTTTCTTCCCGGAAATTGTTTGTTGACGACAACAAAATGGTCATAGCGACCCTCTTTCTTGGCTTCAGCGACGACCATAATGTGGTTCCAGGTCACTATATTGTGCGTGACGGAATGCGAAATATCGACATTTTCCGTATGCTCAACCGTGGGTGGCAGACTCCGGTACGTCTTACAATCAATAATCTCCGACTTCCTGAGGATTTTGCATCGTCTCTCTCTCGTCAGCTGATGGTTGATTCAATTGAGGTCATGCGTTTCCTGAATGATTCTTCGCTTATGGCTCCGTTAGGGCTTTCTTATCAGAATCTCTTTGCTCATATACATGCTGATACCTACGAGTTTTGGTGGACTGCTTCAATCAGCGATATTATGACCAAACTTGTGTCCGATGATAAGTTGTTTTGGACATCTGAACGCATACATAAGGCTCAGTCTGTCGGACTCACTCCTTCCGAAGTCTGCATTCTCGCCTCTATAGTTGACGAGGAGTCTCATTACTCTTCCGAACTTTCACGTATTGCCGGCCTATATCTCAACCGCCTTCGTAAAGATATGCTTCTCCAGAGCGATCCTACAGTCAAATTTGCAGAACGCGATTTTGCCAAGACCCGTATTCTTGCTGCCGACCTCCTCACCGATTCACCATACAACACATATAAGTTCAAAGGTTTGCCTCCTGGACCTATCCGCTTGCCGAACCTCTCTACCATTGACGCAGTACTGAATGCCGAAACTCATAGTTATATATATATGTGTGCCGATCCTTCTTTTAATGGTTCTCATCGTTTTGCCGTCACTCTTTCCGAGCATAACCGCAATGCGGCAGCCTATCATAATGCGCTTTCTAAATTAAATAAAAACTAAATCGCTTTTTGTTTGGCTGTCTCCTTTTTTATGCCTAACTTTGCACCCGAAAATAATTACTTAAAAATATATAGTTTATGAAAGTTCTTGTAGCTACAGAAAAGCCATTTGCTAAAGCAGCAATTGATGGCATTCGCTCTATCATTGAGGGCGCTAAAGGTGAACTTGTTCTCCTTGAGAAGTACACATCTGTTGACCAATTCTATGCAGCTGTTGCTGACGTTGATGCACTCATCGTTCGTTCAGACAAAGTTACTGCTGAGGTTCTCGACCACGCTAAAAACCTTAAGATTGTCGTTCGCGCAGGTGCTGGTTTCGATAATCTCGACCTTGCAGCTTGTACTGCACACAATGTTGTGGCTATGAATACTCCTGGTCAGAACTCTAACGCCGTTGCTGAGTTGGCTCTCGGTCTTATGGTTATGATGGCTCGTAATCAATATACTCCTGGTACAGGTTGCGAGTTGAAGGGCAAGACTCTTGGTATTCAGGCTTATGGTAATGTTGGTCGTCTTGTTGGCAATATTGCTAAGGGTTTCGGTATGAAGGTTCAGGCTCTCGACCCATTCCTCCCTGCTGAGAAGATTGAGGCTGATGGTGTCAAGGCTATCACTGACCTCAAAGAGCTCTATGCTACTTCTGACTATCTCTCATTGCATATCCCTGCAACCGAGCAGACTAAGGGTTCTATCAACTACGACCTCGTTTCTCGTATGCCAAAGGGTGCTACCCTTATTAATACTGCTCGTAAAGAGGTTATCAACGAGCCAGAGCTTATGAAGGTTATGGAAGAGCGTACTGACCTCAAGTATGTTGCTGACGTTGCTCCAGCTTGCGCTGAGGAGATGAAGGCTAAATTTGGCAACCGCTTCTTCGCTACTCCTAAGAAGATGGGTGCTGAGACTGGTGAGGCTAACGTTAACGCAGGTCTTGCTGCTGCAAATCAGATTGTTGACTTCATCGTTAACGGTAACGAGCGTTTCCGTTTGAATAAATAATTATAATTTATGATAATGAATGTGGCAAAACAAGTTTTTCTTTGCTTTGCCACATTTTTTTATTTCTCGAAAAATGAATTCCGAATTTGAAAATCTCGATTTCTCCAGTGTCGAAACTCCATGCTTTCTAATCGAGGAGTCTCTTGTCCGTCGCAATCTTCAACTGATATCTGAGGTCTCTCGTCGTTCGGGTGCCGAGATAATCATGGCGTTCAAGGCATTTTCTATCTGGCGTCTTTTTGATGTTACACGTTCTTTTATTCCCTATTCCACCGCATCTTCGCTCAACGAGGCTCGTATGGCTTTTCATAAACTTGGCTCTCGTCCTCATACCTATGCTCCTGCCTATCGTCCCGATGAAATCGACGAATTGGTGAATTTGAGTTCGCATATCACCTTCAATTCTCTCGCTCAGTTCGGGCGCTATCGTGATCTCTGTCTCCGTTCAGGTGTCTCTTGTGGCATACGTATCAATCCGGAATTTTCTGATGTTGAGACCGATCTTTATAATCCTTGTGCGCCTGGTTCGCGCCTTGGTGTCATTCTTGATAATCTTCCAAATGTTCTTCCCGATGGATTGGAGGGTTTCCATTTCCATACCCTTTGCGAATCGTCGTCCTACGACCTTGAACGTACTCTTCGTGTCGTTGAGGAAAGATTCGGAAAATTATTTCCTTGTCTGAAATGGATTAACTTCGGTGGAGGACATCTAATGACTCGTGATGGTTATGATGTTGAACATCTTGTGAGTCTTATCCGCAATTTTCGTTCGCGTTATCCTTGGCTTCATGTGATTCTTGAGCCTGGCTCAGCGCATATGTGGCGTACTGGTACTCTTGTCTCGTCTGTGCTTGATATTGTCGAAAACCATGGCATACGTACTGCCATCCTTGATGTCTCTTTTGCCTGCCATATGCCCGATTGTCTCGAAATGCCATATCAGCCATTCATTGTTGGAGCCGAATCCATCGAAACTAACGAAGGCGAACATGTCTATCGCATGGGTGGTATCAGCTGCCTTAGTGGCGATTTCGTTGGCTACTGGCGTTTCGACCACGAACTCAAAATTGGCGAACGCATCGTCCTTGAAGATATGAACCACTACACCAACGTGAAGACCACGATGTTCAATGGCGTTACGCACCCATCCATTGCCCTTCGTCGGCTTGATGGTCATATCGACCTTCTGCGTCGCTACACCTTCGACGACTATCTCTCTCGTATGTCATAATGGATTTCATGCAGAAATGATTCCTTTATTCTGCGAATTCTTCGTGAAAATAAATCATGAATTCTCTGCGTGCGACGAAACTAAGCACTTGTCGATGTTGCGTGTCTTGCTGTCGAAATTGATTCCGATGCGGACAATCTGCTGATCCTCGATTGCAAAAGGCAGTGTGTAGTTCTTATCCTGAATCTGGGCGAGTGCCTCCTCGGCGGTGCCGTCAAGCTTGAACTCAAGCACATAGCAGTATTTCGGGGTCTTGACCACCATGTCAATGCGTCCGTCGCTGGTGTGGTACTCCGCCTGGGTGTAGAAACCCATCAGCTTGAAGAGCAGCCATACCACGTTGCGGTAGTGGTTCTCAAGGTTCTGCACCAGCTCGTATGGAGTGTCGGCAAAAAGCGAGCGCAGACGCTTGACAAACTGCTCGGTGTTACCCGACTCCACATCATTGACGAAATTGTCAATCAGGAATGGAGATTTATTGTCGTCTTTCCTATAGATGTAGCATGGCATCAGGTATTTCGTGAAACCCTCTTCCACCTCTTCATTCGGGAACCCCAAAGTATATGTCTTGAACCTTGTGTCATAGTCCTTTATGGTCAGGTATCCGCTCTGGTATATTACAGGGATAGGGTTGGTTGAATCGACATCTATCGAATTCAGCACTTCTGCCGATGCCTTCTCACGTGACATCTCCTCAAGGTTCCAGTCGTGTTTCTGCAGCAGATACACTAAATACGACGGTGTGCCGGTCTCGAACCAGTAACTGCCGAATTTCAGTTCGGCGAAGGTGTTGAGAACGCTGAAAGGATTGTAAATTCCCTGCACGGAAGTCTCGAAATGATAGCCGTCATACCGTCTGCGCATCTCGGCAAGGCATTCATCTATTGTCAGGTGGTTTTCCTCGGCGAGTTCCTCTATCTCTGGTTTGAAAACGGATTTCAGTTCCTCTTCCGTAATACCGCAGATGTCGTGGTATTTGCGGGACATGGAAATGTCGCGAAGATTGTTCAGGTCGCTGAATACGCTCACCTTGCCGAACTTGGTGACACCCGTCAGTATGGCAAACCGTATGCAGCCGTCCATCGATTTCAACGCTCCGTAGAACCCTTTGAGGATTGAGCGGAAGTCGTCTTGCAGTTTTGGATTGCCGATAGCCTGAAGCATAGGCTTGTCGTATTCATCCACAAGAATCACGACACGAAGGCCAGTCTTTTCGTATGCCTTTTTTATCACATTCTCGAACCGCATTCCAAAAGGCAGGTCTGGTCGTGGGCATTCAAACTGGAGTTCCCACTGGCTGAGCGACTCACCTAATTTCTGCTCCAACACCTCTTGACGGTCGTATTTATTGGTGTTCAGGTCCAGATGCAGCACAGGGTGCTTCGCCCACTTGAAATCTGGTTTCGAGGCTATTGCGAGTCCTTCGAACAGTTCCCTCTTCCCTTCGAACAATGCCTTGAGCGTGGAAATGAGCATTGATTTCCCGAAGCGACGCGGACGGGAAAGGAAGTAGTAACGACCTGTCGATATGAGACGATGAATCTGTTCAGTCTTGTCAACATACAGATAGCCATCGTTTCTCAGACTTTCAAAGTCCTGAACCCCAATAGGGAGTTTGCGCAGAAATGTATTTTCCATAGTCAATCCCATTTGACGCTGCAAAGATACAACTTTTTTCTGATATTCAGATGACAAAAATTGATTTTTTTATTTCATGTTTTGGAGACGGAGCCTCATGCAACATTCTGCGAATTCTGCGTGAGAATAATAACTGGTTCTGCGTGAAATGATGCTAAACATTTCTCAATGTTGCGCGTCTTGCCGCCAACAACCCTGCCAACAGCAGCAAAGGTATCAAGCTGTCATCCAACGGCGAATCAAAATATGGTTTTCCTGCAGGACCAAGACTTCCATTGCGGTCATAGTACCTTATTCATCAAAATTTTTTCTGCATATCTATCCAGTATCTCCCTCATGTTGTCGATGAATTGGTCAATCGGTTGATTGTCACCGCAATTGTGGTGACAGGCTAAAATTACTCGCAGGTAGCAGATTACGTTCAGTTGTGAACCGGACAAACCCCCCTTAGGGTACGATGCGACATATGCAATGCTGCCATCGTTGGCTTTATCGAACTGCCGCTCTCTTTGCGGAACTGCTCGATAGCTGCTCCAATCTCACGCAGACATTCTGTGTAGTCCGCTTCGTGATTCATTTTTGACTTGTTCGAAATCATAATAATTTAATATTAGTTAAACATAAATAAATATACATAATTTTCAAGGAATAGTTACCCTCATAGGGGTAACCCCGTGGAGTGGAAAATCCTTACCTTTGCAGTGGATTTATAAAATTTTACTGTTATGAAAAAAGTAGTTATTGATGTGACTGTCAACGACATTGTCGAGTATTTTTGCGAACCATGGTGTGGGTATGTATATCCGCTCATGATGAAAGAATCTGCTTGGAAAGAGCGTGTCATCAATAGTTATCCGCAACCAGAGTTGCTCCGGCGGTTTTGGGACAGCGTGATGAGACTTTTCATCCGCCATATCATTGGCAATAGCCATTACCACATCAGCCGGAAGCACTATGCCAAGCCGCTCATCCGTCGTATCTACAGCGTCGCTACGGCACGTACAGCCTTCGAACGTTTCATCAAGCCGAACACCATAACTGGACGGGCGGTGATGAAAAATTACAATTTTTGCCGAATGATTGAATATCAGCTCGGTATGGGCGATCCGCTGAACTTGGATGGCAAACCTGTAAAATTCAACCGTTATGGCAAACGGATTGACCATTGACGGTGCTGCCATAAGTGCAATCAATGCTGAGCTGTCACATGCCGGAGAGGATACGCTTCGGCGTGAGTTGCTCGCCAAATTGGAAAGTCGTCGTATCACTCCCGACACGGAGCTTCCGCAGATGGAATTTCTGTTCCGTATGTTTTGCAAACCCTGCTTTCCGCGAGGCGAACTGGTGGCTGTGACAGGTAAGGCAAAAAGCGGTAAGACATTTATTTCCAGTATATTGATGTCGCTTTGTTTTCGGAGCGAAGTGCTTTCCATTCGTCGTATCAGTCAGGATTCGTTGCGCGTGTTTTGGTTCGATACCGAGCAGTCGGAAGAATCCACGCAGGATATTCTGAAGCACCGTATCATGCCTATGATTTCTGGTGGGTCGCTGCCTGGCTTGATGACCTATGATCAAGACCAGTTTCACGTCTTCAACGTCCGTGCTGATTTCTGGCAGGAACGGCTTCCGATGCTTGAGGCGGCATTGTACGAATATAAACCCGACTTAGTGATTTTAGATGGTATTCGTGATTTGGTCAACGATATCAATGATGGCGTTATGGCTCAGAATGTTATCGAGCGTCTGATGCACCTCGCATCGGACGTCAGATGCTGTATTGTTTGCGTGCTGCACCAGAATAAGTCTGCCGAGGATAAGAATCTCCGTGGGTGGATTGGCACCGAGCTGAAAAACAAGGCTTTCGAGGTCTATGAATGCGTCAAGGACGAGAACCGTATTTTCACCCTTTCGCAGACCGATACGCGCAAGTACGACATAGTGGACAAACTGCAATACATCGTTGATGCAAATGGGATTCCTATGCCTTACTCTATCGAAAATTATTTTGGTCAAAAGCCTGTAAGTCAAGTCAATCAGAACGAATATCGTCCGCCTATCAATTACATCTACGTCGAACGATACGAGGATAGTCACCCTGTTATGAGGCTCGAAAAACTCTTTGGCGATGCGCTCAGCGGGGTTGACTGCATGGAACAGTATGCCCTCCGTTCGCGCATCATGGAAATCGCCCAGATTACTACAAACGGGCTGTTTTACCGCTGCCTGAACGATGCCCTCATGGCAGGCATCATCGTCCTGACCATCGACGGTGCCAACCGTCGATTCTATCGTCTAAACAAACAATCAATCGATACTACCTCCCCGTCAGGGGAGTAGTATACGCGTGTGACACGCACGTCACACGCACACACGCGTGAGGGAGAAATGGAATTTGAAAACGTTATCAATGAAGTCAGGAACGTCAGCATTCTTGAGGTGGCACAGAGGCTCGGTATCAGTTATTCGGGTCGAGGCTCCTGCCGGATGTGTCACTGTTTCATACACGAGGATGAGAACCCATCGCTTTGGCTGAAGGTCAGTGGCAATTATTGGGGGTGCCCCGTTTGCCAAAAAGGTGGCGATAATATCCGACTTGTCATGTATCATGAGAATCTGAAGTTCGCTCAGGCTGTACGCTGGCTTGCCGAAAGGTTCGGTATCGTGATTGACGATGCGAGGAGAGATAACCCGTATCTACAGCCAAAATCTAACCGCAGACGAGCGCATACGAGACAAAATGTTAATAAAATCAATGTTAAAAAAATGAATTTAGTTTCCTTAAACTCAGTCTATTTGAAGCAATGCTACAGCACAGAATCTTCATTCTGCCGTGCATTGGTGAACAACAACATACTGACCGAAGAGCAGATGCGTCGTGCCGCACTTCGTTATCATCTCGGCATGACTTGCGATGGGGGAGTGATCTACTGGCAAATCGACCGCAACGAGCGACTTCACGATGGCAAGATTATGTTCTATCGTTCCGATTGTCACCGCGACCATGACCGCCATCCCTCATGGGTGGTATCCCGCCTGAAAAAGCAGGGGTTGCTGCCAGATGACTATCAGCCGTCTCGCTGCCTCTTCGGGTCGCATCTGTTGGCTTCCTATTTGCCCCCTCTTCCATCAGAAGGCATTCAAGAGGAAGGTTCCCATTTACCCCCTCTTCCATCAGAAGGCATTCAAGAGGAAGGTTCCCATTTGCCCCCTCATCCTTCAGAAGGCGTTCAGGAGGAAGGTTCCCATTTACCCCCTCTTCCATCAGAAGGCATTCAAGAGGAAGGTTCCCATTTGTCCCCTCTTCCATCAGAAGGCATTCAAAAGGCAGGTTCCCATTTGCCCCCTCATCCTTCAGAAGGCATTCAAGAGGAAGGTTCCAATTTGCCCCCTCATCCTTCAGAAGGCATTCAAGAGGAAGGTTCCAATTTGCCCCCTCATCCTTCAGAAGGCATTCAGGAGGAAGGTTCTCCTAACGGAAATGGAATTATTGTGGCGATTGTTGAGTCGGAAAAGACAGCCATCATCTGCTCTGAGCTCTTCCCAAAGTTCCAACTGCCCACCGGAGGCTCTGAATTACCAGTAGTATGGCTTGCCACAGGCGGATTGTCCAGCCTCACAGTCTCCGCTCTCGCCCAAATCGCCACCGTTCCCGCCCATGGATCGCACACAGCCACCGTTCCCGCCAGTTCCGCTGGCGGGTCACCGTCCCCCCGTCTCATCCTCTTCCCCGACACCGACCCAACGGGCGAAACCTACCGCAAATGGCAGGAGATAGCCATCGCAGCGCAACAGGAACTGCATATCTCCGTCATGGTCAGCGATTTCCTCGAACGCAATGCCACCGCAGACCAGAAAGCCAGTAAAATTGATATCGCAGATTATATCATGATTACCAACAAATAAAATAAAATTTACCTAATAAAACCACAAGACAAATGATTAAAAAATACGAACTGGCGCTTCAGTATTATCCCGATGCGCCAACCAAGAAGGCAGCAACCGACAACCTAACCCGTGCCATCAACCGCTGCACCGAGCTCTCCACTCGGCTCGCCCAAGCTCCGGGTGGCTACAACGTCAACGAGAAAACCTATACTCCACGCCAAGTTGATTTGATAAAACTCTACCTCGGTGAACCATAGTGCAAATGAGAGCAGAAGCAAAACTTGTTTTGATTATGCCGAATGCCGCCTATGGTCAAGACACAATCTTAACCATAGTGCAAATGAGAGCAGAAGCAAAACTTGTTTTGATTATGCCGAATGCCGCCTATGGTCAAGACACAATCTTAACCATAGTGCAAATGAGGGCAGAAGCAAAACGCAAAATTCGGCGTGAAATTACCCATAATGGCGCATAATGGCGCACTATTACCGATAATCGTCCGAATGGCGAATGCGAAATGTCGTACCTTTGCACCAGATTTGAACGGAGAACATTATCGACAGCGGTTCAGCAATAAAATGCGCGCAATATTGCTTTCGGTTTGCATGATAATTTGAAGTCGCTCTTATCTGCACCTTATGTTCACACTTAGTTCGTACTTGTTTTCAAGTACAATCCAAGGAGAAACAAGAGTAAACATAGTGTGCACCAAACTTAAACCTTTAATTTTTAACCATTAAACTTAAAACAAACATGGGAAAAGTAAAAACCACTTGGCTTATGCCAGGACATTCAGGCAGTCCATGCCACCACGACAGCATCTACACTAAACTGAACCGCAGGACGGGGCAGGTCTATAGTGTCAAGCTCTGCAATCCAAACGACAATGTGACCGCCAACATGGCAGCCCAACGCACCAAGTTCGGCGCCATAACTTCCGCTTTGAGCGCATGGATCAATGCCAACAAAGTTTCGACGGCAACCGACCACGCAACCTATCAGCGTCTTCTCACTGCCTTCAACCGTCAGAACAAGTATTCGACCCTTCGCGGCTATATGATGGCTCGCAATATGGCAGAGGTGCAGGCTGACGGTTCGGTCAAGATCACCATCGGTACCTATTCGACCACGGTTGCTGCAGGCGTTGTGAACAATGGTACTGGCGGCAACGGACCGGTCGTCAACCCTGGTTCAGGCAGCGGATCGGGCACTCAGACCGGAGGTGGCTCTGGTAGCGGCTCAGGGTCTGGTAGCGGTGAAAACGAAGGTGGAGATGACGAAGGTACTTTCTGATTCCGACTGATTGACAACCCCTTACCTTTCGGGTGAGACCTCCGTGCCGGGACATGACTATTGCAACTAATGGGACAAACATCACGCAAGGAAATTCCTTTATCCTGCGAATTCTGCGTGAGATAGAAACCCAAGTCCAAAGAACTTATCTATATGGCAATCAAGTCTGTCTGATGCGTCCTCCCGATAGGGAAGGGGTTTTTATTTATTCTGCGTGAAACAAACCAAGTGATCCAATGAAAAAACATCAACTGTATTTAGCGACAATACTCGTCGCCTTCGGCGTGCTACTGATAACGGCAGCCTTTATCGTTCCACCGACAGGCAAAATCGACCCGACAGTCCTGACCGCCTTCGGCGAAATACTAACCTTCGCCGGTGCCATCATTGGCATCGACTATAAACACAGAGACAAATCATGAGAAAAGCCATCATTATCATTGCCATCGTTATGGTTGCTTCAGCTTGCAGCCATCTTCGTCATGTGCAGGTCGTTGAAAGGGTTTCGACCGACACTCTTTATCTGAATAGCATTCAGTACGACAGCATTTATATTGAGAATCAGCATTCCAGTGACTATCACCCTTCTCTTTCAGAAGGGGATGGGGGTAGGCTCGACACCCTCCTCATTCACGATGTCCAGCGTGAGTATAGATACAAATTCCTGCGCGACACCGTCCATCGGGTTCAGATTGACTCTATTCCTGTAATCAAGACAGTCGAAGTTGTCCGGACCGAACGTCACGTACCCTCCATCTATAAATGGTCATTAGCCATCTGTATCATTCTCCTTTGTCTGTTCTGCGCATTCTGCGTGCTAAAAATCAAACTATGAAATTATCCGAGCATTTCGATTTGAGTGAGTTCACTCGTTCCTCTGTTGCCGAACGCAACCACATCGACAATCACATTGACCTATCAGTTCCATCTGGTCAAGCCGTGCTTGCAAATCTGAAAAACCTCTGTGAGCAAGTTCTCGAACCCTTACGCCAGCACTTCGGTGTACCCGTCATCATCAGTAGCGGCTATCGTTCTACAGCCCTCAATAGGGCAGTAGGCGGAGTCTCAACCTCCCAACACCAAAAAGGCGAAGCTGCCGACATCGTCCTTCCCTCGGCTCTAAGTTCTAATTCCTCAGCTCTAAAGGATTGGTTTAACTGGCTTCACTACAATACCCATTTCGATCAACTGATTTGGGAGAAATCAGGTTCCAAGACTTGGATTCACGTCTCCTGTCGCCTTGACGTCACTCTTAATCGCCAACAATCCATTTCTCGATGTTGCGGGTCTCATTGCTGAAGTTCATACCTATTTTTACGACGGTTTGGTCTTCGACGGTGAACGGCAGGGAATAGCCTTTCGAGTTTATTTGAGCCATGGCCTCTTCGGCTGTACCGTCCAACTTGAACTCCATCACGTAGATATAGAGAGGTGTCTTGACCAGCAGGTCTATCCTGCCACGGCTTGTGTGGTATTCCGCATGGGTGTAGAAGCCCATCAGCTTGAAGAGCAGCCAGAGTATGTTCTGGTAGTGGTTCTCAAGGTCTTTAATCAACTCGTATGGTGTGTCTGCAAACAGTGAGCGCAGACGGTCGATGAACTGGTCTGTTTCGCCGGCTTCGACATCAAGGACAAACTGTGCGATGTCGAAAGTATTGTTGCTGTGTTTCTTCGGCAGGTATGAAGGAATCAATGCGTTCATGAAACCTTCTTCCACCTCGTGGTTCGGAAAACCTAACGTATATTTCTTGAACCTTTTGTCATAGTCCTTTATTGTAAGGTAGCCGCTCTGGTAGATGACAGGTATTGGATTGTCAGTGTCGATTGCGCTGATAATGTCGGCGGTAACCACCTCTTTTGAAAGTTTTTCAAGACGGTAGTCACAGTTTTGGAGCAGTTTGACGAGGAATGTGGGTGTGCCAGTGTCAAACCAGTAACTGCCGAACTTGTTTTGTGTGAACGCATTAAGCAGACTGTATGGGTTATAGACACCTATGGCGTTTTCTTCAAAATGATACCCATCATACATTTTCCTCAGTTTCTCGATGCACTCATCATAACTCATTTCGTTCTCCGCAGCCATTGTCTTGATGTTTGTTTCGAAATTGTCAAGCATCTCTTTTTCCGTTATGCCGCAGATGTCGGCAAACCTTCTGTCCATCGATATGTCCATCAGGTTGTTCAGCCCGCTGAATACGCTCAACTTGCCGAACTTGGTGACCCCTGTCAGCATGGCGAATTCGATGTATGCGTCCATCGATTTCAGTGCGCTGTAGAAGCCTCGCAGGATGTCGCGGTAAGCCTCCTGAAGTTCTGTGTTGCCTATTGCTTCAAGCAGGGGCTTGTCGTATTCGTCCACCAAGATGACAGCCTTCAAGCCCGTCTGCTCATACGCACGACGGATGACCTTCTCGAAACGCATTCCCAAAGGCAGGCTTTTATCTACACATCCGTACAAACTTTCCCACTCATTGAGCGAGTCATCCAACTTTATCTTCAGCACATCAACTGAGTCGTAATTGTTCACATTAAGGTCGACATACAACACAGGGTGCTTTTCCCAAGTGATATCCTCATGACGTGCGATGGCAAGACCTTCGAACAGTTCTCGTTTCCCCAAGAAGAAGGCTTTCAAGGTCGATAGGAACAGCGACTTTCCGAACCTCCGTGGCCTGGAGAGGAAGAAATATTTACCACTGTTCATGAGATTGTAGATATGCTCTGTCTTATCGACATAGCAGTATCCGTCGTTGATGAGACCTTCAAAGTCCTGTATGCCTGATGGCAATTTGCCTGTTCTTGCTGTTATCATAAGGCTGTCTTTTATTTCGGCTGCGGTCGTGCCGACCTTCGCAAAATTTTTTGCAAAGTTACGACTTTTTTCTGACATAGCCGTCAATCTCGGCAAAAATATAAAA
>JAKSNU010000033.1 GCA_024399535.1 Paludibacteraceae bacterium
CACTTAAGCAAAACAGCGTTACAGTTTGTTACAGTTAATTGAAAAACTGTAACGCCTGTAATCATCAGTGAGACAATATATTGAGCACTAAAAACTACAAAAAACGTTACAGTTTCAAATAATGCAATGTGTGTTTATTCACATATCAGTTTCTCGGTGACAATCTCGCCATTCAGCATTATCACTCTCACATAATAGATTCCTGAGACATTGAGTTGCGGCAATTCTATTGGATAAGTCGATGGAACAAACCGCTCAACAATCTCGCCAAACTCGTTTATTATCTCAACCATTTCTGCATCGTCCAAGCCATATACATAAGCTATTCCACCATTGCGGAGAGGGTTAGGAACAATCTTTATCTCAACGCCCGAGACATTATCTACATCAGTACCGACCGTAAGATGCAGTACAAGCACTGAATCGCAATTATACTGGTTGGTGTAAGTAACGGTATATGTACCACTTGTGCTGTAGGTCTCGCCCTCCCATGTATAACTTTCGTTCTCGCCTATTTGCTTATTGAACTCCTGTCTGTCGGTCAGTTTATAGATTAAAGTCACCTGTTCTATAGAATCGCATTGCTCGGCAGTCTTGTGGTTCACAGTTATGACAGTATCGCCAGTTATGGTGACATTGACCAAACCATGTCCAGTGTATTTACGACCCTCGCAAGCATAATCGGTCACATAGTTCACGATAGCAGGTGACACCTCAAGTTCCAGCGTCTCGTTTATCGTACAGCCCTCAGGACTGATATATTGTCGTGTATAAACGCCTGCAGTCGTCAGTACCTGATTGCCGAAAATACGACTTGCACCCTGGCATATAGTATCAAAGAGAATAGGATTAGCTGATATCACAGTGAGTTCCAACCGCTCGACCTGGCTACATCCTCGTTTGCCAACCACCTGCTCGTAGTAGGTTCCACCCTGAGTGAGCTGTCTGCCATGGAATTGATAAACAGAACCTTCGCACATCTGGTCAACCAAATCAACTGTATCTGGAAGCTCCATTAGATACAAAGTATCCTTCACCATACATCCGCGCTGCGATATACGATCACGAACATACATTCCAGGGTCGGTCAACATAGTATCAACGAAATAGTATTGTCCGCCAAAGCAGATTGTATCCGTAATATTACGCGACTCACGCATAACATTCAAATAGAGATATACGGTAGAATCGCAACCATCACGTTGGAAAGTATGCTGATAAGTACCTGTCGATGGTTTAATCAACTGCCATGGCTCGTAATCCTGACCTTCGCAAATAGTATCGAATATGTCATGACGC
This sequence comes from Paludibacteraceae bacterium, assembly GCA_024399535.1. Classification (GTDB taxonomy): domain Bacteria; phylum Bacteroidota; class Bacteroidia; order Bacteroidales; family Paludibacteraceae; genus Aphodosoma. The sequence continues at coordinate 1,300 of JAKSNU010000033.1, forward strand.
ATTTCGTGTTTTACAAACACATCAGCATACATTATCGTATCTGGATTATTTGCATTGGCAGCATCCTGAATACGACGGAAATGGTTCATACCAACAGCAAGATCGCTAAGCCCAATATTGAAACCGTGCAAGCTGTACGGAGTATTGTAACAGATAGAATCCATATACGTAGGTCCTTGAACCATTCGTTTGATGAGTATATCATCAATACCCGACGTCTGTCCGCTCTTCATCGAACCACCATACCTGAACGCAATACGTGCATTTGGAACAGCAGATGTAAATTCCTGCACATAATTTGTCTGCTGGCTCGATTTAGGCAATTCATTCAATGCAACGAAACTATTATAATCAGAAGGGTTAGGCATATAGCCTACGGTTATGCTTCCGCAATCGGTTGAAGTTGATTGATTACGATACCAGAACGACATCTTAAGGTCGTTTATAGAATCCATCTGAGGCAAAACCATATACATATTATCGCTCTCTGATGAAGTCATCGTAAGTGCCATTTCGCCGTTATGAACATAATCGCGGGAACTTGAAGTTGAATAAAATGGATAAGCTGTAGTATAGAGTGTGGTCACCTCGATATTCATTGCGCTCCAGCAGATATTGCCTATCGAGCCAGAACGTGGGAACGCTCTCAAATATTCAAATCCTTCGTAATATGGGAAACTATCAATAACCCCACATAATGTCCTCACATTGAGCGAGGTCCAGAGCGAATGGTCGTTTTCGCCACATATAGCACGTGCCTCGACAGTATAGGTCGATGATGGCACGAGATTGTCAAGCGAAATCCGGTTGTTGTAAACTGTATCACAACGCAACACTTCGTTCTTCATTCTGGTCATACGATATTCGACAGCCGACCCTTCGTTGACGTTGTTTACAACCAATGTCACGTTCTTATCGCTTGTACTTTCGACCGAAAGCGATATAGGCAAACATGTTGAACGACGCAAAGAGATATTATCCAATGCCAACGGTGGCTGGTTTGCAGTCGATGAGGTATGTGGACTGAGTGCCATATTGTTCCATAAGACGAGCAACTTGTATAACCCTTCGGTAGCAACATTAATGAATCCTACTCTGTTCGTCCACGATTGCGACCCAAAGAGGTTCACACCGCCATCAAGAGCTATTGCATCTTTAGGTGTCTTTTCATCATCCAAGCCATTGAGCAACATGCCCTCGTTAAGTTCGGTCGAAATAGGAACAAGGATAATTCTGCCGAAATCTTGTCCTTCCCTGCCATCACATTTCCAATCGTATGAATACTCGTGTATTCCTGGCTCAAGACGCATTTCGCGCCAAGCATAGGAAATAGAACCATAAGTGCCAGTATAGTGGTTGGAGTTACCGTCATCGGTAATGTAAAGAGCCTGCGAGCCACCATTGTTGGTCTGATTGCCAGTAATGAAATAGTTTTTCTGCCCTGTCTGGTTGAAATGCCAGTGTCCGTTCTCGGCTACGTTTTCGAAATCGCAAACCCAAGGCAATGCAGCCAATGTATCAGGAGTAGTGAATTCAGTATATCGCCAACTTGAGGTATCACCTGAAGCGCATATTGACCTCACGTACAGATAATATTGTGTCATTGCCTGCAGATGACCGAAACTCAAAGCGTTGCCAGTGAACGAGGTAGTCTGAGTTATTGCACTTTCATCCATAACAGTCTGCAGAGCATATTCGCCAGTGACTGTCTCGCCGAGGCTGACAAAGGCTGAATCGTAAGAGATATAATCCACATGCATACCTGTCACAGGCAAGCAGCTGACGCTTGTCACTTCGACATTGTCAATAGCTAATGGTGTTGACGTCAGATTGCCTTTCGCAACGTCATGCGAAGCAAACGAAGCCCACTCGAACACAATGTTGTAGTTGCCAGGTTCAGTAATAGTGACCAAAGCACGTTCGTGACGCCATGTAGGCTGTTTCTCCATGTTCCCTTCGTGGAGGCTCTGTGCCACCATTGGGTCCTTGTTGATATATGACCTCAAATCGCCACTAAGAGTAATTGACTCAGGAGCGAGGAATGCACGTCCGAAAGCACGCCACTTTTCAGCATTCACCAAAGTATATGCATCGCATTTCCAATCATAGCCTATTTCGTAGTTGCCAGGCTCCATATAAACACTTCGGATAGCAAATGCAGTATTAGTCATATCGCTCTGCATTTGCGAAGATTGCGTTGACGGAACATCCTGACTGTAGTTCTTGCGATTGCTCGAAATATAGAGACCATATCTGCCTGCCTGATGACCAGCAGTTGCAACTCCGGTGATGAAGTTGTTTGTACCGCTTGAGTTTGCATATTGCCATTGGCTATTGTCGGCAGCATCCTCGAAACCAGTGAAGTATGGCACTTCGGCTGCTTTGACTGTCGTTGCGAAATTAACGAACGACCAGTCGGTTGTGTCAGTACATATCGTACGAATCATAAGTGTATATTGCGTCATCGGTTCAAGACTATCGAGCAACATTGTCTCGCCAGTCACAAACCCGTGTCGTACGACATTTGCCCCAACATACAAATCATACTCGTATTGATTAGCATTCTCAGCACCACCCCAAGCTATGTTCGCCTTAGTACCGCTCGGACGACCAACGACATGCAAATTATCAGGAGCGAAACATCCTGTAGCATACGTAGCAGCTCTCATTCCAGGTGTCCATGCAGTAGTATCGCCATTGTTGCAGAATCCACGGGCAAAGAGGAGATAAGTAGTACCAGGCGTGAGACCTGTAATAACTGCTGTCCCGTCAGCACTCACCACACTGCCAATAGTATCTTCGACATTCCCTATTCCATTGATTTCAGGTGCCCATGCAAACTGAATCTCGCGCTTACGTTCCATATCTATGCTTACGTTCATACTGGTCGTGTTCTTAGAATTGATTGTGACCATTGACTGCATGTTCAGACATGGAGGAAGAATATCTACAGTAATATTGTCGAGCATAAGACTTCCCGTAGCATTACGTCCATCAAATAAGATATGATAATCGCCCAATGTGTTGTATGGGATTTTCACAGTAACAGTATGTGCCAACCCATCAGATACAGTATTGCTATATACTGTATAAGTACCAAGATATATTGCATCGCTGGTCGGTATAGTATCTGTACAAAGATATAAATCCATATCATCGGTATAAGATGCTGCGTTGGTATGGTGCATTAGGAAACTGAGCTCATACTCGCGGTCAGCCTCGAAATGCATTTTAGGAGTAGCCAATACTGCCGACTGACTTGACTCGTTTTGGTTAACATGACAGAGTTCAATGAAATAACCAGTCATTCCCTTATTGTCGAATGTCACTCTTCGCCAAATGCCATTTCTCTCAGTCTGCGACCAACATACAGGTGGGAATGCCTGCTGCTCAAAGTCCTCAAAGAATGGCCATACATCGTTTGCACCGCAATCACTTGCAAATTCAAGCATTGTCCATGGTGATTCTCCGCCAGCGCCACAAGTATTTCTAACAAAGAGATAATATGAAGTAGCACGCTGCAAACCTGTAATATTCAGCACTGTATCGTTGGTTGCTGTTCCGCTTGCTACAGGATTGACTGTGCTGTTTATAGTATTGACAACCCATTCCGTAGCATCAGGAGTGGAATTATTGCGATATCTGACAGTAGCCGAGTTTTCGGTGACTTCTCTCAATATCAAATTATCAACTGGCGAACAACTAACCTCGCGAATGGCTATATTATCCACGACAAATGGTGTCTGCTCACCATCTTTGTTGTTGTTCGACCATACAAATGCAACATAATATCTTCCGGCACGTCCACGCATGTCGAGCAATGTTGTAGTGTTCTGCCAACCCTCAACTTCCTGAAGCGTTGTACCTCCGTCCATAGGAATGATGTCAGAAGGGAAATATCTTGAATAATACATTCCTGTAGTAGGCAATGTAAGACCGGTAGAGGCAGGAACGACATAAGCCCTTGCATAGTCGAATGCTCCACCGAACTGATTACCCTCACCTCCCTCACATCTCCAACTATACTCAATCATATATTGTTTCGACTCAAATTCCAAAATCCTGCCGGCAGCAGTAGCTGATGCACTTACGAAATCGTAGCGCAAACTTCCACCATTATCCGAGACATAAAGCGACTTGGTTCCTGTCCTCACTGCCTGAGGATCGCTGCCTATGAAGAACACATTGACTGCACCACTTGAACTGATTATCTGCCAATTGTTATTCTCTTCATCGTCTGAGAAATCGCATACATATGGGAATACGGCAGCTGACGCAGTTGTACGGAATTGCGCTTTAGTCCAGTAGCTTGTTTCGCCTCCGCCACAATTTGCACGAACATAAATATCGTAGTCAGTTGATGCATCCAATCCAGTAACGTTGAAAGTATTTGATGTCTCGCTATGAACAGTACCTAAAGCGACAGATTCGCCACGACCAACCACTGTCCAATCCCAAGCATTGTGAGTAGCATCATTATCAACGACATTAACTGTCACACCATTATCCAAGATATTGGAAATGTTCACACGAGCCACATCTTTGCAACTCTTAATTTCTCTGATCTCAACATTATCAACGAATATTGCTCCCCAATATCCACCAGCCAATGTCCATAATGCCAATTGAACCACATCGCCTGAATAAGCACTCAAATCAACATATGTACGTTTCCAATCGGTAGGTGTAGATTCGTTAGTTCCATTTCCTTTCTGATATACCGTAAGGTCAGAAAAAGCATTCTCGCCTACCCTTCTGATTTTGAGTCGGAAATCGCCACAAGAAGCATTATGCGAATAGTCCATAACGAATTCGTAGTTATGTCCGGCAGGCAATTGAATCTCAGGAGTGACAATCATAGCATCGCCAGCTTTGACGTTCTTGTTGTTCATCCTTATCATTCTGTCGCCTTCGACTGAAAATACAGTCCACACATCCTCAGGATTCGTTGCAATTGAAGGTGTCGAACTTCCAGTAGTACTCCAACACAATGGAGTAAAGCCAATCTCTCGTGTTTGGAAGGTCTCTTTGTAAGGTGGTGTCACCACATCGCAAAGCGTTGTAATAGTTGCACTCTCCTTCCAATATGAATAATCATCATCGCCACAATCGGTTTTGACTTTGAATCGATAGTCGGTGGCTTGGGTCAATCCAGTAAAGGTATATGGATGACTCGTTGTGGTATCTATCATATTTACACCTTCGCCATCCAAAGCCTCAGCAGCCACGATCCAGCGATTTGTTCCAGGTGCAGGTGTCCAATCAACTACTACATCATGTGCCAAAACGCTCAGACATGAAATATCGGATGGCTTAGCACAAGTAGGTATAACATCAATCGTTATATCGTCAAGATAAATAGGTTGCTCGCCACTGACTGCAATTGTCACATATTTTGCATTTTTATTACTTTGATCAATATGGTCAAAATATGCAACAAACTCAATCCATTCGCCTTTTGGCAAATCGTATGCCTCAACCATATCGTATGTTGACATATCGCTTGGGTCGAGCATGACACCGCAATCCAAACCAGCATTGTCGCCAGTTGCGTATGCCCAACCGCTAACCATATATTTCTCGATTGAATCCACTTCGAGCGTTGGCGTCACAATCTTTGCCATATTAGCCTCATATCCGTTATAACCACTTCGTTTAGATTTGATTGACCTTTGTCCGTTGCCGTCAATGGTTATCCAGCAAGTCTCGATGAGATTATCCTCAAACCCTTCATTAAATGGAACATCGACACCCGCACATCTTGTGACGAAGGATTCACAATTTCGCCAATCGCTGATTTCAGTTTCAGAACATATAGTCCTAATCGAATAATAATATGTAGTGTTCATTGACATACCAGATATGCTCACATAAGGTGTGTCAACCGTATCATGAAGAATACTTCCGCGAACAGCCTTAGAACCGTCAATCCATGCTGTATCTACTGCCACTTCCCATCTTGCGGCATTATTTGTCCAATCCATTTCGGCAGTCTCAGAAGTGATATTGCTTAATATCACGTTCATTGGTGGTATGCACTTCACTTTTGACAATCTGTAGTCGTCAGCATACAGATAGTAATGTCCTGCATATTGCGCTGCCGAAGATGTAAATCCTATGTAATAATAACCATCTGTCTCAACATTGAAACTGGTTTTCACCTCTCTCCAATCAGTATTAGTAACCTTGATTTTGCCTATCTCGGTCATATTCTCCTCAAATCCATAATGTTCGCCAACATAGAATTTTATTTCATATTCATTGTCGGTACCTACTCCAGGATATTTCTTAGCAAAGAGAGATATCTGATAATTGGTATCACGCTGCAAATAAACGTAAGTATAAGCACCAAGAGTTGAGCTTGTGTAGCCATCATCCTGCGAAAGTTCAGATGGTGATGATATCAGACCGACACTTCCGTTCTGCGTATGATTATATGATGTTCCACGCTTAACCCTAATACGCCCATTACCGTTCGATTCAGTCACGAAACAGCCGCCTAACAATCCTTCCGACATAGACTCGAAACCTTCAGAATATGGTACTGTGTAAGCATTGCAAGTAGTCTTGAATTGCAGAGGTGAAGGAGTCCAATTTCCCTTGTTTGCCTGATTACAAACCTTACGAAGATATACATCATAATTCATATTTTCGTTCAACCCATTGAGAATAATCTGCGTCACGCCATTTGCCGCAACCGTAGTTCCCATTCCTGCCACAAAACCTGCAGGGCCGTAGTTAACCTCCCAATCTACGATTTCAATGTCGTCAAGCACCAACTTAGCACTATTTGGCAAGATATCGCTCACAGTAAGTTTTTCAATGTTTGCATCTTCGCAATTTGGTCGCTCCCTGATGTAGATATTATCGACAGCAGCTGTACCATAATTAGACACTGGACTTTCGAACATCATAATAATTGTCTGACCAGCAAACATACTGATATCATAAGCCTTCTTCACCCATGTAGGAGCAGACAAATCCAATGTATCAATAAATGCCACAAAGGTATTTCCGCCATCGTTTGATATCTTGAATACTGACTGATAATTATCCACTGAATAATAGTTTCGCAAATCAGTCCTATAGTCAAATGTCAACAAATATGGACTACCGGTCGGTATTGTGATTTTAGGAGAAGTAACAATGGCAAGACCTGGTGTATGACGAAGCGAGTTCTGCATTCGCATCACTTTATTGCCATTTTGGTCGGTAACTCCCCAGAACATATAATCATCAATGTCAGGTGTTGATGTGCTCCTGCTGTTATCCCAACATGTAGGAATCGCATCTAACGGATGATTCTCGAAATCCTCAAAATATGGAGCCATGATAGCATTACATGACGTGTACATAGTCAATGCATAGAATTTTCGCCTACCGTGGATGCTACCACCACATACTGCATTCACTGTTCCAGTCACATTATACCTTCCGCCACTCGTGAGACCTGTAAATGTATAGTTAGGATTCTGAACGATAAGTGAATCGCTTCGCACTTCGCTTGTATCGTTTGTTATGGTATATGTCAACCACCACTGAGTCTCGCTACCTCCAGCATCCCATGACATACTGATACTATTTTGCGTCACTGCGCCTGCCTTTATATTTTCAGGACGTCGGCAATTCTCGCTCGTAGTGATTTCCACATCATCAATCCACATATCCTCTCCGCCTTCTGTCTTACCGACAAATATCACATACATATCACCAGCCGTACTTATTTCGTACCTATAATCAGTCCATTCTGCCAACGACTCTTCAGGATACGACTTATAGTATCGTTTCACCTCGCCGAGTTTTGTACCACCTGTAGTATCGTTTGCTATAGTATTGACCCACACTTCAATTCCCTCGTTTCCGCAATATTTCATGAATGAACTTCTCTTCATCCAAAACACTACATCATAAGTTCCTGCAGTAGGTATTCTAAGACATTCTGTACTGAGATAGGAGACATTTCCCGATGACTGGGCTGAAAGTTTCATTGAAGCGGAACCTGTATGCGACTGAGAATAGTCAGTCTGGAAAGGTTCGGTCATTGTATTCTGGAAATGCTTCTTTATCCACCCTTGATTCCAACATGTAGGAATGCTTCCTCCTGCACTTTCAAAACTCTCTAAGAACTCTATATCGCTTCTTACGTTACATCTCGTCTTGGCGCCACACATTTCACTCCATTCACTCCATCCGTCAACGCCACAATTAGCACGAACTGCAAAGACATACGAAGTATTCGATGTCAATCCAGTGAACTGATATGGTTTGTTACTCGTCGTTCGCCTGATAGTGTCGCCAGCTGCCACAGCTATCAATTCGTATGAAGAACCAGATGTCATGTCCCAATCCAATGTAACATCGTTTATACCAACGACAGGAGCTGTAAGTCTCTCTGCCCTCGGACATCTCGGCATAACATCTATCATCACATTATCAACATATACACTATTTGCTGTTCCCCTGTCAATAAACAAACAGACATACGTTCCTGTGCTCTGATCTCCAATTTGCGAAGTGTTCACCCTAACGCTTTTCCAGTCTGCCGTCGTTAAAGAATCAAAACCTGCACTTCCTATCATAGAACCAGCAGGATCAAGTGGATTGGTCACTATAGCTATGATATAGTTAACAACACTACTCATTGAACCTGCCCTAATGTCAAAACGTATCTCCATATTGTCAGCCAACTCGGAAGTTGGAGGGAACACTATATACGCTTCGTCATCCACTGAATATTCCATCCTTATTGACCTTCCTATACCGCCTTTTGCCCCTTCTGGTGCAGTATTGATAGTTACACCTTTGCCGTAACAACAACTTGGCATTCCGTTTTCCGTATCAAAATTGTTGGTGTATGGCAATGCCATTGGTTGACATGTTGTCCTGAATGAATAGCTTACATATTTTGAATAATCTTTACTGTTCGAACGACAATCGCCTCTCAATCTGAATGAATATGACGTATTTGCGCTCAATCCATTTATTTGATAATAGTTTCCGATGATAGAATCATCACTTAATATCTGATTGCCAGTTCCATCATTTACAACTATCTCATAAAATGTTGGCATATCACCACTTCCTATACCATGATTCCATATTACCGTTGCAGTTGTTTCTCCTATTTCGCTTATGGCAATCCCAGTTGGCGCATTACACGTCACAGCCTTTTCGACAATGACATCATCAAGATAATGGTGCGGATCAACATCGTTAGACATATTTGATGTACTGCTCCATACTATTCTCACAGAATGACCTTTATAATCACGCAACGAATAGACTCTTTCTTCCCAATCTCTCGTTGCTATACCTGCCTCCAACAAATGTTGAGTATATGGCAGAGCATCATCGCTTTCAATATATACCGACAGATTTCCGCCGTTATGGTTCTTCACCATAAACCTCAACTCCATATCATCATTGGCAGGCAATGATATCTGAATAGACCTCAAAACATTTGTCACTCCAGACGCAGTGTTTTTTGAATTAAATCTGAGACATCCGCCAGTATATCCATCACTTGCGGCTCCCCATCTCTGCACAATAGTTGTTGCAGAACCTTCTGAATTGTCCCATCCTGTCGGAACACCGGACTGAATGCTGTTGAAATCTTCGTTCAACAATATCGTCTGACTCCATGCTATCATGCAAGCCATCAACGATATAACCATTAACAAATACCTTTTCATATTATTAATTTTATTATATGCGCAATTGCGTTGCAAAGTTAATACATTTTTTTCACAGGGCAAAATATTTTGATAAAAAAAATCTGTCCAGCTTATTTTTCGCTGGACAGACCTATTTTCATCGGACTTTCGGATATACTTTATCCTATTTTCCCATTAACTATTTCAAGTATCTCTTTTTCCTCGCGGCAAGCATTTTCGATAAGTTTATTTGCCTCTGCTATCAGACTTTCAGCTGTTTCTCTGTCTTTCAACCCAGCAGCATTAATCTTGACATTCAATCCTGCACCGAGGACTGCTGCACGTGCTGCCAAAGCACCTACACCAGCGTCAGATACCGAATTAGGGTTACCCTCCTCAGCCATAGCACGGATTATTCCAAAAGTCTCAAACGCAGCCTTCATAGTCTGCAATGGAACCTGCGTTGCATAGAGAGTTGCCTCCTGCATTGCCTTCGAGCGAGCAGCTTTCTCCTCAGGTGTTCCTTTTGGCATTGCAAATACTGCCATTATCTTATTGAATGCATTAGTATCCTCGTCAACGAGATAAACAAGATTAGACATCATAGCTTGTCCCTTGTCAGCCCACTCAGAGAAAAATTCCCAACGAGCATCCCATCCTGGCTTATGGCTCGAAAGGTTAGCCACCATAGTACCAAGTGCAGCAGCCAACGAACCCATGTATGCAGAAATCGAACCTCCACCAGGTGCCGGACTTTCACTTGCAGTCTCTTCGGCAAAACCCTTGCAAGTCATATCCACAAGCTTCTTTGCGCTCTTGTCCTCTATCATATATTCAATAACTTTCTCCTCTGGCACAAATGGTTTCAACTCGTCGAGTCCCATAGATTTCACTGCAATTTTAATTATCTCAGACTCGTGAATACCTACCGAACGCTGCTGTTTCCTGAGGAAATATTTACCTGCATCAATCAAAACTGATTTTGGTATAAGTCCAACTATCTCAGTTCCTGTCACACGTACTCCGCGAGCTGCTGCTGCACGACACACCTCGTCGAAAGCAACATGCAATGGTGTAGTATGAATATCAGTAATATTCATTGACACCTGAGCTATGCCATACTCGTCAATGAACCAACCTATTGCTTTAGTTCCTTTCAATGTTCCTGGTATCATTATAGGTTCACCATTTTCGTCAAGAACTTTCTTTGATGTGACGTTCGACATATCTTCGCGTTTTGGTCTTCCCTTTTCGCGAACATCAAAAGCTATAGCGTTTGCCCTACGTGTTGATGTACTATTGAGGTTGTAGTTAACTGCGATAAGGAAATCACGTGCACCAATTGCAGTTGCACCGCTTTTCGCTGTCTCATCATTCCAAACACATGGGCCGAAATCTGGTTGTTCTTCCTTTACACCAAATCTCTTCGACAATGCCTCATATTCTCCCTTGCGGCATATTGCAAGGTTTCTTCTCTCAGGTGTAAATGCTGCCGACTCATATGCATATACAGGAACACCAAGCTCATCTCCCACTCTTTTCCCAAGCTGGCGAGCCAATTCAGCACACTCCTCAAGGGTTATGTTTGCAACAGGCACCAATGGACATACATCTGTTGCGCCCATTCTTGGGTGAGCACCGTGATGATGACGCATATCAATTAACTCTTTTGCTTTTTTGATTGCCTGGAATGCAGCTTCAAGAACATCTTCAGGTTCTCCCACAAATGTTACTACGGTACGATTTGTTGCTTCTCCAGGATCAACATCTAATAATTTTACTCCTTCGATTTTCTCAATTACATCGGTAATCTGCTTGATTACACCCATATCGCGTCCTTCTGAGAAATTTGGAACGCATTCAATCAATTGTCTCATAATATATTGTTTTTTAGTTTATGCTTCTCGTCTGAGTCGATCCTTATACTCATTGTTCTTATTCCTTTTCTCGTATGTGAGATTGGCATCTGAATTTCCTTCCCACCTTCGGCAAAGGTATAACGACTCGTAAATCCTACCTATTTTATATTGTCGGCTTATTTTCAATGCAACTCCATAATCTTCGCCATAGGAGACATTTTCGAAACCTATTTTTCTTATCAATGGAGTATAAAATGCCCTTGGAGCACCCACCCCATTTACTCGCAGAAGATTGTTGTGTCCATTGCTCGCTGTCCACTCCTTATGGTCTATCAATCCTGGAGGAATAACATTCATATTTCCATCAGTTATTGTATATGCTCCTACCACCATTCCGTAGTTTCCAGCATAAAACATATTCACTATTTTTGTCAATGTTTCGGGAGTCTCGTACAAATCATCGCTATCCAATTGCACTGCAAATTTTCCACATCGTATGTCTCGTACAGCTTTATTCCAGCATCCACCTATACATAAATCTGTCTCTTCTGGCACTATATGTACCACTTTCTCATTATTTTGCGCCAATCTTTCCAATATTTCATACGTACCATCGGTCGAATGGTTATCCACAACTATCACATTGTACTTGAAGCTGCACGTCTGTCTAAGCACTGACATTACGGCATCTTCGATTGTTCTCGCTCTATTATACACTGGAATAACGACAGATACCTCGCAATCAAATTTTTCATCATTCAAATCAACAACCTCCAACTTCGATGAATCAATATATTTCCCGCTCTTTTTCAGATATTCGGTAAAGGTCTCTTCCATCTCTAATTGGACATTTCTGTTTCTTGGGTCAACGTAATCAAAATGTCCAACTCCACTCTGTTCGTCAACACAATACAAAAAATCATCACTTTTCGCAAATGTAACCTTATCCTGCGCCCAAAGCATCAAATCATACAATGCCGAATATTTAAGCATTTTTCTGCCAGACTGTCGAACGTAATCTTCTATCACTTGTCTTTCAATAATCAACACTGAGCCAAAATCGAAATCGTTTCTATACAGACAACCAGAAAATTTTTCAGTAATATGTTCCTCTCTTTTTCCAGCTTTTTTCTCGTAATAGTTTGAATAAAATATACCAGCTCCCTCTATTTGTTGATTAATTAGTTCAAAAGCATTATCTCCCCACTCTACATTCTTCATACAAAGAACACAATACCGCCTTTCACCTCGTATAATCTCCTCTATCGCAGCACTTTCTCCAAAACTCATCCCCTCAAAAACTTGAAAATCGCTTAATATATCCATATTTCTTCGTTTTACTTTTTATCTGCCTGATGATAGTGTACCATATTAATCTCCTCAGTTGCAGCAGCAGTTTCACTCGTTAAATTACAACCAAAAGTCCAAACCTTCCTCCCATTAGAATGCTTGTAAACCATTCCACCAATCAACCCATTCTTTCCATATCTCAATATAGTTTCGCAACTATCGTGAGCTGCCTCCATTCCATCACACAACCCGTTTTCAACAGATGCACTTATCGTCCCATAATTAAAAACACAATTTGCTACGACATTAGTCCCACGATATTTCACTCCAAGCAGTTTCTCAATGTTTTTCTGTTCAGTTACAGAATATACGCTATCTCGAAATATATCACGCAGATAATTAGTTCCTGAAACCACTATGTCGCTTCCGCTGTTGAGCGATGAATTCACAACTTCTGTCAACTGCGATGGAAAAGCTTTATAAGATGCCTCACCATTAAACACGCGTGTCGTTTTCTGTCTGCCTAACACGAGATCTACTATCTTATATCCTCGCCATACTACCGAGTCAGCCGTATATCCATCCTTTGTCGAGCTGCAAAAATCATATCCCTGCTCTAACCAAAACTTTCCATGCCCGATGATATTGTCCCTGCTATTTCCTGTCAGAATATCAAACTGATTTTCTTCACTCGAATGTCCCCACCCAGATTCATCATCAGTAATCCATTGGTTTCTGACATCAAAATCCAATTGTTTGCCAATATAATCTATTACCTCAGGTTCACCCACCCCTTTGTCGCACCATTCTGCGAAACCACCATAAGGATATGTATAGAAAAACTCTGGAGCGCAAACTCTGTCGTAACAATCAGCTATCATCACTATCCCCTTAGATTCTCCATCAACACGTCCACATGACAGCACCTCACTCGGCATACTGACACCCCCTTCATTCAAAGCAACGACCCTAAAACTCATCACTTCCCCTTCGTCAATTTCGACTGAATATGTACTGTCTTTGACAATTATTCCGTTATCCCATCCCTCGTCTTTCCTGCAATAGACAATATATCCTTTAGCTTTTGCAGTTTCCTCCAAAGTATCAATTCGCTGATGCCAACTGAGATTCGCTGTCTTCCCATTCATTTTTATAGAGAAGTCTTTCACTGGCAAAGGTTGCACTACCGCATCCTCTCCATTGAAATATCTCAATATACCTTTATAGACAGCCCTGCAAACAACAAACTTGAATCTTGGGTCCAATCCATATCGAATGTCGTTTAGGTTTTGGTGCGATAATAGTTCGAGCAAAAAACATGGTACATCCGTATATGCTGCCTCATTATATCTCTTATCAGTCAAACCTCGCGAAGTCCATTCAGGTTCTATACCACGTCTGATATCAGATATTATCTGGTTAGTTACAATCTCAGCCAATCTTTGGCAACTGGCTCTACTTGCCCCGTTTGTAAAGTTTTTAGACATATCTCCGCCAGTAGATGAGTATATTCCCAATGTCCCAACGATTCCTGCAGTGTCCACTCCAGCATCAGTATGAAATGCCAAAGCCATATCAACCCCTACCCGAGTATTTAACCAATTGACCCAAAGAGCCCTGCACTTAATATCATCTCTATAGTTATCCTCACCGTTATGAACAGAATACAAATCATATGGCAATCCGCAATATTTCAACCACTCTCTTGCACATTCCCACGCTCTCAGTTCACCGCTTGCACCACGTCCTCCGCCTAACCTGACTGTCGGAGCGACAAGAACTCCAGTCTTTTTAGTTCCTGCATGCATCACCACTCTCGAATCTTCACCAGTCTTAAAATAATGTTTGCCCAAATATACCCACATCCCATAACCTTTCGTCTGATTTACTTTGTAATGGGACACACCGCCATTGTGCACTACATCAAAACGTGTATCATCAGAAGCGTTATCGTTATAATCATAAAAAATTGACACCCAATACCATCCGCTTTTCTCTACTGACACTTTCCACGTTTTAAGCTTTTTGTGCTTCGACAACGAGAGTTCAATATTCTTTCCACGCAATTCCTCCAGCACTATCTCTTCGCTTTGTATATCACGCTCTCTCGGCATAAACACATTAGCACCTGCATTTTCAATCATAGGCTCAAGATACTGCAAAACGTACGACAACGTCAGCTTATCCTCTACTGTTGTCATTACAGGTGCACGTTGCCAAGTCCAGCGCTCCTGATCAGCATTGTAGTACAATCCATGACTTGCCCAAAGGACAATATTCTTACCCTCCAAACCTTTATCTGCCTCCCATCCTCTATCAGTACTTTGCACAACATTACCTGCCGACAAAGCAATGACTGAAAGCATTGTCAATATTACCACTACAACTTTTCTCACTCAATCGGTGTTCCTTAGAACGAATATCCTACACCAAGTCCCAACACAGCCTTGAATTGTACATGTTGTGTTGCAACTTCATCTTTTGGACCTTTTATCTTCACTGCATCGTAATACTTCAACTGCGTACCTACAGACACATTGAGGACCTTCAGGAATTGGTAGGAAACTGACAAATCCCAATCAACATCTATATTACCGAACTTCTTAGAATATGGTGTAAATAAAGTCAATGTTGACAATATCTTGAAGTTCTGTATCTCATCGTACATCAAAGTTGCCCTAAACGATGCACCAAATTCAGCCTTATAGTTCTTTCCAAAATATTGCTCGCCTGGTGCATACTCATCGCCGAGATAGCTGACTCTTAAAGCTGAGTCGGTACAAGATGTAATACGACCTGCAACTGGAGAGAGGTACAGAGACAACAGATTTTTATACTTCCAGTCAATACCGACTGACAAATCAGTATAGGATGGTGACATTATTTTTGATATAGGCAGCAATGGGTCGTCTTCTTTAGAATAATCATAACCATTAGCATATTGTGTTTTGAAAGATCCTAATGCAGTGAGATACCACGTTTTTGCAAATTCCCAACCAAATTTCGTACTAATATTCAACTTATCGTTTGTTTTCTGCCAAGGGTGCTTATTATTCTCAACAAAACTCTCGCCAAATTCGGTGTCAATATTTGAATCCCATGCAACGTGATTTTTCTTGTAGAGAAACGATACATTTGCACCAGCCAACATATTAATACTATTATTACCTCCGGCAGCCCAGTTAACAAGGCCGGTTGCTCCAACGTTGAACGACAAAATACCAGTGATTTTCCAATTCTTGACCGAATCGCCTTGTTCTGATTCTACATTTTCGATTGTAGCTTTACGAATTTTGTCATTATTCAGACCAACTTCACGTGCATCACTTGAATCTTGAGCATAAAGACTAAGTGTTGCTAAAGAAATAATCAAAAAAGAATAAATTTTTTTCATATCTACATTGTTTACAAATATTTTACATACCATTGTCTTCATCAAGAAGAAGAAGACGATCATTTATTTCAAGTTCGAGTGAACCCTTAGGAGTAAGATTTTTGACACCTCGTTTGACTAAGACAATTACTGAACCTTTGTTCACATTCAAGTCCATGATTCTGCAACCATCAACAAGATCTCCTTCAGTAATTATATATTCACGCACCTTTCTGTCAAATTCATCAGAAAGTTCAATGCCATATTCTTTTGATTCGGAATTATCATCATCAACCAAATCAAGCTTATAAGCCACCTTTGACAACGTCATGCCTTGCACCAGAAGCGAAAATAGCGTCACGAAAAAAACTACGTTAAAAATCATGTCAGAACCTGCAATACCATACACAAGTGGATATGTTGCAAACATAATAGGAGCAGCTCCACGCAGCCCAACCCACGAAGTGTATCTGCGTGCATTGGCAGGCAAAAGCTTACGGTAAGGAAACAGACAGGCAAAAACAGAAAGTGGACGAGCCACAAAAACAATTATTATGCTTATTATGATTGCAGGAATAGCAACGTAGAACATTGCTCTCGGACTTACAAGTAAACCTAACACAAGGAACATTATTATCTGAAAAAACCAAGTCATGCCATCAAGAAAAGTAGATATATCACGACGATACAGAATCTTACTGTTCCCAACCATAATACCTGCAATATAGACAGCAAGGTAACCATTACCATTTGCCATATCAGATAAGGTGAAAGTG
This sequence comes from Paludibacteraceae bacterium, assembly GCA_024399535.1. Taxonomy (GTDB): domain Bacteria; phylum Bacteroidota; class Bacteroidia; order Bacteroidales; family Paludibacteraceae; genus Aphodosoma. The sequence continues at coordinate 18,251 of JAKSNU010000033.1, forward strand.
AAAAAAATCAAAGCAAGAACCATAATTGAATAGAGTGACCTGTTCTTGACATTTATGTTGTTAATCAAAAGAGTAATGCACTTACCCATAGCAAAGCCTATGAAACCGCCAAGTGCGAATTGTATAAGGAGATTTGTGAAGATATCAAGGGGTGTTGTCTGACCACCTGATATAATTTGAATCAACACTATAGTAAGCATATATGCCATCGGGTCGTTACTGCCAGATTCGAGTTCAAGAAGAGGGCGTAGATTATGTTTCAAGTGTATTTTCTGATCTTTAAGAATAGAGAACACAGATGCCGAGTCTGTGGAAGACATGGTAGCAGCAAGCAGTAGACAAGTTAGAAAAGGGATCGTATCTTTAGATGTAGCTATATATGTCGTAACTGACGAAAGATGGACAAGATAAGAAATCAGATAAACAAAAGAACCTGTTATCAAAGTCGTAAGTAAGACTCCAAAAGTAGAAAGAAATATTCCCTGCTTAAGAACTGGTTTTATCTCTGCGTAGTTTGTTCCGACTCCACCATTGAAAAGTATTATACTCATAGCCAACATACCAACGAACTGAGAATCTTTGACATTATTGAACTCAAGTCCCAATCCATCCTCACCGAAAAGCATACCTAACAGAAGGAACAGCAAAAGTGTCGGAACACCAAATTTATATCCCGTTTTGGAAATAAGTATGCTTAAAAAAATAAGAATAGAGCCTATGAAAAGTACCCATTCAGACGTGTAAATTTCCATAATAAATAAAGTTAAATAGGTCAGGGAGAGTTTCTCCTTGACCTATTCCGTTTATAAAGAATCAATTAGAGAATCATAAACTCTACACGTCTATTTTCTGCTCTTCCTTCAGGAGTATCATTCGATTCTATAGGTTCTGATTCTCCTGCACCTCTCCAACTCATTCTATGTGGATTAATGCCTCGTTTAACCATCTCTTGATATACAGCCTTAGCACGACCTTCTGACAATTTCTGGTTATGAGCATCTGAACCCACATTGTCAGTGTGACCAGTAATCTGAATCTTAAGTTTTGGATTCTCACTCATCAGTTTATACAAGTCTTCCAACGACTGAGTTGATGTGTTTTTGATAATGGTCTTGTCTGTATCGAACAACAGGTTCTTCAAAATGACAACCGAGTTCTTCTTGATAGGCATCAACTGTGCATATACCGTATCATTGTCAATCTGATATACTGTGTCATTGTAATCCATATATCCTCTGCACTTAACCGAGATAAGGAATTTCTCGCTCACCATCTGGTTCTGTACAAAACCAACACTTGGATCAACCTTTGCAACAAATGCCGTATCGCCAACGTTCTGATCAAGCCTTGTCAATACAACCTGTGCAGGTATGACAGCATCTGTCTCTCCATCCAATGCCACACAATAGAAGAATGGTGGATAAGTAGGTATCTTGACCTGCTTTGGTTTTGGTCTTGGTCTTGGTTTCTTCTTTATTGGTTTTGGTTGTGGGCTCACTTGGAACAAAACAGTAAATTTAGCTCCTAAAATGAACGAATTGAGAGCATTCTTCGCATCGTTTCCCCATCTTTTAGATGCCAACACCGAATTTGCACCAATATCACCAAAGTCAGCAGAATGAGAACCTCCAAATATAGGGTCCGTCTTGTCGCCATTGAAATTCAACAATTCGTCATCCTTGGCATTTGCAAACAGGATTTTTTTATCTGGATTTGAATTCAAGTTCATCAATCCATAATCTAAAAACAATCCGAGCCTATACGACATAGGAATCTTATGTTTTCTCTTTCCTGTCATCAAAGCGTCAGCAGGCATCCACTCGTCCATAACTACACCAAATTCAGCCGACAATGCAACATCCAAATCAAAATTGACTTTACCTTTGCCTACAACTTTGTGTGTCTCAACGCTATGAACATTGAGTTGCTCTATTTCATCTACCAACTGTGGATCCATCACTATCAAATCGCCTTTACCTCTGGTACTATATCCGCCGAGCAATCCCAACCCAGCCTTTGCACCTACCTGGAAATAATAACGATTTATCTGCGCTCCAAACATAATTGGCACCAACACACCAAATCTATTATGCTGCTCGTTATATTTATAGAAATCGATACGGCATGGAATTGCATTATTCGGATGTGCACCATCCACATGAGTCAATGTTCCTTCGTAGGTAAAATCATTCAATTTGGTTGTTGAATTCAAGAATTGTGGCTCTATTCCTACTGCAAAAGTAAACATTTTGTTAGGGTTCATCGTGCCTGGCTTATGTTTCTTCAACATATACTGAATACCGACCATGCCGCCTGCCCCGCCTGGTGTCTTACTATTCTCAATGCTATGCAAGAAGTTTGAATACCCTATACCTCCATACAAGCCAAGACAATGAGTCAATCCCAAATCTTTCTGCTCTTTTTCAGGTTCTTTCTTCTTTTTCTTTCTCCTTCGTTGAGCCATTGCATCTTGGCTTGGTACAATCATCATCAGTGCAATAAAAAGGACAAAGAATAACCGTAAATGTTTCATATCTTCTTATGCTTTATTTTACCATGAATTTAATCACCTCGCTTTCACCATCCTCGTATATCACTT
>JAKSNU010000034.1 GCA_024399535.1 Paludibacteraceae bacterium
ATGTCTAGCAACTTGACAGTTGATGTCAAAAAGAATCAGACTGGTTCAAATAGAACAACTAAGGAACAAATTGAATCTGAATATAAATGGCTTATAACTATATTGTCTGATGCAGCAAAGGCGATTTCAGATATAAATGGAAAAAACGAGCAATTTGACAAGCTACAAGGTTCTCTTGTTAAGATAGTTGAGGAAAGGGTTTTAGATGCCCAGATAGAAATGGAGAATTCATTGAATTCTATACCTTGGGACAATTTAGTGATAGCTTTCTTTGGTGAGACTAATGCGGGGAAAAGTACAATCATAGAGACTTTTAGAATCTTGTTTGATTCTAAAAGAAATAAAAATCAAGATGGAAAAATTGTGGGTGATGGACGTCAAGATTTTACTAAAGAATATTATGAATATCGGTTGTCAATTAAAGGACGTCCATTTACGTTGATTGATGTGCCAGGTATTGAGGGAGATGAAAAGGAATTCAAGGACATAATTAAGGGTGCATTGAGAAAAGCTCATTGTGTGTTTTATGTTCAAGGACACAATAAAAAGCCAGATTCTGCAACCGCCAGTAAGATAAAAAATTATCTTGGCGATTGGGTGAATGTTTATTCAATCCAAAATGTGCGTGGAGCAGTCACTGATTATGATGAAGAAGAGGAACGTGAAACATTACTTACACCAAACGTGATAAAGAATGAAAAGCTAATAACTGACAGCTTTAAAGAAATATTGTCTGATGTTTATAAAGGGAATGTTCCTATACAAGCACTGCTTGCAATGTGTTCGAAGGCTACATTTGCGCCAGAGCGAGTTGATTTGCAGAAAACGCAGGACAAATTATTGAAGTATTTTCAATCGTCTGACGAAGTGTTGCGATTTAGTCAGTTCCAAACTCTTATAAATATTGTGGCAGAAAAAGCTAATAACTTTACATTGGAAATTGCAGAAGCAAATAGGCAAAAAATGATTTCCATTGCAAATAAGGTGTTGGAAAGCATTAGACAAGAAGTTGATACAAATGAACAGGAATTCGACAAATTTGAAAAACAATTAAGGCAGTATCGTCGTGATGTATTGACTGATTGCACTGATGCGATTAATTCTATCAGATATGATGTTACTGCATTGATAGAACGAAGATACAATTCTTTAAAAAATACAATATATGGCATAATTGATAGTAATGCCTCCAATGATGACAAGAAAGCTTCCATACAATCAGAGGCTTCAAAAGTGTGCGGTAGTTTATCTAGGGAAATTAGTGCAAAATGTAATTCGGTGATAAACAATCTAAAAATTAAAAATGAACAGCATAAAAAGCAATTAAATGCATTTGATTTTGGCAAAATTAATATATTTTTGTCAGGAGCTTATCCTCAAATAGATGGTGAAGACATGGGTTTTGCTGTGGATGAGTTGAAGATTGATATTGGAGATGTGGGTGATTTTCTTGGTGCTGTTGCTGGTTTTGCTGGAGTTGGTGCTTTTTTTGGTCCAATAGGTGCTGGCGTAGGTGCAGGTATTGGGTTAGGTTGGCATTTATTGAAAAAAGCATTTGGCGATGGAGGGAAGGGAGAAGCAAAAGAAATTGTTGCAAATAGTTTAAAGGAAACTTGTGAGATAACTAAAAGATCTGCAATGGAAGATGTTGAGAAAATTACAAATGACATTCGTTCATATAGTATAAAAGCCACTCGACAGATAGACAGTGAGTTGCAATGTTTGGGAGAATTGAATAGGCAAACAGATGGTTTGAGAAAGCAAATTACAAATTTTGACAATAAAATAAAACAAGTTGTATATGGAATCGTTTGATTTAAATTTTGTAAATTCTAAAAGATTGGATGTACTCAGGGAATTGGCAGAGTATGGACAAAACCTTGGCTTGACGGATATGGGGGATTTGTTAAAAAAAGTGGATAGTGTGCGTAAAATGATTAATGATGAAAATCTTCGCATTGTTTTGCTGGGTAGTTTTTCTGACGGAAAAACGAGTGCGATTGCTGGTTTGTTAGGCAGATTGGAAGATACAATGAAGATTGATCAGGATGAATCTTCTGACGATTTGCAGATATATCGTTTCCCTGGACTGGATAAGGTTGAATTTGTAGATACTCCTGGATTATTCGGAACTAAAGAAAAAGAGGTGGATGGAAAAGAAGTGAAGTATTCAGATATTACAAAGAAGTATTTATCCGAGTCGCAAATCGTTGTCTATGTTTGTGACGCAGTAAATCCACTTAAGGACAGTCATGTTCCCGTGATGAAATGGATACTTAGGGATTTGAAAAAACTTGATTCTACTGTGTTCGTAATAAATAAAATGGATGAGGCAGGCTACGACTTGACAGACCCAGAAGAATATGAACAAGCAAAGAAAATTAAAAAGGAGAATCTAACATCAAGATTGAGAAATTCAATTAATCTAACACCCCAAGAGGAAGCAAACTTGCATATTGTTTGCGTGGCTGCAGATCCAAAAGGCAAAGGCCTAAGCCATTGGTTTAGCAAGCCAGATGATTATCTTAGGCGTTCTCATATAGATTCGTTACGAGAGGCATTAAAGAATGTTATTGACTCGTCAAACGAAAAAGATCTTAATAATAAGGCAATTGCAGTCTCTATTGATAGCACTCTTGCCTCTTTGGAAAATAGCATAGATGATGTCTCACTACCAATTGGTAAGGCATTAAACAACGTAAAAGTGTCTTTTGCCGATTTGGAAACAGATAAAAGAAATCTTAAGTCTCAATTAGACCGGAATCAATCAAGTTTGGTGGATCAGTTAGACAACTATAAAATGTCGCTTTTTTCCGATATCGCAGGAGCTTCAGTAGAAACAATAGGAGAGGTCATTGATAGAGCTTTGGGAATGGAAGATGGGAATGTCACATTTTATGTATTTCAACGGAAGATTAATCAGATGATCAGTGCCTGTGTCGAGTCTAACGATGCTGAGATAAAAAGTGTTTCTGTCCGTTTTGAACAAGAATTCAATGAGCATGAACAATTTTTAAATGGAGCATTGAAAAAAGGTGCTGGCCTTCTTAAAAATGTGAAAGTTTCTAATACTCAGGTGAAAGCTGTAAGAGATGCGATTGCTGCCAGTTATAAGTTCAAACCGTGGGGTGCAGTCAAATTGGCTGCGAATATTACTAAATGGATGGGAAGAGTAGCTGTTGGAATTCAAGTGGCGATAGAGGCCATTAGCTTTATAAAAGCTTTGAAAAGCAGCAAAGAGCTTGATAAAACAAAGAGAGACTTGAAATCCGCTATTGATAGCGTTTTTAGTGAATTGTACCACAATATCAATGGAGATGCCTATTATACTAATTTTGCTCCTTCATATATGGATATGTGTAACCAACTTGAAGAACGAAAGCGTAATGTTGAAACTTTAGAAAAGAAGTTGGCTGAATTGGAGGCTTTTAAGCAAAGAGTGATTAAATTCAATGAATCCCAAATAGAGGATGTTGAATTCGAATGATATATAATATTCTAAAAACAATAATGATATGAGTGAAGAACAAAGGAAAAAACAGGAGAAAAAGAAAAAAAAAGATCGGTGGAAATTAATCGTTGGTGTTGCTGCAGTTGTTAGTACTGCTAAGCCGTTGGTTAAATTATTTTTGGGTAAAAAATAAGGACTAAACTTACTATATAAAATAACTGAGTCTACTTTAAAAAGTCTTTTTTTGCGAAAGGTTGCGAAATCAAAAGTTGATTATCAAGGTGTTACAAATCACAAAAGTGTGTTTTCAGACTTTTTCAAGTGGACTCAATAATATTTGGCGTATAGGTCAAATCGCGTGGTGAAATCCGAATGATTATTTTGTTATCTTGTTGATTATAATGATAATTCAACAAGTCTTCAACACACGTGCCGTTGAAACTATTGAGTGAAAGATTGTTAAGTTGGCGGATGACTCGTTATTGTATTTGAAGGATTGCAGTCGTAATGTCTTTGCCATTCAGGACTTGCTGTCGGAAAGAAAGTCTATCCCTGACAAGATGTTCGTGATGGATGCTGAAAGGCTGTTCTCAGTGCTGGTATGTCTGGCAATGTCGAAACGATAAGAAAATGCTTCTTTGATCAGGGGTGCCCTACCATACATCCATATTTTCAACTATACGTATAGTGGAAAGAGTCTGCCATTCGATGTGCAATAGTAGAAATATGCCTAACTTTGCATGCAGAATACAAACCTGCCGTCCGTACGGCATAAAATCTTTCTACTATGGTTATGTTTACAAATCAATGTCTAAAACAATTTTTTATCAGACTCTTTCTTGCATTCATTATTTTGCTGTTGATGAATGATTTGGCATTTGCCCAGAATACGCATTTGCCATATTTCAATGGTTTTGAAACCCCGGAAGATACTGTTGGCTGGTCGTTCAAGAAACGCCCTAATACCTCAGGTTTTGCAATTGGTAATGCTGTACATTGTCTTGGACGCAAGGCAATGTACATAACTTCAGACGGTGGAACAACTGCCTCTTATGTCACGACAAATTCGGGTTATGTCTCAATAGCATACAAACCTTTCACTCTTCCTGCAGGTACATACACGCTTGCATTCGACTACCAATTAGGTGGCGACAACAGTCAGGACATAAAGGTTGCCTGGGCTCCTGCCTCAACCACTCTGTCTGCTGCATCTTTGGGTGTTTCATATCCCAATGCAATCTCTTTGAACCAGTTTTTCGGTGCTGATGAGACAAGTACATTCGGTGTCTCTGTATGGAGACACGTCTCTGGTATAGTGACAGTCCCTGCTGGTGGGGGTACATACAATCTGTGCTTTGCATTCCGTACTAACAGCAAGAATGTCATAAATCCAGGTGCCTGCATTGACAATATTCAACTTGACACAGTCAAAAGTGCCACTGATTGTACGTTGGTACCATACAATATCCAAGTCACAAAAAATGCACAATCCGCCACAATCACATGGAACGGAAATGCCACTGAGTATGAGGTTATGTCAGCCTCAATTTCTGACCCTCATAATTATGACAATGTACGTCATACGGTAGTTGCTACCAATTCCGACACTTTCCAATATTCAGAACTTGATGATGGACATTATGTTTTTTACGTCCGTGCCATCTGTGGCTCAGACACCAGCATTTACGGTGTGTCAAGCGACATCCTTATTTATGATGCCTCAGCTCGTTGCATAGATTTTACGAATTTCAATGCTCCTGGAACGAAATGTACAATAGGCTCATGTAGTAACCCTTATCAGACAATTAGTTGTGTGGACAATGGTCCTTCGCAGATGTCGTCTCGCCACACAGTACATAACGACATCTCTGAGACAGATCCTCGGACTAATGGAGGCTTGAGAGCGGTTCCAATAGGGGAGGCAATGTCTGTTCGCCTTGGCAACTGGATCAATGGTGCTGAGGCCGAGTCTGTCACATATACTTATACTGTTCCTACTGGTTCTAACCTTATCCTGATTATGAAGTATGCCGTCGTATTCGAAGATCCAGGAGTATTTGATTCACCTGAGTTCAAGCTGGAAATCATGGATGCAAACAACCAGCCATTTGACTCTGTTTGTGTGATGGTAAATCATGTGAACTACGGCACATTGACTAATGGCTGGCACTATTGTCTGTCTCCTTATTCGACTACTCTATCAGCTATAGTATGGTATAAGGATTGGACGACAATTGGCATGAATCTGTCAGCATACGCAGGCCAGACAATCAAGATAAGACTTACGACATACGATGGTAATTCATCATATCACTTCGGTTATGCGTACTATACTCTTGATTGCTTGCAAGCAGAGATGACCGGCATAATGAGTTGTACGGATAATTCAACTCAGATTACTGCGCCTGATGGATTCAACTATCAATGGGTTAATAACAGCACGGGACAGAACGTTTCGACTGCCCAGACATTACCTATCCAGGAAGAGGATACTTGCTCATACACTTGTATATGCTCGTTCAAAGAATGTCCGACATGTTCGTTCTCGTTAACTGCTCATGCCATCAAACGTCTTCCGGAATCGTCATTCACCTACGATATGTCATACTCGGATTGCCAAACTCATATAACCTTTACCAATAACTCGCAGGTATATGAACTTCAGCGTGGAGTCAAAACATATTTGCCAAATGAAAGCATATCATCGCAGTCTTGGACGGTAAGGTCAAACCATGCAGACCGCCCATATCATGGCTTGATATTAGGTGACTTGACACTGAGTCAGATTGATGTCCCTAAGGAAGGCGATACTATTGACATTACGCTCACTTCTTGGGTTGGTGATTGCTCACACGATACAACTATAACTATCAATGTCCTGCCACTCGAAGACCGTAACACAGCTGAGAACCACTATGTTTGCCTATATGAGCCAATTGTATTAGACAACACGGGAGATGTGTATATGTTCATAAGCCAAGACTCTCTTAGAATAACAGACAGATATGGTGTGCTTAGATACATAACAAATATGCATTCAGTTCACCGTGGCGAAACACTTTCTACCTGGTATGGATGCGACTCATTGATAGGGCATAACCTGATCCTTATGATTGCTGACACCATAGATATTGATACGATGATAAGTTCCAAACAGCAGTATTGCCTGCATGTCAATGATGCCAGTGGTCAGCAGGTCTTGCTTGATACTTGTATATATGGTTTCGGCTATTATGATTTCCACGTCCAAGCTGTTTCGACTTCATGCGACTCATTGTACTATAGGGTAAATGTTCATCCTATTGACACAGGATATAGCGTTTATGTGAGTGGTTTTTACTGGTATGTCGCTGGTGATGTTTATAGTAATGGTCATAACGGGTGTGTTCAAGGCATTGGCGTTTATAACCTTGGCGATACAGTCACGTTGACAGCAATTCCTTATGAGCATTATCATTTTGCAGGTTGGTCTGATGGGTGCGACTCTGCAACTCGTACTATTGTCGTTTCTGGAGATACTATTCTTAACGTCTCCTTCGAAATTGATCAGCATACAGTTACTGCTTTGGCTCAAAATGGAACAGTGACAGGAACCGGCACATACGATTATTGGACGTATGTCCTTCTCACAGCCATTCCTGACAATCATTACCATTTTGTGTCATGGTCTGATGGCAATACATCTGCCAGCAGGTATATAATACTTGAGTCGGATACTTCTTTTACTGCCATTTTTGAAGAAGACACGAAATATGAGTTGATAGTAAGCGTCAAAGATTCTTTGATGGGGACAACTGATGGCTCTGATTTCTATTACTATAACGATAATGCTATAATAACAGCCTATCCAAATGAAGGATATGAGTTTTTGATGTGGACGGATGGAAATACTGTTAATCCGCGTGTGGTTCAGGTTGTCTCAGACTCTCAGTTTGTTGCAATGTTTTCTCCTGAAATGTGCAATCTCACAGTCGTTAGTGCAGATGAATCACAAGGTTATGCCACAGGTGGCGGTTCGTATCTGTATGGCTCGGAAGTGACAATAAGGGCAATACCAAAACCTGGCTATGAATTTGATAGATGGGATGACGACAATACCGACAATCCTCGTAATGTCATTGTTACGGTTGGAGGTTTCTATATGGCTATATTCAAATCAGAAACTGGACTGTCGGACGTTACGTATAACAATAAAAATGTGACTGTAGAAAAGGTGATGATCAATGGTGTGGTATATGTTTTACGCAATGGTGTGTTGTACACTATCACAGGTGTCAGGGTTAAGTGAGAATATTTGGGGTTGGCAGCTGAATAAGTTAGCAAAAACGTGTTAAGTGCTAGAGGAAACGAAAATTTTTCTGTTTTTTCTTTGCCAGATTAAAATAATGTCGTATATTTTCAGCTGCAAACCTTCGTAGATGTGAAATCGATATATTTCTGTCGAATATCATGCTGATATTCCTCTGTTTCAGATGGTTCGAACTTAATCACACTTGTAAAACATATAATTGTTGTCCAAGCCCTCACGCGCGTGTGTGTGAGCTATTTTCTGCATCGGATGCTTCTGGCGGACTTTCCATCATGGCAGCCAATGACTCCTCCCAATCCCTTTCAGGATGTTCAAGGAATCCTTGCACGTCAATGTAGCAGATGCTCTTTGTGACCTCATACATCAGGTTCTGCTTCATCTTGGTCACATAAATGATACTGCGCTGCGTCATTTCCTCGAACTTGGCATAGTCAATGTACGCCCTGTCAATGGCAAGGAGGTCGCCCTTGCTCAGTTTTCCCGGGCAGAGCATGAAATGGTCATGTGTTGCTGCAGAAGTGAACTCCACGTCACATGGTACGCCCTCATTGCCATGTTACCCTGGGCTATGATGTTTTGCCTTTTCAAGGCGTCATGGGCCTTCAATGCCCCTTACATCTCCGAGCCATCTCCGAACCATCTCCCTTACTTGCCTCTTCCTTCAAATGTTCGAGAAAGTATCGAAATACTATCGGTTCCATTCTATGCTTAAAATCAATGGGACGTTTCTCCGATTTACTAATCAATCAAAGAATCGTCCCGCTGATCAGCGAAAAATGACCTTCAGGATTTTTACTGAAACAATTGAAATAATTGAAACATTATACAGGTGTGATGAGGTGCAGGATTTTTATTGAAATAATTGAAATTTGCAAGGTGGTTGCATTGCTGATGGGAGATTGGCTCTTGCGAAAAAATTTTCCAAACATTTTGTCACCTCAGAAAATAGTCGTACCTTTACAGTGCGAAAGTCGGCTGCACTTGGCATAGCCAAATGTGATTTGTCTCTGCTCTCGTTTGCACGACCTTTGCAGCAGAAAAACATGTTTAATTATGTCAACACTTATTGTTTCGGTAGAAGACATTTCGATGCTTGCCAATATCAAAGCTGCTATTGAACAACTTCGTGGAGTTGCCAGTGTTACAAATGGCGATGCGTACGATGCTTTGGACTGTGAGGCTTATCGTGAAGCGATGGAAGATGTTAAAGAAGGAAGAGTCTATAAAGCTTCCAGCGTAGATGATATGTTCAAACAAGCTTTGGCTTAATATGTACAACATCAGTTTTACCAGCCGTTTCAGAAAAGATTTGAAACTTTGCCAGAAGCGAGGCTTGAATTTGTCACATATTCAAGCTGCTATTAGCATACTTGCAGAAAAAGGTTCTCTTCCTGCTTAATATCGTCCGCATTTGCTTTCTGGAAAATATAATGGTCAATGGGAATGCCATATAGAACCTGATTGGCTGATGGTATGGGAACAAAACGACAAAGAACTGAATCTTCTTTTCCTTTATACAGGTTCTCATTCAGATTTGTTCAAATAATCAATACCTATCACATTGGTATATTCTCTCACAGAATGACCTTCAGGATTTTTACTGAGATTGTGAGATTTTGAGATTTTGAGATTTGCAGCGCAAAGGTCGGCTATCTGGAGGCAGTTGAGAGTGGTGATGTGGAGAAGGCTGCTCGGAGCAGAAATTTTGCTGTCATATTGTCGTGACTTTGCTGAAAATCCAGAGTGAACTCGAATTGAACTCGAATTGAACTCGATTCTTCTCCGCTCTGGAACGGACGAGAATCGAGTTCACAGCGGAGGCACGGCGAAGGCACGGTGGACCTTCGATGGAGACACGACAGGCTTTCGACAGGTCTGTGAACTTTTTCTGAAAATGCTGACACCTGTCTAAATTCAACAGTCATTCCCCTGACTTCATAGACACATCCACTATGACCTACGTTCTATCTATCAATGAAAATGTATGAAATGACGTGTACATTGAAGTTTGTACATGCCATTTGCTGTTTCATACAGTATGATGCAAAATGCTTTGCCACTATATATAATATGCCTACCTTTGCAGCGTCAAACTAAAAAAAACAAATGCTTTATGAAAAAAATTTCTTCTTCAGTCGTTAATGTATGGAGTTTCATCAAACGACACAAAAGTCTTTTCATTGTTCTTCTGGTCATAATTATGGTGCCTCTGTCCTATTTTGGCCTTCGCTGCTATTTTAGCCTTCATGATTCTGAGTCCGAGTATGATTATTGCGAACAGCGGATTGGCAGGAACGGTCTAATTTACAACGATTGTCATGGTTATATCAAGGCCTCCAAGACAGGCAAGAAACTCATTACCGGCATTGACTGGATCAGACTTGATGGCGACTCAATCTGTGTGATTGCCATTGATGACAAACGTGCGTACATCAATCTGAACACATGTAAACTGATTACAGATCTCGTTTACGACAAGGCATGGGTGTTCTGCAATGGTGTCGGAGTAATGACCCGAGGCGACAGCATCTATGTGTTCGACCGTACGGGCAAACAAATCAATAAACGTGCCTATTACTACGATGACGAGTACGAATTGCTGTTCCATGACGGGGTAATGGTCGTACACGACGATAAGGAACATGTCGGTGTCATTGATACTAAATGCCAGTGGATTTTCCCTCCTATCTATGATGAATTGGAATACGATGTTGACCATAAACTCTGCTCTGTCAGGAAGGGCGATAAACGCATGGTCTTCAACAACAACATGGATACAATACTTTGCGGCGAATGGAAAAATGTTTCAATCTCATATTCAGCTGGAATAGTGGTCACTGAAACCAATGGGGTAGAACGATTGTTCGACTATGATGGCAAACTGCTTTGCGACGTGGTGTATAGCGATATCGAGACACTTTCGTACAATACCGGCAGAACTGATTCTGATGACGACTATATCTACGAGGAATGCAACTGCCTGGTATATTCAAACTATAGCGGTAAGAAGGGACTCATGGACCGTGAGTACAACATACTGACTCCTCCAATCTATTCCGACATTACTGCCAAGTCGCGTCACATCCTCTTCGCTACATTCAGCGACAATTGGTACAACGAGGTGGGTACACTCATTGATGATCACGGACATCAAATACGTTGACACTTAGCTCAATAATTAACCACGATACCTGATACCCATTGCACCCACCCTGCGAAAATGCAGAGTGGGTGTATCGTTTTTTCATCCCTTTTTCTGCTAACAAAAGTTAATGTTGAAAAATATTCAGTACTTTGCGATACAAGGTACTGAAATTGTTCGTACCTTTGCAGCCGAAATAAATAACATTGGCGGCTATTATCCGACATTCGGAAAAATGAATCAATCTTCTTTCCGTTCGTCAGCACGATAGTTGTCAGGCAAAATTAAAACTAACAGATTATGGCAACAAATGTTTCGGATAATTTCAAGGCTCAGATGCGCAAGGGTTTCCTCGAATACTGCATCATGTTGCGTCTCTCAATCTCCGAGGCGTATGCTTCAGACATTATGAAGTCGTTTGCAGATGGCGGTTTCGTAATAGTCGAAGGTACTCTCTATCCGCTCCTCACACGACTGAAGAACAATGGGTTATTAGCTTATCGCTGGGAGGAATCCACTCAAGGTCCCCCACGCAAATACTATTACCTCACTCCAGACGGTCAGTCTATGCTCGACGAGATGGAATCTGCCTATGCCGAGATAAATAATGTGATTAATTATATAAAATGTAGTTTTAAGAATAAATAATACGTCCAATAGATATGAAAAAGACTTGTACAATCAATCTCAATTCTTCGGTCTATAATATTGACGAAGATGCTTACGAACGCCTAAACTCCTACCTCAATGATGTCCGCTCGCGCCTTGACGAGAACGAGGCTGACGAGGTGATGCAGGACATTGAAGCCCGTGTAGGCGAATTGTTCACCGAACGGCTAATTAACAGTCGTAACGTGGTAGATGTGGCTGATGTCGAGGCTATTATAGAACGCCTTGGCTCGCCTGATTCGTTTGGCCCTACTGTCGAACAGCCTTCCGGCAAAAGCAAAACTTCCGACCTCCGCCGTACTCTGTACCGTGACACCGATCACAAGATGATAGGCGGTGTATGTTCCGGTATCGCATGGTTCATCGGATGGGACACAACATGGGTGCGACTTTTCATGGTGTTGCTGATGTGTATCTCGTCAGGCACATTGATTATCATATATGCCATATTCTGGCTTATTGTCCCCGAGGCGCGCACAATCAGCCAGAAACTCGAAATGCAGGGCATTGAGCCTTCGCTGAAGAATATTTCGGAATATTCCCGCTGCAATCCCCAGCAGGAAGTCTGCCGGCAGAGCAACGGAACACTTTTGACCTGCCTGAAGGTTTGCGGTTACCTTCTGCTGATACCTTTAATAATGGTTGTCGCATTGGTTGCCGTTGCCGTGCTTTTGGGGTGTGTCGTTGCTTTTGCAGCCCTGTTGGACCACAACGTTCCTCTGAGTTTCCCTGCTGTGTTCACGGGCATCGAATGGGGGTATTTCGCCCTTTACTGCCTCATTGGGCTTTTCGTCATAGTCTTGCCCATGGTTGCGCTCTGCCGTTACGTGGTGCGAAAGATACGCAACGACCGGTCGGTCATTGAACGGCGCAAGGTGATCGGCTGGACGGCGGCATGGATTATTGCACTGATTTTAGTTGCCGGTATTTCAGCCTATTATGTCCGCTCGGGCAAGTTTCGCAATATTGTTGAGCATGGGGTTATCGCCAACGGCGTGGAGGATATTGTTGACGATTATTCGGATGTGATAACCGAGGAACGGCTGGCGGGATATAAATGCCGTGGCATCAAGGCTTCAGCTGGTGTGACGGTCAGCCTGCTGATTGACTCGTTGGATTATGTAGAGGTGACTTCGCCGTCAGCCACAATACGCAACGTTTCGGTGACATTCTCAGATGACAGCATTCTCTGTATTTCGCCTTCGGGCAGAATGCGTAGCGCACTTGTCGTGGTTCATATGTCACGTCCGTTGCGCAGCATTGATGCTTCGAGCGGTGCGGATGTCGAGGGGACAAACCTGCAGTCGGACAGCCTGATGATACGTACATCGTCTGGTGCAAGGATTGACCTTGACAATGTGAATTTAGGTTTTGTAGATGCACATGCCTCATCCGGAGGTCTGATTGACCTTTCGGGTCAAGCCGCAGTTGTCAAATCTAATACTTCGTCTGGTGGTTTTGTAAATACTAAAAAATTGAATATAAGGTAAGTAAGATGAAAAAGTTTTGTGTTTTTCTGTCATTTCTCTTTGTTTGCCGTATTGCTTCGGCATACGACGTTAAGGGAGTCGTTCGCGACACTGCAGGAAATGGGGTAGCGTTCGCAACCGTTTCGCTGATGCGTGTGGATAGCAGTCTCGTCGGTGGTGCCATTACCAACGATGACGGCTCATGGTCGATTACATCTGTCGATAACGGAAAGTATATAGTTAGTGCTTCGTTTATGGGTTATGAGCGTTCAGAACGGCAGCTGTCGGTATCTTCAAACATGAATGACGTGAATTTCGTACTCAGGGAGGAGGCTACTGCTCTTGCCGAAATCGAGGTGGAAACTAAACGGCCGTTAGTCGAGCGGCATATCGACAAATTAGTGATGAATGTTGCCGAATCGCCTCTCGCAATAGGCAGTAACGGTGAGGATTTGCTGAAGAAGGCTCCTGGCGTGAATGTTGATAAGGATGGGAATGTGACCGTAAATGGTCGTTCGGTCGAAGTATATGTAAACGACCGCCCTTCGTATATGAGTGGCGACCAGTTGAAAGCTATGCTCGATGGAACGGATGGCAACACGATTGACAAGATTGAGATTATCACCAACCCTTCGTCGAAGTATGACGCTGCAGGTCAGGGAGGTATCATCAATATTAAGCTGAGACGCAATGCTACAAAAGGTTTGTTCGGTACAGTCTCTGCGCAATATGGAGGAATGTATTTCAAGAATGTCGAAAGATATCTGAATGACGAACGTGTCTCGCTGAACCTGAATTATCGTACCGACAAGACTTACACTAATATCAGCCTGTTTCAGGCTTACGGTCAGTTTGCCGTAATTTCGGATGGTACAACGGCTCAGAATGTCAACGGACACGAGATGGTTATGCATACCCGTTCAAAATACAATGATGCCAACTGGCAGTATTATATGCTCCGTGTGGCGAACGATTTCATGATTGACGACAAGAATACTATCGGCTTCATTTTTCAGGCTCCTGTGATGCTGGGCAACATTTCAGTCCCTATGGAGAACAATATTTCGGAGACTACACTCGATGGCAATGTCGTAGATCGTTCGCAGAGTTCGATGAACAGTAAGATGTTTACGCCTCAGCATACAGCCAACCTAAACTACACGCATGTGTTTGACCCTACTGTTTCGCGCGAACTGACTGTGAATGTTGACTATAACCGAAACAACTCGTCCAGTATTCAGGCTAACAAATACAACTATCTCAATAGTCCAAATCTCGAATTGAATGTAAATAATCATCAGGTGCTCGACTTATACTCTGCGAAAATAGATTTCCAGACGCTTTTCTGGCAGACAGCTATGCTCGAATGTGGTGCGAAATGGTCAATGACCCGTACACGCAACACTATGATTACCGATTCAATAGGAATTTCTGACAATAACAAAACCCGTTTTGATTATCAAGAACAGATTGCTGCACTGCATATCTCGGTCGGAAAGCAGTTCAATCAACATTGGAGCGCAAAACTCGGTCTTCGTGGCGAAATGACATTCGCCAGTGGCAATTGGATTACGCTTGACACAGTGACAGGCGGCAAACCATATTTCAATCTCTTCCCAACAGCTTATGTGGGCTATGCTCCTACCGACAAATGGAGTATGTCGGCTTCATATACACGCCGTATAGGCCGTCCGAGCTATTATCAACTGAATCCTTTCATCATGTACGAAGAATCGCATATATTCAATGTCGGCAATCCTGAACTGAAACCTGATTTCAGCAATATTGTACAACTCATGTTTGCTTATTCACGCTATGTTTCGCTGACTTTCGATTTCGGTACAGTCAAGGATATGCGTACTGAGACGACTCAGATTCTCCCTAATGGCGACTGCATGAGCACATATAACAACTTCGGTTCTTCGACCAGCCATTCTATCTCGCTTGCCGCTACCGAGATGCCTATAGTTCATATAAAATCGACCGACCGTACATGGCTCACTTTGACACTGAATGCAACAGCCAGACATCAAATCAACCGCTCGGGGTCGTATGTCCGCAAATCCTGGACTGGTTCGCTCTATGGCTCGCTGACTACAGACCTGCCTTCGGATTGGAAAATATCGCTTGATGCCTATTGGAGTGCCCCTTCAGAGTGGGGTTATTATAAGACGAGTGGGAATCTATATACCAGCCTCGCAGTCAAAAAACTATTATTGAAGAAGACAATGACTATCGGTCTGACAGTTAGCGACCTTTTCCGTACTTCGTTATCAAAACTTGAAAATCAAGGTGGTGCACAGGCTCAATACAAATCCGACTATTGCCAGCAACGTGTTTATCTTTCACTTTCCTACAATTTCGGCAAGGCTGAATACCATAAATACCGCCGGGTAGGTAACGTCGAGGAGAACTCGCGTATGGGTTCTGGCGGAGGCACAATGACCGGAGGAGGTACTGGTAGATAATATTGTTTTTAGTTATATTTTAACGAAAGCCGGTATCGCTTTTTATTGCGGTACCGGCTTTAATTTTTATTCGCCACCAAATTGCATCAGGTATGCCTTGATAAAAGCGTCGATGTCGCCATCCATCACTGCTCCGACGTTGCTGGTCTGGTAGTCAGTGCGGTGGTCCTTGACGCGGCGGTCGTCGAACACGTATGAACGTATCTGCGAACCCCATTCAATCTTTTTCTTGCCAGCTTCGACACGTGCTGTCTCCTGACGGCGTTTCTCAAGCTCAAGGTCGTACAGCTGTGACCGCAACAGGCGCAAAGCATTTTCGCGGTTCTTAGGCTGGTCGCGAGTCTCGGTGTTCTCAATTACTATTTCGTCCATCTCCTCGGTGACAGGATTTTTGAATTTATAGTGCAGACGTACACCAGATTCGACCTTGTTGACGTTCTGACCACCAGCACCTGAAGAACGGAAGGTGTCCCATGAAATGTTGGCTGGGTTGATTTCTATCTCAATAGAGTCATCAACCAACGGAGTGACGAAGACCGAGGTGAACGACGTCATTCGTTTGCCCTGAGCGTTGTATGGCGAGACGCGGACAAGGCGGTGAACACCATTTTCGGATTTCAGATAGCCATAAGCATAATCGCCTTCAATCTTGATACTTACACTCTTGATGCCAGCCTCGTCGCCTTCGAGAATGTTGGCAATTGACGAGGTGTAGCCTTGATTCTCAATCCATCTGAGATACATGCGCATAAGCATCTGTGCCCAATCCTGTGCTTCAGTACCACCTGCACCAGCTACTATCTTGAGTACTGCACCGAGTTTGTCCTCCTCTTTGCGAAGCATGTTCTTCATCTCCAACTCCTCAATCTTGGTGATTGCGTGACTGTATGCCTCATCTACTTCAGCTTCGCTCATAGCCTCCTCTTTGTATAATTCAAGGGCTGTTTCAACATCATCAACCGCCTCAGCAACTCTGTTGTATCCTTCAATCCAGAATTTGATGCCTTTCACGAGTTTCATTTGAGCTTCAGCACGTTTCTGGTCAGTCCAAAACTCAGGAGCCTGAGTCTTTAGCTCTTCTTCTTCCAGCTGGATGCGCTTTTCCTCAATATTGAGGTAAGTCTTGAGTGCACCGACTCTATCTTTTGCTTCCTTTAATTGCTCTGTTGTAATCATGCTTGTGGGTATTTTCTAAACCAACTTGATATTTTCAGTCTCACAACACCGAACAATGCCTCAGAGAATATACCTCCAGACATTTTGGAAGTTCCTTCCACGCGGTTGACAAATACTATTGGCACCTCAACAATCTTGAAACCACATTTATATGCCGTGAATTTCATTTCAATTTGGAAAGCATAGCCTTTGAATTTTATTTTGTCGAACTCGATAGTCTCAAGCACACGGCGTCTGTAGCATTTGAACCCAGCCGTAGTGTCGGCAACAGGAAGACCTGTCACGCAACGAACGTATTTTGAGGCATAATAACTCATCAATACACGTCCCATAGGCCAGTTGACTACATTCACAACATTGCCAACATATCTTGAACCGACAGCCACATCTGCACCTCCTACAGCGCAAGCATCATACATTTCAATCAGTTTGTCAACAGGGTGCGAGAAGTCGGCATCCATCTCGAAACAATACTCGTAGTCGTGTTCCAAAACCCACTTAAAACCACAGATATACGCTGTGCCAAGTCCGAGTTTGCCGCTGCGCTCAACGAGGTGAAGTTCCTCGGTGAATTCACCTTGCAGACGCTTGACAATTGCGGCTGTCCCATCAGGCGAGCCGTCATCGATAATCAAGATATGGAACTGTTTTGGCAAAGCAAATACAGCTCTGATGATTTTTTCGATATTTTCCTTTTCGTTGTAAGTAGGAATGATAATTACACTATCACTTTTCATATTTTGTTTTATTTATTATTCAATCAGGATTGGCATATTTCCAACGACGATGCGACCATAGGTATTCGCCAGGTTGCTTGCGAATGTCAGCTTCAAGGAGGTCAAAATAGCGTTGAAGCAGTTCGTTTTCGTCTATTTGCGATGCGTCATCACATAGTTTCTCAATTTCGACAGAGTAGCGCATCCAGCCGTGTCGTTTCATATGTAGGTAGATTACAGGCATCTTAAGTCGTGCAGCCAACTTAACCCAGCCATCGATTGCAGGAGTCTTGATACCGAAAAAATCTACCCATCCACATCCGTAAGGCGAGTGAGGCGACTGGTCGGTATTGAAGGCAAAGATGACAGGTTGCTCGCTGCGGCGACTGAGCCAGACAATGCGCTTTGCCGCCTCTTTATGCTCTATGCTCCGAAGTCCGAAACGTTCGCGTATCCTTTGGAACATACGATCGAAGAACTTGTTGTGCAATTGTTTATAGAGTGCATAACAATTGAAGGTATTGGTCCATAGCGGAAATGATGCTGTCAGGTCCCAGTTGCATTGATGACCGAAAACGCATATCTGATGTCCAAGTTCACGAGCCACTGTATCCGCAACTTCCATATTTTCGTACTTCAGAATCCGCTTCATCATTCGTTTGGAGCAGAATGACATAGTCAGCGATTCGAAAAACAGATTTACGAAATGATGGTAGAAATCACGTTCAATACTATCTCGCTCGTTGTCCGTCAGTTCAGGGAAAGCCCTAAGTAGATTGTCCCGAACGACGCTCCTACGATAGCGAAATACATATCTTACCAAAAGATATAGCATTATTCGTACAATCCTGTTTTAACACCATATTGGTATTCTCCATCGAGAATAGCTGAAACCTGCTCTTCGGTGAGGGTTACTATTTTCTCCTTGCGAATGGTACCCATGATGAAATTAAGCATGTCATCTTCAGCGATTTCAGCCACATCGTCGCTATCTTCCATCATTTCGTTGTTTGCATAGTATTCGTATATGAGGTCAAGCACATACTGTACATCATCATCCTTCAGATTGAGGGATTTGTCTGCATGTCCGAGGATATAGTTAATGCACTCGGAGTCATCGCAAATTTCGTCTAAAATATCTTTTGCCATATTTTGTTTGGAATTATTTATGGTAATATCTATTAGGTTTATTTCAAGTGTTTGTCAAGCCAATTGAAGAATCTGCGTTGCCACAGAATGCCGTTCTGAGGTTGCAGCACCCAGTGGTTCTCATCTGGGAATATCAGCAGTTCAGCCTCAATGCCACGGAGTTTTGCAGCATTATATGCAGCCATTCCCTGCGAGGCAAGTATGCGATAGTCTTTCTCGCCATGTACGACCATGATAGGAGTATCCCATCTGTCAACAAAACGATGTGGCGAGTTGGCATAGGTCTCTTCTGTCCCCTTGTCCCAATAAGCACCGCCGAGGTCCCAATTGACGAAGAACATTTCCTCTGTTTCAAGATATTGCTGTTCGAGATTGAACATTCCGTCGTGTGCTATGAATGCCTTGAAACGACCTTCGTGATGTCCCGCCATCCAATATACCGAATATCCGCCAAACGATGCACCTACACAACCGCGATGGTCAACATCTACATATGGTTCAGTAGATAGGGTGTCAATTGCCGTGAAATAGTCCTTCATACATTGTCCGCCATAGTCTTTGGAAATAGCTTCAAGCCACTCCATGCCAAAACCAGGCAAGCCGCGACGGTTAGGAGCAACGATTATATAGTCGTGTGCAGCCATTATCTGGAAGTTCCATCTGTAGCTCCAGAACTGGCTTACAGGTGATTGAGGTCCGCCTTCGCAGTAGAGTAGTGTCGGATATTTCTTTTCAGGGTCGAACTTAGGAGGGTAGATTACCCATACGAGCATTTGTTTGCCATCTGTAGTCTCTATCCAGCGTTCGCGTACTTCGCCCATCTTCAGTTGGTCGAGGATATGCTTGTTTTCAAATGAAATCTGAGTTGCTTCGCCTGATGCGATATTGACTGAATAAATCTCGTTCGGCATTGACATAGAGTGACG
Source organism: Paludibacteraceae bacterium (assembly GCA_024399535.1). Classification (GTDB taxonomy): domain Bacteria; phylum Bacteroidota; class Bacteroidia; order Bacteroidales; family Paludibacteraceae; genus Aphodosoma. The sequence continues at coordinate 19,476 of JAKSNU010000034.1, forward strand.
TACGGCAATGATATTATTTCCTGTCAGCGCAATCTGTTCGTAGTCATTCACCCCTTCAGTGATGCAGCGAAATGCTTTGGTTTCAATGTCTGCCTCATAAATTTGAATTTCGCCATGGTGGCATGAGGTGAGGTATATTTTGCGGTCGTCAGCCGAGAAGGTGAGGCACGAAGAACTCTGTTCAAATTCGGCAGAGATGTCAATACGTTCGCCAGTCTGCATATCTTGTACGAAGAGTCGGTTCTTGTCACTTTCGTAACCGTCATGTTCCATACTCTCCCATGCCATGAGTCGTCCGTCGTGCGAGAAGACAGGGTTCATATCATAACCCATCATACTGTCAGTGAGGTTTTTAATTGTCTTGTTGGAGGCAATGTCGTAGAGGTAGATGTCAGTATTTGTGGAGAGTGCATAGTCGATACCTTTCTTCTTTTTGCAGGTATATGCAATCTGTTTGCCGTCGGGCGAGAATGCAATCTGTTCAGCACCACCAAAAGGTTTCACCGGACTTTCGAAAGGTTCGCCAGCTATTATGTCACGTTCGTTTTTGAGACTCACACCATCGTAGTCGTATAAGAAAGGATGAGGAATAAAATCAGTCCATTCATCCCAATGCTTGTACATGAGGTCATTCACTATACGTCCGCTTGTCTTGTCGAGGTCTGGATATACATCTGTTGCCGTATCTCCATATTTTACGTTGCGAATAAGTATGACTTGCTTGGAATCAGCAGCATAGATATAATCATTCACATCGTTTTCGCAACGCGAGACTTGCAGACGTTGTGTGCCGTCAGGATTCATTTCCCAAAGTTGCATTGTGCCGTTGCTGTCAGGGAAAAGGAACGCAATCTTAGAACCATCTTTCACCCATTTCGCAGCGTATTCGCCTGATTTGGTCTTTGTAATCTGCTGAACGTCACTGCCGTCAGTATTCATCACGAATAGTTCACGATTGGATTTGTTTTGCTTGACATTGCAGTATTGCACACCATAGAGCACTTTCGAACCATCTGGCGAAACCTGAATGTCGCTCAGCCGACCGAATGCCCAGAGAACTTCGGCAGTCATTCTGCCATCTTCAACTTTAATCTCGTTACGTCCGATATATTCAGGGTCAGACGTTTCGTCAATCATGGAAATACT
>JAKSNU010000035.1 GCA_024399535.1 Paludibacteraceae bacterium
TGACATAATAGCAATTAGTTTCATCATCCCACAATGTGTCGCTTCCAAGACTACCCATAGACACACTGTCATTCTTAAAAAACACTTTTTCGACCTTACATCCTATTTCGTATGAAGGCTTGGAATTATTGCCACAGCCGACAATAATTAATGCCGCAAAGGCAAAGCAAAAAAAATTATATACGTATTTCATAAACAAACGATTAATACATTCCAGATAGGTGACTTTTCGTCAATGTCTACCTCCTCGAAATAGAACATTCCCTATCTTCCATCAAAAAATTGTCTGTTTTTTACCGAAAATTATTAAGAGTTACTTCTACTTTGAAAATGATATATGTGATGATTTGGCTAAACTTTTCCCATCCTTATCATGTATTTCAATTTGAACAGACAAGGAACCATTTGGCAACGCATAATTTGGGATGTCCAATGTGTAATCTTTCCATACAGAATCATCATAAGTGCATCTTCCTACCCCTTGAACCATGGCTTGACCATCAGGTGACCTAAATTCAGAATCTACGGCATTGGCACTATTTCCATTTGAATAATAGAAAAAAGCACAAACTCTTATATTTTCGCCTTTATGTCCTGCAACATTGAAGTGACAGTGAATGCGCAAATGTGGCACACTTAACCACATATCCCCATCCCATACTGATTTTGTCAAATTATGCTCAAGCCGACAATTCTTTACCTTTGCTTCTGAACTTTTCCCTTCTTGTTTTATATCGATACGAATCTCTTTCCCTCCAGCCTTAATCTTCATATAGTCTCTACGCTCATCAGATGTCGTATTGGGCTCACAAACCAAAGTAAATGATGATGATGTTTTATTCTCTATTCTACACCATGAAGGCACGACACATGTCTCGTAAGAACTCTCACTTGTGTTGACATAATATGTTTCTCTTCCGCCAGATTCTGGGAAATTCTTTACTTTGTTGGTGGTGTTATTATCCACTTTGAGATAAGTTTCCACGTCTGGTGTATATGTAAAAGTAGTATATGAACTACTACGAACTATCTTTTTAGGTGGAGAGATGGAATAATCCCACACAACAACAAGAAATTTTATAGTTCTGCTATATGTTCCAGATTGATGTAGTTCACTATACGGAATTCTCAATTGTAAATCATCGTATCTCGTTTCATCGTATTTGGGTTTTATTCTTTTTCCAGTAGACACCTTGCCTTCACCGGTCGTACAATAACTATTATTTAGATCAACTAAAGCATTACCATCACTATCATAGAAATATGCACCTACTCTACAATCTTTACCTTTCATATTTTGAACTTTGAAAGCCATATGAATGACAATGCCGTTTCTGCCATCAATATCTTGATTTTGGGAAACAGTAATGCTATTAATTTTCGCAAAGGGCTTAAGAGTATCATTGTATAGAGCATTTTGTCTGATATTTACTCGTTCTTCTTTATCTCCTGCTTTAATTTTGAAGTAGTCAGTTCTTTCTGTCGTTCCCATATAATTATCCACCGTCAGAGTAAGCGTGTTGTCGTTACGTGTGAGATGTCCCCACGAAGCAGTGTTGACACTGATAGACCAATCCCTGTTTGAACTAACAGTTATTGTACGAGTACCTCCGGAACTGCCGAATGATAAATTTGAAGGACTTACACTTAACGTATTCTGATGCGTGTTTTTCAAAATGCTCCTGATTTTTCTATCAGAGTTTTGGATTTCCATTCTTAGAGACACAGAGTACTTCAACACATCTCTGCCTGGTTGTTCATTGCTACTATACACATATAGTTTATACACCATAGTGCAAATGCCATTGTTATTCCCTTCAGACAAAATATTTTTTGGGACAAACTTTAGCAGCAAATTTTGGCGTGACATTACGGATGCCAGATATACCGATTTAATTCCAACACCTTCTGTTTCTGTCATACCTCTCCCCAAATTTATTTCCACATCAGGATAAACATAACCATTCCCAACATGCATACTTTCTATTTTTCTTGCCAAGGAAACATTTTCAGCCGCTGCGTATTCAGAGAGAAGTCGATAATAATTTTGTATATATGCAATGCCATCATTCTCTGTCATTGCACAAGAATACAAATAGCAGAAAAGCACAACAACAGACATCAATATTCTCTTCATATCAAAATAGCATTCTAAATAGCACGAAAATCAATCGTTTTCGCATCAAGTCAATCATATAAAAAGACAATATTAGCAATTAAACCGTCTTGAACTATTGCCTTCGCTGAATATCTCCACAAAACGGAATCTTTGTTGACAACGCACACCTTGTATGTCAATTGAACAATGTTGTCTGACAATTTGATTGTTTTTATGTCACTTATTCGATATGACAACACCATACCTGACTTCGCTATGTTATCAAGAGAATTTAGATAATCACTGATTGATACGTAAGCATAAGTGGATGAGTACTTGCGTAAATATACATTGATATCATCATAAATATGTTTTGCACCGAAAAAACAATATTCTTTAGGAGCCATATAAAACAGAGATTGTATAGTTCTAGCCAATGATATGTTCGAAGGATCTTTTGCGTAATCAGAAAACATACGATATAATTGTGTAACGTGCTGTTTTGCAGATATAAGAACGTCATCTTCCGAAGACTCATCATGACTTTTTGCTGCTTGTTTCTGTACATCGTAAATTAACCAACCTGCATTTTTTTCATCGCGCATAAAATTCTTAACGAAAAATTCGTACCCTTTTACTTGAGTGAAACAGTATGAGAGTTCCTGAACATTATCTATTTTCAACAAATTATTGTACACCAAACAATTAAAGACGCTCAATCTATCGTTGACATGAGTTTTTCCATTGTATAGAGTAATGTTCTGTGCATTAGCTGTCGTCACAGATTGTAAGGCGATAAAGTTCACTTCGTTATCTGTGGGCAGAAGACGCAATTTGTCCGATTTTGTCTTTGGTGTTAAATCCAATATGGAACCTTTCGCATCTGTTATGCTCCATTTGTAGATATCGTCTTTGACCCGTTCTGTTCGTAATATCAACGTTATCTTATCTTTCTTTCCCTGAAAGGTAACATTGCATTTTGCTATTGCGTACCATGTTGAATCATAAAAGCTTAATATAGTATGATGCTTTTCAATCGCATCTAAGAACGCATTTATATTCTCCGTATTATCAAGATAATATCTCTTGTCAAAAAGAAGAGTTCTATTATCTCTCTTATAATCAACACTTTGATTCGGTTGTACTAACAACTCCTTCAAGTTAAAACGCAGAATAAATTCATCAATCTGTTTGATGTTATAATCAAAGTTTTCAAATTCGTTGTCAACGAAAGTAATTTGCGCCTGTAGTATTTGGACAAGTAACAAAAATGAAGTTATAAATAAAAGTTGTCTCTTTTTCATCGGAAACTATAATTAAGCATGTATAAAATTAATGGTTATCGTTGGTCAGTCTCGGTTGTTTGGTCAACTTTTATGTCGCCAAGTAAAATATCAAATCTTCCCAAGTTATCTCTCTCAATAAACACTTTAACTGTTTTTTTTGTTTTATCACGATAAACAATCATATCTCCTTTGTATCCAATAAAGACCTGATAAAAAGAAACGGTGGCAGAATATAGATTCTCACCAATTTTTTTTACACCCCCTTCGGCCAAATAGCATTCTGAGGTTTTAAATATAATTCTAGAATACTGCAATTTCTTGAGACGCACCAAATAGTTTTTTATGAAATAGGAGTTGACTTTTCCTGAAGATAGTGATGAAACTTCAATCCTTGGAGCGGGAAAAATAATATTACCTTCATCGTCTTTTGTGTCGTTTCCTCTGCCAATAAATAAATCCATACAAGCCTCTATGTGATAGTCTTTGATACTGTCAGCTTCCTCTTTCATGGCAATTTTGGCAAAATGATCTGTTAACGCCTTAACTTTATGAACACATTGTTGGTTGATAGTCTCTCTCACTTCTATTTCCAAACCATCATTTTGTGCGACAATATAATTGCTGCACAACGAAACGGTGAATAGTATCGCACACAATATCATTTTTTTCATAATGTTACTCATTTTACTGGTTCAACATAAATCTCGTGTACTTTTAAATAGATAACCTTTTTATTTGCATCTTTACGTTGCTCCAAAATGGTGATATTGGCCAAGTCTCTTTCTGTGGCAATGCGAAGCAAATATTTATGAATATCTGTGGACTGAATTATCGTGGTTTTATCCTTGCCTACGACTTCAACCATTGCCTTATCTCCATCGAAATACTTTGATTGCAATGCGCGACTCTTTGTAAGTCTCTCAGTGTCAGAGAAAGAACGACTATCTGCAACTTGTTTCAATGCCTGTTGTAAATCTTTAGCCTCAATTGAAGATTTGGGTCCGGGAATTGTTGAAGTTTTTGCTAGTTTTATTTCATAATATGGAGTTTGAGTGTATCTTCTTCCGTCATTTTTGCCTATTAAATTTATTGTTTGACTGAACCGATAAGTGTTATTTTTAACCGATGACAATAGCTCTTCCCAATTTGAATATGAAGCTTTTCCATCTTTTATATCCTGAAATACTTCATTGAGATTACGTTCCAATAGCATTCCTTTCCTAGGACCTCCATTTAAACACCATCCATATTGTCCTTTAATACTTGCAGTAAGTATGACGCTTCCTTTTTGTGTCAAAAATAGATTCCTGATTACATTCTCTCCTTGGCGATGGATAATATCTAGCGACATTGCCTCGGCTGCTGTGATAGAAGGTTTCGTGGAAAGAGTGGGGCTATAACTATTGCAACAATCACCAATTACAAGACAAAATCTTGGATTTTTTTTCATTATCAAATCTCTTACGTTTTCTAAGGGATAAAAATCATCTTCATCCCTATAACGAGCACCAAGAGGAACTGCAAAGCACATCTGAGGGAAATTCGAGAGGTCTTTCAATCCTCTGGCTCCATGACCTATGTATATAAAAACGACTATATCATTTTCACTGCAAGATAAATCATTCAAAGTCTGTAATAGATTTGCTCTGTTGCATTCATATCCACTTTTGTCAATAGGCGTGGAACTATTATATGATGTTCCTATGGAGGTTTCTATGGTCGACAATAAATCCAAGGAATAGTAATCATGACTTGCTTTTGCAGCAATACCAATAGATTCATCCTGAGTATCAGTGAAAATAATTGAGTGAAGTGTCTGTGCTGATGTAGATACACAAACACACATGTAAGAAATGACAATAAGTAAAAGACACTTGTTCATAATCATTTAATGTTTATTTGTTATAAATTCAAATATTCTGATATTCGTTCATCTTGCAAAAAGGACAGGAAGTACTTCATAATTAAACGCTCATAAGTGTACTTATAATACATTTCATCTTCATTTTGCATAAAAATGAGCATTTGTCCCCCTGTGAAAGAGAATACTATATCAACAATGGTATTTCCTTTCTTAAAAGATAATGCAACGCTCGGAGTAAATGGAGATTTTAATCTGACTCCGTCTGGAAAGTAATTCTCTCTATCCGATAAAATGAGCAAGATTGGATAACTTTCTGCTTTCGACAGCACTCCATATTTGTGTTTGATATAACACCCATGATAAGACGGAGGCGTTACACTGTCTAATGTATCTAGTGGAGGTGTTACCGATAATGAGAACAATTCAATAGTGTCTGCTTCAAAAATTATTTTGGAAATTGAATCTCCCAGATAATGTTTTACCGAATCATCCACTTGAACTTTCATGACATTTTTAACGGTCGATTTTTTTGTTGACTTACGGTCTATCTTGCCATAAGTACTATTGCAACAAAGCAATAATACACTTGTTGCAATTAAGCATAAATAAGAATACGCTTTCATCGTTTTAATTGTTTTTATTTGGTGAGTACTATTTGTTAATATCCTAATTCTCAGGACGTGCACAATACGTATCCTTCATTATTGTATTTGTTTTTACGTTTGGATTATGACATAAAAAAAGCGTGGAGACAGTACCAAGTACTCGCTCCACACCTTGAGGCGGTAGGAAAAGCCCACATATTGCTAGAACGAGCAACTAGGACTTCCACGCCGAATATGATTACACTTGACTATACTAATATAGTCGGTAAATATAACCATAACATGGACATCCATCGTTGCTTGATTCCTGACAATATGCTTGACAAAGTTTCCTACGCTTTCAAGGTGTCAGAGAACGAAGCGCGATAAACGCCTTTATTATATAATTGCGTATTCCAAGCCGTTAAAGCACATCAACAGAAGATGTACTACACGTTGGTAAAATACGCTGCAAAGGTACAAATTATTTTCTAACCCACCAAATAATTTTGCCTGTTTTTTAGGAAACAGATAAAATCTCTTATTATCAATAGATTATAAGAAGCGTGGATGGTTGACACTTAAAAGAAGTGTGTCTTATTCTTGGTTGGTACGATAACAAGGAGTTAGGAATACTCATCACCAATAATGTCTATTAGTCCAAAACTAAAAGTTATAAATTTTTAACATTGTACCATATTGAATTTCAGCGATATAGAAAAAACTTGCCGAAATTGAAAAAAATCAGCAAAAAAAATGAATAATTATAGTAGAGGGTTCACCCACTGAGGACTGGAGACTAAAGTCCTCCACCCTCAGTCCTCTTATCGAAATTCCAGCGTGACTTCAGCGTGATTTCAGCACGATTTCAGTGTGGCTCCACTGCTCGGTGGATAAGCGGTGGAGTTCCGGTGGACAAGCGATGGAGCATCATTAGTCCAACGACAGAACAATTATATTCATTTATTAACTCATTAAACCATAAAAAATCATGGCTCTATTAGAAGGATTCATCCGAAAACTCAGAGGTTCGGCAGGTGATTTCACCTTTCGGAAAGACGAAGGCCGAACCATCGTGTCTGAAAAGGCAACTAAAGTAACAAACCCCAGAACCCCAGCCCAGCAGAAATCCCGCATGAGGTGGGCAAACATCGTGAAGATGTACAAAGGCATCACACCACTGCTTGACTGCGCATTCGAAAGCAAGGCTGCAGGTGTCAACGACTTCAACATGTTCGTCAGGATGAACATGCAGATGACACCAGTCTATCTGACCAAAAACCAAGTAGCTGGCGGTGCCTGCGTGGTTGCGCCATACGTGATAACCCAGGGGTCTCTACCCTCAATCATGGTTACAGGCACAGGTGTGAATGGTGTAACCAACATCAGCCTCGGACATCTTGTGATTGACGACCAGACTACCGTTGCGCAGTTCGCAAAAGCAGTAGTGGAGAACAATGCACACTACGACTACAACGACAGCATCTCTTTTCTGCGAATCGAGCAAAAAGTGAACAGTGCGGCCAATCTTCCATATGGTGTCTTCAGGGTGTGCAACGTCGTTCTGAAGAAAGACGACAACGCTTTGCTGCTTGCAGTCGTTCCTCCCGAAGGGTTTGCAACGGTTGACGGCAAACTCGGTCATCTGACATCAGACACTGGCGACTTAGCCTATGCCTGGGTTCATTTCCGCAAGTCGCATGACCAGATTAAAGTCAGCAGCCAAACGCTCATCGACAACAACTCGCTTCTGACCCACTATACATCCGAAGAGGCATACCGTGAGGCTGCCGAAAGCTATGGCGGCGAGAAAAAGGCATTCCTTTCGCCACAATAATCATGAAGCAGGCATTCAAGAATTTCTTATGCATCCTTCATTTTTTTGGATGCAAAGATAATAAATTCAATTAGTTATAGACACTTTTATCACCACAAATGTCCATTACACCAAAAAAAGGATATATGTCAATGTCGGTGGATTCAAGTTTCTTGTAAGGTGATTAAGGTTCTCAAGGTCATTTCAAACTTTTAATCTGGCAATATCAGTATTGTGTCGCCGTAGAAACCAAAGCGGTATTCGCATTGCACTGCTTCGTTATAGGCATTGATGATTTTTTCGTATTCGCCGAATGCGCATTGTGTCATAAACATACTGCTCAGAGGCAATTGGAGGTTGGAGATGAGGCAGTTGGCTGAATTGAATTCGTATGGCGGATAGATGAATTTGTTGGTCCATCCTTCGAAAGGCTTGATGAGTCCGTTTGCCGTAGAGGCTGTTTCGAGTGCACGGAGTGTGGTTGTTCCTACAGCGCAGACTCTGTGTCCTTCGCGGTTTGTTGTATTGAATTTGTCGCAAACGCGTGCTGAAACTTCGAGCTGCTCAGAGTCCATTTTGTGTTTCGTGAGGTCCTCTACATCGATATTACGGAACATATTCACGCTAAGGAACAATGTGATGAAGTCTATGTTAATCTCTTTGATTTCCATGCGTTTGAGGAGTTCGCGAGTGAAGTTGCAACTTGCAGCTGGAGCAACGACTGCGCCTTCCTTTGTGGCAAAGATTGTCTGGAAACGTGTAGCATCTTCCTCGACTGGTTCTCGTTTGATATGAGGAGGAAGTGGAGTCTTGCCGAGAGCGAAGAGGTCGCGTTTGAACTCGTCGTGTGTTCCGTCATAGAGGAAACGTACGGTACGTCCACGTGCTGTTGTATTGTCAATCACCTCTGCTACAAGCGAGTTGTCAGCTCCGAAATAGAGTTTGTTGCCTACGCGTATTTTCCTTGCTGGCTCAACGAGAACGTCCCAAAGTTTGAGTTTTGGGTTCAACTCTCGCATGAGGAATACCTCGATATTTGCATTTGTTTTCTCCTTGTTGCCTTGCATCAATGCTGGGAACACTTGAGCATCGTTGAACAGGAAGAGGTCGTCCTTGTCGAAATAGTCGATTATCTCTTTGAAGATTTTATGTTCAATTTTATTGGATTTCTTATGGAGAACCAGCATTCGGCACTCGTCACGTTCAGCATAGAAGCTGTCTTTCTCTTTAAACACTATGTTATTGTTCTCATCGTAGCAGTATGAACTTGGATACTGTGCAATGAGGTCTTGTGGCAGTTTGAATTTAAATTGAGATAGTTTCATAATTAATTAATTAAATATTTTATGTAGTTCGTCAATAGTCAGACATTTATCTATTGTGATGTCGCCCACGCGCGTACGGCGGAGCGATGTGAGATATGCACCGGAATTCATTGCTTCGCCTATGTCGCGTGCGAGGGCGCGTATGTAGGTGCCTTTGCTGCAAACTACGCGTATGGTCATCTGCATTGTTTCAGGATTGAAATCGGTGAGCTCTATCTCGTCTATAACGAGCAGTTTTGGTTTTATTTCTACATCCTGACCTTTCCGGGCATATGCGAATGCCCGTTTGCCGTCAATCTTTACGGCAGAGTATATAGGAGGAACCTGCCAAATTTCGCCTTTGAATCGTTCGAGAGTCGAAACAACCAGTTCGCGAGTGATATGGTTTGTAGGATATTCCTTGTCAACAGGGTGTTCCATGTCGAATGATGGGGTGGTAGCTCCCAGTTGCAATGTCGCAACATATTCCTTAACGCCATATTGCAACTCCTCTATTCGTTTTGTAGCTTTGCCTGTGCATATTATCATGACACCAGTGGCAAGAGGGTCGAGTGTGCCTGCATGGCCTACTTTCAGTTTCTTCTGCCCGAGATGATGACATATCGCACCACGTACACGATTCACAACATCAAACGACGACCATTCGTATGGTTTGTCAAAATAAAGTATTTCTCCTGCAATAAAGTCCATTTATACAAGCGAATATATTATTGAAGCGATACCTATGGCAACGCAGTAGATTGAAAACCAGATGAGTTTTCCTTTCTTCACTAATTCTATCATAAAGCGGCAGGCAAATGCTCCGGCAGCAAATGCAGCGACAAATCCCACGATGAGAGGCAGAATGCCAATGTTTGCAGCTACTTCTGGTTGTTTTATGATATCAATGGTGCTTAGAAAAGCTTCGCCGAGAATAGGTATTAATACCATGAGAAACGAGAATTGGGCTACTTTCTCTTTGCGGTCGCCGAGCAGCAGACCTGTAGCGATGGTAGTGCCCGAGCGTGATAGTCCTGGCAACACTGCAATGGCTTGTCCGAGACCAATTACGAACGAGTCTAACCAGGTGATTTCCTCTTTCTGTCGTGGTTTTGCGAAATATGCAAATGCGAGTAGCAATGCTGTGATGATTAAGCAGATACCGACAATCAACAATCCTGAACCAAATATCGCCTCAACCTTGTCCTTGAAGAACATTCCCACGATGAACACTGGTATCATCGAGATAAATATTTTTGCTACATACTCTTTTTCGGCGTTCCATTTGGTGGTGCAGAAAGTGCCTTTGAATAGCTCAGCTATTTCTGCCCAAAGCACGCATATTGTGCTAAGCACTGTTGCTGCATGTACTGCTACGTCGAAAAGAAGGTTGTCGGCTGCTGAAGTTTCTAACCCGAGCAGCTCTTGACCTATAGTGAGATGTCCGCTACTGCTGACAGGGAGGAACTCGGTCAGCCCTTGTACGAGACCTAAAATCAATGCTTCAAGCCAATTCATTTGTCACTTTTTTTCTTAAACATAATACCAAAAATCATTCCGACGAATCCTATTGCGCAAACAATTGGCGCAACAGTTATACGGCGGAAACTGAATACGTCTGGATTGTATTCAATGTCGGTTGAACTACCGCCCATGAGGCAGAACCCAATGATAATCACCACCAACGAGATGGCAATGATGATGTAGTTTGTTTTGTCTAATACTGATTTCATATTTGTTTGGAATTATAATTATCAAGTGCTATACGCCATTTGTCAGAGATGGCAATTGTTGTTTTCTTTTCGAAGTCGAACCCTACCATTATTGTCTTGCTTGTGCATTTGACACTTCCGTTTTCTGTATCTACAACTTGCTGTTGGAGCGTCATGCTCTTGTTGCCTATCTTGACTATTTCTGTCTGTACGGCAATATTGTCGGTCAAGAACACTGGTGCAAGGAAATCCACTTCGACATGAGCGACTATTATGTCTATAGGGTCAGAGTAATAGTTATGTCCATGCAATGCTCTGAAATAATCAGTCTTGCCCAAATCGAAATAGTTGAAATATACCGAGTTGTTCACATGTCCGAGGGCATCTGCATCGTTGAATCTAAGTTGTATAGGCGTGGTATGTATCATTTTTTAATAAGTTTTATCAGGTCGTTTATCAGTTCTATTTTGAAGATGCTGGCAATGCCGAGATAAATTACAGCACCGGCGGCAATCTGAATAATAAGTTCAAGCCAATATTGAAGTTCAAGCCATTCGGGAATATACCATACCACAACGCCCATGACTATAGCCATTGCGAACGATGGCAGAATTTGCAGTATAAAGTCGATAATATTATATTTTATATAAATCTTGCCTAATATTATTGTTAGTAAAAGTGCAGATACACACGCTATTATGTATCCGTACAGTATGTGCATAATGGTGTCGTTGAGTACAAGGAGAAGTATGAAGATAAGTGCGTTGCGCGAAAATTCGGTAATGAAGTATAAGTTCGGTTTTCCGAAAACGTTGAATAGGTTTACGTAGTAGTTGATGAATGGTATGAACATACCGCCAATAATCATTATCCGAAAGTAGGGGAGTATAGGCAACCATTTGTCGGTCAGCACTACATGGACAAAGTTTTCGGAGATAGCGATGAATCCAATCATCACTGGGAATATCGTGAATGCAATCATTCGCATGATTTTGTGCATATAGAGACGCTGGCGTTCGTCTGAACCATTGAGCGATGTGAGTACGGGGTAGGCGACACCTACAATCGAACTTGAGATGACGTTGTATGGTATCTGGTGGAATTTGTTTGCCTGCGAATAATATCCGAGGTCGTCTGTCGTATATCGAGGTCCTATGAAGACATTGTATATATAGCGCATTATTGACGAGATGGTTGAGGATATTATTAGCAGAAAGCTGAACGAAAATATTTCGCGTATTATCTTAAAATCAGACCATTGTATTCGTACGGGACGCCAAGGGCTGAATATCCAGAGCAGTATCGCTTTGACTACCACTTGCGATATCTGCTGTGCAGCGATTGCCCAATATCCCCAGCCTGTTGCAGCCATCCATAGTGTTATTACAGCCGAGGCGCACATGCCGCTGAGATTGGCTATTGTCAGTTTACGGAATTCGAGTTTTTTGGTGAGGATTATGTTCTGTACGATGGTCAGTGAATTCAGTATCAGTGCAAGAAAGATGACTTTGGCAAGGTCGGTCAGCGGTGGCATCTTATAATAATCGGCTATTGCCTGTGCTGAGACGAAGAGAATTATATATAGTACAATGCTGAGTATGACATTGAAGATGAAAGCAGCTGTATATTCTTTGTCTGTATTGTTCTTGCGGCGGACGAGGGCAGCTGTAAATCCGCTCTCTACAAACACAGTGCTTAGGGCTGTGAATACTGCGAGAGCACCTATATATCCGAAATCCTCAGGTGTCAGCAGACGCACGGTGAAGATGCCTACCAGCAGTGCAATCACCTGATAGCCAACTTTGTCCATGAAATTCCAGATAATGGACTGTGTGGTCTGTTGCTTGAGGTCGTTCATTTCGGTTGGTTGTAGTTTAATCGGAAAAACGAGAAATGCACGTTGCCGTAGTTCCTATGCTGGAAGAATGCAGGATGAGTCTCGAACGAAGTGTGTGCACCATGTTCGACTATGAGTATTCCGTTTTCTTTCAGATGTTTGTTGTTCAGTACGGCATCTGGTATTTCGTCTATATTTGGCAGTTGGTATGGAGGGTCAGCGAAGACGAGGTCGTATGAGGCTGTCGTTGAGTTGAGGAAGCGGAATACCTCCTGTTTCACAACGCGCATATTGTCTATTTTCAGCATATTGCATACCTTGTGTATGAATGCTAACTGTGTCTGAGCCATTTCGACAGATGTGACGTATGCAGCACCACGTGATATCAGTTCATAGCTGATAGAACCTGTGCCTGCGAATAGGTCAAGAGCTGTAATATCATCAATGTCCATAATGTTGCCTATGAGGTTGAAGAGCGATTCTTTTGCAAAATCGGTGGTAGGACGGGCTGATATGTTGGTTGGCGGGTCGAAATGGTGACCGCGGAATTTACCGCTTACAATGCGCATTGTTTCAAAAAATTACTTAAGACATAGGTATTTTGATAGAATATATCGCAAGTCGGAATCTATAGTGTTACGGAATGTCACTGGCACTTTCGCTGTGTCAAGGTCCAAGTGTTGGATTACTGCCAAGAGATGATACAGCACGTCTGTTTTGTTATCATCACCATTATTTTTTAGTGGTACAGAGTTGGCGAACCTTAGGGTGTCGTTGTCCGACACAACGATGTTCAATCTGTCGTCTATGATTTCTGCATGTAGCGATATTCCTACAGTTGACAGTGAATCTGACAACAGATGCTCCATTTCGTGAGGCGAATCGTCGTTGTCATATGTCTGGAATACAATGGATAATCCATTGATAATGTTATGCTTGACAGTATGAATATGACGACGCAGATGGAGCGGTGCAGGGAGCAGGTCAACCAGATGTTCAGTCTGTGTCAACTCGTCTGGTACTATGACAAATCTTCCTTGTGCCATAAAACAACAATTGCCGGGCGGGTCGAAACCCGTCCAGCGATTATATGTCATGATTCGATTATTCCCAGTTGCCAGCGTTGTTGTTCGATTCAATTACAGAACCGAAGCGCAAGCCGAGGAATTTGTCTTCCTTCTGCTCTTGAAGCTTGCTCTGGAAATCCTTGAGGTTGACAAGCTGCTGACGATTGAGGTCGCCGAGATATGTGTCGTATTCTACACCCACTTGAACCAGAGGAGTGACCATCTGTGTGTTGATGTTGGTATAGCTTGCTGTGTCGAAGCTGAATTTCACCTTTTCGCCCTGTTTGTCGGAGTATGGCACATACACAATATTTCTAATTTGCTCGATTGTGTACTGGCTTGCGAAAAGACTTTCATATACAGTCACGTATGCTGTATCACGGCGGAAACCCTCAAGACCATTTTCGGCAATCTCCTTTGCATTACCTTTTTTGACGATGGCGAGTGCTTTCTGTTCTGTCAGACCGTTTTTCAATTGTTCATCGGTGAGTGTACCCTCTTTCAGCACCATAGGCACTTTGCCTTCCTCGATGAATTTTACCAGTTCGTCAGCATCAGCACAATATACACCATTGAGTTTCTTGTACTCGATTTGTGCAGTACGGATGTTGATGAGGTTTTGGATAATAGCTTTTTCGCGTTTTGCTCTCTCCTGGTCAAACTTGATAGGAGTCATGATACTCATTGTGCATAAATAAGCCATTGCAGCGATGGCAACTACAAGCACAATACGAATTGCAATTTTCATAATTTATTTATTTATAGATTTTCTTTTTTTGTTATTTAAACTCTTCGAGGAAACGAATATCGTTTTCTGAGAAGAGACGGAGGTCCTTGACCTGATATTTGAGGTTGGTAATACGTTCAACGCCCATTCCGAAAGCATATCCTGAATATATTTTCGAGTCTATGCCGCAGGCTTCGAGCACGTTAGGGTCCACCATTCCGCAACCTAATATTTCGACCCATCCTGTGTGTTTGCAGAATGCGCAACCTTTGCCGCCGCAGATGTTGCACGAGATGTCCATTTCAGCCGAAGGTTCGGTGAAAGGGAAATACGATGGTCTCAGCCTTATCTTTGTCTCCTCGCCGAACATTTCGCGTGCGAAATAGAGCAGTGCCTGTTTCAGGTCAGCGAACGATACGTTCTTGTCGATATAAAGACCTTCGACTTGATGGAAGAAACAATGTGCACGAGCCGAGATTGCCTCGTTGCGATATACGCGTCCTGGGCAGAGCACCCGGATAGGCGGTTTCTGTGTCATCATGACGCGGGTCTGCACGCTCGATGTGTGCGTACGAAGCAGTATGTCAGGGTTTTTCTCGATGAAAAATGTGTCCTGCATATCGCGGGCAGGGTGTTCTGGAGGGAAGTTCAGTGCTCCGAACACATGCCAGTCGTCTTCGATTTCAGGACCTTCAGCGACGGTGAATCCTATGCGCGAGAAGATGTCGATTATCTCTTGGCGTACGAGCGAGAGAGGGTGACGAGTGCCGAGTGTTATAGGTTCTGCCGTACGAGTGAGGTCAAGACGATCACCTTCCTGCTTGAGGGTTTCAATCTTCTCCTTAAGTTCGGTCATACGTGCCTGAGCGAGGTCGCGGAGCATATTGAGCCGTTGACCGATTTCGCGTTTCTGTTCGTTAGGCACCGAGCGAAATTCGTTCATCAAGTCTTGAATTTCACCCTTTTTGCTGAGGTATTTGAGACGTATTGCCTCCAATTCTTCAGCCGAGTTGGCATTCAGACCTTTAATTATTTCAATGAGATTGTCGATTTTCGCTTTCATAATTTCTCCATTTCAATATCGCCATCGATGATTTCGTGCCAAGGCAGACCGCTTGCAGCCACTTTTTCGAGGAATGGATCTGGGTCGAATTGCTCAACGTTGAACACTCCCTTGCCAGTCCATTTGCCGGTCATGAACATATAAGCACCAGTCATCGCAGGAACACCTGTTGTGTAGCTTACGCCCTGAGTGCCTGTTTCGAGGTACGCATCGTGGTGCGAGCAGTTGTTATAAATATAATATGTGCGTTCTTTGCCGTCCTTGATACCGTGTATGCGGCAACCTATCGAGGTGTATCCTGTGTAGTTCTCGCCGAGAGTCTCAGGCTGAGGCAACACTGCTTTGAGGAACTGCAGAGGGACGATTTTCACGCCGTTGTAGTCTATCTCGTCAATGCGAGCCATGCCAATATCTTGAATCACACGAAGATGAGTCAGATACTCCTGTCCGAAAGTCATCCAGAAGCGTGCGCGGCGGATAGTAGGGTAGTTTTTGACGAGCGATTCGAGTTCCTCGTGGTACATCAAGTACGACTCGCGAGGACCTATCTCTGGGTAATTCAGAGTTTTGTGTATTTCGAGGGCACCAGTCTGCACCCATTTGCCGTCGAGGTAGTAGCGACCTTTCTGAGTGATTTCGCGGATGTTGATTTCAGGGTTGAAGTTTGTAGCGAAAGCCTTGTGGTGGTCGCCTGCGTTGCAGTCAACAATGTCGAGCGTATGAATCTCGTCGAAGTGGTGTTTTGCGGCATATGCTGTATATACGCTGCAGCAACCAGGGTCAAAGCCGCAACCGAGAATTGCGCAGAGGCCAGCTTCACGGAATCTGTCGTGGTAAGCCCATTGCCAGGAGTATTCGAAATGCGCTTCGTCCTTAGGCTCGTAGTTGGCAGTGTCGAGGTAGTTGCAGCCAGATTGCAGACAAGCCTCCATGATTGTGAGGTCTTGATAAGGGAGAGCGACGTTTACGACCAACTTTGGACCGAACGATTTCATCAGCCGGACGAGCTCTTCCACGTTGTCAGCATCGACCTGTGCAGTCTTGATTTCAACGCCATATTTTTGCTTAACTTGCTCAGCGATAGCATCGCATTTTTTCTTTGTGCGGCTTGCGAGCATTATTTCAGTGAACACATCGCGGTTTTGAGCAATCTTGTGGACAGTCACTGTGCCCACACCTCCAGCTCCTATAATCAGTACTTTACCCATAGCGATAAAAAATTTTCGTATATATTAATTCCGACCTGCAAAGGTACTATTTTTTTTTGACCTGCGAAAGCATTTGCCGATTTTTTTTCTTCACTTTTTTTCTCACGCAGAATACGTGTGCCATGACTTGGCAAAAAATCAATAAAACATTTGTCCAGTTCAAGAATTATCACTACCTTTGCAGCGCGATTGGTTTGAAAAAGTGTATCGAATAGTGTATTATTGGTTTGAAAAAGTGTATCGAATTGCATATTATTGGTTTGAAAAAGTGTTATCTGTCGTTATTATAGCGAGTTATGTATAGAAGGAAAATAGAAGATGAGCTTCTGTCATGGAAGCAAAGACCCAATCACAAACCGTTGGTTGTTAAGGGTGTCAGACAGTGCGGTAAGTCAACTTCCGTAAGATTATTTGCGGAAAGCAACTACGAAAATGTCGTCTATATCGATTTTCATGAGCGTGATGAGATGATTTCGTTGTTCAATGGGCAGCTTTCGGTGGATTATCTGACTGCAATCCTGTCTGCTGCAATTCCCAACGCACGCTTCGTACCATACAAAACCTGTCTGATATTTGACGAGATTCAGGAGTGTCCAAGGGCAAGAGGTGCCTTGAAATTTTTCAAGGAAGACGGTAGGTATGATGTTATTTGCACAGGGTCTTTGTTGGGAGTAAGGGGATATCGTCCTTCTGACCAGAATGCGTCTATCCCTGTGGGCAGTGAGGAATTCATTAAGATGTACCCTATGGATTTCGAGGAGTGGCTATGGGCAAATGGAATAAATGAAAAAGTTCTCGAAATGCTGAAACAACATCTTTCATCAGAAGAAGCGATACCTGAGGCATTGCATGTCACAATGCGTCGGCTGCTCCTTGAATATATTGTTGTCGGAGGTATGCCTGAGGCTGTGAAGTGCTTTATCGAAACTCACGATGTAAACCAGACAGTGGCTGTGCAAAGTGGAATAGTGGAGGAATATAGGGCTGATATGATAAAGTATGCGCCTGCCGAACATCAGTCGTATATTTGCCAATGCTTCGACTCTATCCCTAAACAGTTGGCTCGCGAGAACAAGAAATTCCAGTACTCGGTTGTCAGGAAAGGAGGTCGTAGCAGCCAGTTCGCAGGTTCGTTGCAATGGATTGAAGATGCTGGAATCATAAACCGTTGCTATAACTTGAATATCACAGAATTGCCTCTGGATGGCAATGCCAATGATTCCGAGTTCAAGGTGTATATGGAGGACTCTGGATTGTTTATGTCAATGTTGGAACCAGGCACTCAGGCTGATATTCTGAAGGGTAATATGTTGAGTTACAAAGGAGCCGTTTTCGAGAATTTCATTGCAGGTGTGTTCAGCAAGATGGGGCGGAAACTCTATTATTTTCGCAAAGACAGTGGGTTGGAGCTTGATTTCGTGATTCGATACAAAGGTGAGTGTACGCCTGTCGAGTGCAAAGCGACTACAGGTAAAGCCCAATCACTTCGCACAGTTCTTGGCAACAGAGATAAATACCATGTTATCGGTGCATTGAAATTAGGGGACTATAATATTGGACGCAATGAGAGTGTGCTGACTCTGCCGATGTATATGGCTTTTCTTTTGACGGATTTGTAGAAAGATTGTCTTCCAGACAGGTGGCGTGATGAAAATTTTGAAACACCATGCCTGCAGGGGCGGCAACCAATGACTTGGCAAAAAATCAATAAAACATTTGTCCAGTTCAAAAAATTGTCGTACCTTTGCAGTCGGAAAAATAATTCACGAAAACAGTGTGAATTCGTGAAAATATTTTAGTCGATTTTATATGGAAAGTGTTGAAAACAAGATATTAGCATCGATTAAGAAATGCGGAAGGGGTACGGTGTTTTTTGCTGACCGTTTTGCACGTTTGGCAAGTGCTGAAAGATTGCACAAAGCAATGGAACTTTTAATCAAGCGTGGGGAGATAATTCGTGTGGCGAGAGGAATATTTTGCTATCCAAGGATTGAAAAAGTTTATGGATTGGGCTTGGTACCTCCTTCTGTGGATGAAATTGCTTCTGCCATTGCAAAAAGAGACAGAACCAGAATAGCTCCAACGGCGCTTCATGCACAAAATCTGCTCGGAATGAGTCAGCAGGTTGTAATGAATTATCTTTATCTGACAGACGGAACTGCCAGAATTGTTAAACTGACTAATGGCAGTGAAATAAAGTTTAAGCATACTGCTCCGAAAAACCTGGCATTCACCAACAGGTTGGCGATGCTGATAACTTTTGCATTGAAGGATTATGGTCCTGAAGGCGTGACTGAATTTCACGTAAATCGTATCAAAACGCTTCTGACAAACGAAAAACAAGAAGATATTGAACGTGATTATCATCTTATGCCAGATTGGATAAGAGAAATTATAAGGGAGTGTTATGAATGATTTTTTGAGAGCTGACGAGAACGTCCGCAAACAATTGTTTCAGCAGGTTGCCTCAAAGGTGAATCTTGCTCCGAAAAGTGTGGAGAAAGATTTTTGGGTTACACTGGTGCTTCATGCCCTGTTCACATTGCCAATAAGCGAGCATCTGATTTTCAAAGGCGGCACATCTTTGAGCAAAGCTTGGCATTTGATAGATAGATTCTCTGAAGATATTGATTTGGCAATTGACCCACAATTACTCGGAGCACCCGAAGGG
>JAKSNU010000036.1 GCA_024399535.1 Paludibacteraceae bacterium
TAGCTCTTGGAGAGAGGTATCGGCTGGGCGCAGGTCATCAGGACGTTGAAGTCGTTCCACGAGGTGACGTAACGCATGTTGACGGCATACGAGCGGTGGCAACGGAAGAACCGTTCGCGGGAGGACAGGGTGGCGAGGATTGAGCTCATCGACTGACATATCTCGGTGGAAATTAAGTGATTCCGGTTGTCGAGATAATATATTGTAGTGTAGTTGCCATAGGATTTCAGATAGACGACCCATCCTGGTTTGAGTTCTGCATTGTTGTTGGCTTTGCTATTAATCAGCACTGGAATGTCGTCTGGTTCAGGCTGTTGCATATCGTTGTCGTGCGTTTTGGCGACATCTTCGTCCTGCTTTTCGTTCCGATGTCGTAACAATATTACAAACAGCAGGGCAATGAGTGCTGATGCGGCAATGGCAATTATCCACCAATATTGCCGGAATTTAGTGTGTGCAATTTCATCAGGTGCCGTATTAATTGATGATGCAACTGTGTCGGTTATTTCGTCGGACTTGCGTTTGTAGTAGTTGGCATATTCTTGGTTGTCAAGTCGTTGATAGACATTGGAGAGCTGGCGGTAAATTTTTTTCTCGACAGCTCGCTCGCCTGTCTGCTTGGCAACGATAAGTGCCTCGTTGGCATACTCGATGGATTTCTGGTAACGCTCAATCTTGTCGCCTTCGAGCATGTTGCTGTACGATACGTTCAGCAGAGAGTCGGCATCGCCAGACGACGTTATGGTTGTATCTTCGATGAGTTCTGCAATAGAGTCGCCTTCAGCCATTTTCTCTTGCGAGAGTTTCAGATAGTTTGTGGCAGCAGAGGCGAACTGATCCATCATCTGCTCGTAGGGCGAACCGTCGTGGGCAAATGCCTTATTAAATGTCACTTCGGTTGCAACTGGTTTGTAAATTTTGCATCCCGTCAATGACAGGAGTATTGCCAAAAAGATGTAATATTTTGTGCGAATATACATTACCTTAGAATATAAAGCCTATATGGGCACTGATGTAACCTATGTTGTCAATTTTGCGGTCGCGTTTCCCGAATACTGGCAGGAGCCCTCTGTGTTCGTATGCCGCACCGATTATCATGTAGCTGCTCAAGTTGCCAAGCCTAAAGATGGCATCAACGCCACCAATGCCGCCGAAAAAGATGAATGAGTAGTTGAAATTCACATTGCCAATAGGCATGTCCGACCCTAATTCAGCCTTGATATTCGGAGAGATGATGACGTGTGGCGAGAGCTTTATCGGCAACTGTCCGCCAAAACGGAAACCGAGTCCTATATAGTTGTCAGTGAATATATTGTTGTACTCCAGCATCAATTCGTATGTCGTGAATCGTTTCGACCACCCTGACGTGATGTGTATGCCCATTCTCGATTCTGGGGCAATGTTTCCTGCTATCGGGAACGATACACCAAATTGGAGCATTGTGCCTCGCAGCTGGTCGGTGATGCCAATCCCGTAAGCGTCTGTGACGTTTGACGATGCTTTTTTGCGTGACGAATTGTGTCCCACCTTGGTGATGCGCCATGCACCTTTTTCCCATACAAAGACAACTTCCATCTTGTCGGCTCCATGCAGAATGATTTCATCGCCCGAAGGGGTCATCGACTCAAATTCAAAAGGATTATCGGCAATCTGCTTAGCGGCATTATAAGCAGAGAGAAGTCGCAAAGCCTCGGTGAAATGACCGATTTTCATCAGGTTATCAATGTCCTCACGCAAGACTTTCGGCATGTCGTTGAACGAGCGGTCTATCTTGGTTGAAGTCATGTAGAACATATAGGTATAGGAGAGGTGTGGGAGAATGTTACGGTAACCATTTTGAATATCTGTTTCGATATGCTTGTAAAGTGCAACGATTTCTTCGGCATTCTCTCTGTAAGGTGTGCCGAGGGTTGAAATGAACTGCCGGAGGTCGTGATTGCTGATTGAGAGGTTCATCTCATCACGGTTGGAGACCTTCCATGTGTTGACACCTGCCACAAGGTATTCCGGCCCTTCTGGTAAAAGGAGCGGACCACCAGAACTGCCGGCATCAATCTGTGCTGTATGCTGTATCACCCAGCGGTTTGAATCGTTGGTAAGCAGGTCGTTGTAGAACTGACTGTTGCTGACGATACCTTTGCCGAACTGCCATGAGGGTTTGCCAGATACAGAAGGAAACCCTGCAGTGAAAACCTCTGCTCCATCGTTGATATGACCATTATATACCGAAAGTGGTGTGAAGGTGACTCCCTCTGGTAGGACTATCGCAGCAAGATCCAAATCCTCACTCACTTTGGCTATCTGAAGGCCATCGTATGTGATGGTGTCGCGACCGTTTATGAATTGAATCATGGCTGAATCGGCAAATTCAACGGCATGGCGGTTGGTGATGGCATAGTAGCGTCCGTCGTTCGCTTGAACCACAAAGCATGAACCGAAACTGCTACCGCCAATCGAACCAACATACTGGGCTGCATTATGATAACCCTGACGCTGCAGCACCGAGGCATAGTTGCGGAAAAAGGTTTCGGTGTTCTTGTTGTTATGCGGGCGGATGACTCCAACGCTCTGCCTGAGTGCATTCTGTGCCGAGACGTTGAACGACAGGAGTACTGATAAGGCGATTGCTGTTATTGGCTTTTTCATTGTTGTTTTTTATTTATACCCTCAGCGGAACTGAGGGTAACGGTGGTTATAAGGCAGTTGCAAGACAGATGGGTCATGGTAGTTGTACTGTTATTTAGATGGGTTATACTGGCTGAGAATGTCGATGAGGAGTTCCATAGTCCAATCCTCGTTGATGACTGCAACTTTCTTCTGAAGAGGCTTGTCGCCTTTGAGAACTGATTTCACGCTTGACCTTATGTCCTTCGGCAAACCTACAGTTCCATCCTCAAGCATCACTCCATATCCCCATGAAATCTTATCCTTCAGGTTGTTGACTACATACACATTAGGTATCCCTTTGACGTCAGTTGTCCAGTATTGACCATTATAACTGCGTACTGTATAGATGTGGAACCTGATGTTCCCGTTGTCTTCGATGTTGAAATAAGAGTAGAAACTCATTATTCGGAAATCATTGACGTCCTTGACAATGATGTAAGTGCCGGTGTAAAGTCCATGACGGTATTTGAAACAGCGGTATCTTTTGTCTGGAGCCTTGGCATTCCATACCTCGACCCATTCAACATCATCAACGTCAATCGTGACCTTGTTGAATTCCTCAACGTTTGTCCATGCCCAAATCTCGTCATCTAATGTGTACCAGATGCGAATGGCGGGAAACTCCTTTATCGTGCCATCCTTCAGGCATATCCTGCCAGGGTAGTGGTCGGGAAACTCATCCTCGAACTCATCGCGGGTGTGGACAAACAGACCTGCATTCAGCTCAATGATTCCGACAACAATGAGAAACGAAATTAGAATTGTTTTCTTCATGACTACTTCGTATTGGATTTTTCGGTCGCAAAGTTAATAATTTTTTGTCATTCAACAAAGGAAAACAACATCAAAAATTCGTCAAATGACGTTTTGTAATATTATTGTTATCAATGAATTATCTAAAGATTCGTCAAATAACCACATTTTTGTTATTTAAAGATAGCATATACGACACAATAAAATGGCGATAAATCAATTAGAATTCGAAATATTTTTGTAACTTTGCACCACAAATAGAAAAGCTATGAAATATCGTTACCAAACTTCGGGGACTTGTTCCCAAATGATTGAATTTGAGATTGAAAACAACGTGATACAGTCTGTTGAGTTCATTGGTGGCTGTATGGGAAACACTCAAGGCGTCGCTTCTCTCGTACGCGGGATGGACGTTGATGAGGTCATTGTTCGTCTGGATGGTATCCTATGTGGTTCGAAAGGAACTTCGTGTCCGGACCAGTTGGCAAGGGCACTGAAAGCATGGAAAAAAGAGCAATGATGACCTTGATGGATGGAGAAATAATTGAAATCTATACTGATGGCGGCTGCAGGAATAATCCTGGACCAGGCGCTTGGGGTTTCATAGTTGTCCGTAATGGCGAAGAATTGTACCATGAGAGTCGTGCCGAAATATCTACAACCAATAACCGTATGGAACTCATGGCATTGCTTAAGGCTGCACAATGGGCTGTGAACAATGTGCCTAATAGTAGGGTAGTGTTCCATTCGGACAGTTCGTATGCACTGAATAGCGTTCTGAAATGGTATCCTGAATATATCAGAACAGACCGCTGGTTAGAGATGAAACACGTTGAACTGATAGGTATAATTGTCTCACTTCAACGACTTTATGGTGCAAATTGGCAATATTTCTGGGTGAAAGGTCATGCCGACAATATATGGAATATAGCTGTGGATAAACTGGTGAATGTTGCGATGGACGGGTTGTCGGTTATGAAACAACCAAATGTTGAAATAGAACCTTTTGCAGATTTTCTCATTGCAAAACGTGCTGAAGTGGAGAAAAAACTGATGGACTCGGATTTCACAGTTGTCGATGTCAAGTCGTTTCAATATTTGGAACGTTATACAATACGAAGAACAGATGGTCAGATTTTCACTGCCGACATCTACTATAACGGAAAACATCAGTTCACGAAAACAATCTGCAATTGTCCGGAACTGAAAACAATTATCGAATAAGAAGTTCAAAAAATCTTCAAGACTGAATGCGTTTGTCATTGTCCATGACAAACTTGATTGCTGCCCAGCCGTTACTCGTCTTGGTGTCAGTTAACCGCATTCCGTGATGTTCGGCTGCTTTCTCAAGCATAGGAATGTCCTCAGTGTAAAAACCACTCATATATAATTCACCATCAGGTTTTAGTGCTGCGGCATATTTTTCAATATCGTTGAGCAGAATATTGCGATTTATGTTTGCGAAGATGCAATCATATTTTCTTCGCAGTTTGATGATTGAATTAGCATCACCAAGAACAACTTGAATATCAGTAAGATAATTTAATTCAATATTCTTAACGGCATTTTCAGTTGACCAATGGTCAATATCTATTGCGTCGGCATGTTGCGCACCATGCATTCGTGCTAAAATAGCTAATACCGCTGTTCCACAACCCATATCAAGTATGGTCTTTCTATTGAGATTTGCAGCAAGTATGTACCGCATCATCATCTGAGTTGTGTCGTGATAACCACTGCCGAATGCTTGAACGGGGTTGAGCTCAATGTTGTATCTGAAGCTTGCAGATTGTATATTTGATTTGGCAGAGGAAGGATAGATGGCGACAAGATTGTCAATAAAAATAGGTTCGAATCCATTTTGCTCCCAAACAGCATTCCAGTTTTGGTCAGCCATGTGCTCTTCACTAAACTGAATCTTGCAACCATACTCAGTTATGAAATTGCCGACAAGTATGATGAAAGTCTCATTATCGTATAGGTCAGCTGGTATGTATGCATTGAACCCGGTTGACGTCTCCTCGAAACTATCAAAGCCAATGTCGGCGAGGTCTGCCATTAGGAGGTCGTTGGTGTATTCCTCGTCAGAATCAATCCGAAACGTAATTTTTATATAGTCCATAATATTGAAAAAAAGCACCAATTGTATTGTTTATTACAATTGGTGCCACCAATTTATCATTTAGTTGAGTTTGCTCAGTGCATAATCTATTCTACGGAGTGTCTCCTCTTTGCCGAGAATGGATGTGAGTTCGAACATTGCAGGTCCCTTCAATTCGCCAACGAGCATGAGCCTAAATGGATTCATGACATTGCCAAGTCCGTAACCTTTCTCTTCGCACCATGCCTTCATGTATGATTCGAAGCCTTCGATGTCAGAATAATCTTCCCAAGCTGCTGCTTTCTCACGAAGTTCGCACATCATACTATGAGTCTCGGGTTTCCAACGTTTGGCAACTGCTTTCTCATCAAAACCGGTAGGTGCAATCCAGAAGAAAGAACAGAGAGGCCAAAGCTCCTTAATGAGACTGACACGACTTTTCATATATTTCACTACATCTTCTACCATTGAGATGTCGGCATGTATCCCAGCGGCTTCAATATCCTTCATCATCATGAGGGCTATGCGGTGATTGTCAGCCAATTGGAGGTATTCTTTGTTGAACCATTTGCCTTTCTCGAAATCAAATTTTGCTCCAGCTTTCGAACAACGCTCAAGCGAGAAAAGACGAACGAGATCGTCCATAGTCATAAGCTCCTGGTCGTTGCCAGGATTCCAACCTAAGAGGGCAAGGAAGTTGATGACTGCTTCTGGCAGATAGCCGCTTTCACGATAACCACTTGAGATATCGCCTGTCTTAGGGTCATGCCATTCCAATGGGAACACAGGGAAACCGAGGCGGTCGCCATCACGTTTAGAGAGCTTTCCATTGCCATCTGGCTTGAGGAGCAGGGCGAGGTGTGCAAATTGCGGCATACTTTCTTCCCAACCAAAATAGCGGTAGAGCAGGACATGCAGTGGGGCAGACGGCAACCACTCTTCGCCACGAATGACATATGTGACCTCCATCAGATGGTCATCGACTATGTTGGCAAGATGGTAGGTCGGCAGATTGTCGGCAGATTTATACAAAACTTTGTCGTCGAGTATCGAACTGTTGACATGTACATCGCCACGAATGAGGTCGTGAACAATTATCTCTTCGTTCGGTTCGATAAGTACCCTGACTACATATTTTTCGCCATTGTCGATAAGATTCTTGACTTCGGCAGCTGACATTGTAAGCGAATTGCGCATTTGCATACGTGTTGTGGCATCGTACTGGAAATTCTTGATTTCGTTGCGTTTAGCTTCGAGTTCGGCAGCAGTGTCAAAGGCTATGTAGGCATGACCAGACTCAAGGAGTTGGTCAACATATTTCCGATAGATGTCGCGACGTTCGGACTGACGATACGGACCATGATCGCCTCCATAAGATACTCCTTCGTCGAATTTGATGCCGAGCCATTCAAGCGATTCAATGATATATTGCTCAGCGCCAGGGACGAAACGGGTAGAATCAGTATCTTCGATGCGGAAGATTAGTTCGCCACCATTTTGCTTGGCAAAGAGGTAGTTATAGAGACAGGTGCGAACACCACCTATATGTAATGCTCCTGTAGGTGATGGAGCAAATCGTACTCTGACTTTTCCCATAATAATCAGTTGTTAATATGTTGTTTAACAATGAGAGCAAGTTCGTCGAGTTGAGACTGGTCGAGCGACGCAGGTGCATCAATCATTACATCTCGTCCAGCATTATTTTTAGGGAAGGCAATGCAGTCTCGGATAGAGTCGAGTTCCGCAAAAAGCGAAACGAAACGATCGAGTCCATATGCCAATCCACCATGAGGAGGTGCACCGAACTTGAATGCGTTCATAAGGAATCCGAATTGCTCTTCAGCTTTCTCAGGTGTGAAACCGAGCAACTCAAACATTTTGTGCTGCAAGTTGCTCTCGTGGATACGTATAGAACCACCGCCTACTTCAACACCATTGATAACCATATCGTATGCGTTGGCACGTACAGCTCCCGGATCGGTATCAAGCAACGGAATGTCTTCTGGTTTTGGAGATGTGAATGGATGATGCATAGCGTAGAATCTCTGATCCTCCTCGTTCCACTCAAAGAGAGGGAAGTCAACGACCCACAAACATGAGTATTTATCCTTTGGACGGAGTCCAAGCTGGTTGCCCATCTCAAGACGTAACTCGCAGAGCTGTTTGCGTGTCTTGTTGGCATCGTCACCACACATTATTAATATAAGGTCGCCGGGTTCAGCTGACATTGCACCCTTGAGTTGCTGCAAAACATCTTGTGCATAGAATTTATCAACTGACGATTTTACATTGCCGTCAGCTTCAACACGTGCATAGACAAGTCCTTTGGCACCTATCTGTGAGCGTTTTACAAATTCAGTAAGTTGGTCAATCTGTTTGCGTGTGTATGTGGCAGCACCTTTTGCACAGATACCACCAATATATTTTGAATCATCAAATACCGAGAAACCATGACCTTTCATAATGTCCATAAGTTCGACGAAACGCATTTCGAAACGAGTATCAGGTTTGTCGGAACCATAATATTTCATTGCATCATGCCATGTCATACGTGGAAGTTTTGGCAAATCAATTCCTTTAATGATTTTGAACAAGTGTCGCGACATACCTTCGAACATTTCGAGAATATCCTCCTGCTCGACAAACGACATTTCGCAGTCTATCTGTGTGAACTCAGGCTGGCGGTCGGCTCGGAGATCTTCGTCACGGAAACATTTTACAATCTGGAAATAACGATCAAATCCGCTGACCATAAGCAATTGTTTGAACGTCTGTGGCGACTGCGGAAGGGCATAGAACTGTCCTTGATTCATACGGCTTGGGACAACAAAGTCGCGTGCTCCCTCGGGAGTTGACTTGATAAGGACTGGTGTTTCAACCTCAAGAAACCCTTTTGAGTCAAGATAACGACGAACTTCGAATGCCATTCGGTGACGGAGTTCAAGATTTTTGCGCACACATTGGCGACGGAGATCAAGGTATCTGTATTGCATGCGGATGTCGTCGCCACCATCAGATTCATCTTCAATGGTGAATGGAGGAACTGCTGAAGTGTTCAGTATATTCAGATTGCTGACTATAATCTCGATATCGCCTGTCGGTATCTTCGAGTTCTTCGAACTGCGCTCAGCAACAGTGCCGACAATCTGTATAACATACTCACGTCCAATGTGATTTGCCTGTTCACAAAGTTCGGCATTCACTTCGTTGTTGAATACAAGTTGAGTTATTCCATAACGGTCGCGGAGGTCAACGAATGTCATTCCTCCCATTTTGCGGGTGCGCTGAACCCATCCAGCCAGTGTCACCTGCTCGTTCAAATTGGCGATACGTAGCTCGCCACATGTGTGTGTCCTATACATATATATAATGTGTTATTTTTGTCGTAAAAAAACAATTTGCAAAATTACAAAAAAATATTCTTATATTCCAATTTTTTTTGCTACTTTTGCAGAAAATATTTCAACATTATGAAAGCGTCAGAGATTATAGCAAAAATTGAGCAATTCGCACCGACCAGATTGCAGGAGAGTTTTGATAATACAGGCCTTCAAGTAGGGAGTCCTGAACAGGAAATTAATAGCATTCTCCTCGCTTTGGATATTACGGAAGATGTTGTAGATGAAGCTATTGAGAAAGGATGCAATATGATTATTTCGCATCATCCATTGTTGTTTGTCGGATTAAAAAAAATAACAGGCAGCAATTATATTGAGAGGGTAGTGCTTAAGGCTGCTAAACACGATATTGTGCTTTATGCTGCTCATACTAACCTCGATAAATGTGTTGGAGGAGTGAATTATAAGATGGCTGAGCGGTTAGGTCTCGCAAATGTGAGTGTCCTGAAACCAGAACAGACAGACGAAAAAGTTGGTCTTGGCTGTATAGGTGAAATGAAAGAACCTATGGACGAGAAAGATTTTTTGGATAAATTGAAAACAATATTTGATGTGAAATGTGTCCGTCATTCTGCCTTATTGGGACGCAAAATCCGTCGAGTGGCTCTATGCGGCGGTTCAGGGTCTGACTTCATAATGAATGCAATAAAGGCAAAAGCTGACATTTATATTACAGCAGATATTTCATATCATAAATTTTTTATGGCTGAAAATGAGATTGTTATTGCTGATATTGGACATTTTGAATGTGAGAACGTAACAAAAAGAATTTTTATAGAACAACTTTCAAAAATTTTTCCTAAATTTGCAATTCGGATTTCAGAGAGAGAACGAAATGTGGTAAACTATTATTAAATCGTTAGTTTACAGTTTGTTGTATGTAAAACTATGAATTGAAATAAAAACAAAATAACATGGCTACAACTCAAAAAAATGTCGTTGAGACGAAAGATTTATCTGTAGAAGAGAAGTTACGCGCTTTGTATAGATTGCAAAAAGTGCTGACTGCAATTGACAAGATTCGTGTGACACGTGGCGAATTGCCATTAGAAGTTCAAGATTTGGAGGATGAGGTTGCTGGTTTGCAGACACGTATTGCTAAATGCAGTAATGATATTAAAATCAACAATCAGGAGATTGCCGCAAATAAAATTAAGATGCATGATGCTCAAGAGATGATTGCTAAGAAGGAGGAGGCTAGTCATAATGTTGCAAATAACAGAGAGTATGATGCTATCAGTAAAGAAATCGAATATCAGAAGCTTGAAATAGAATTGGCTGAAAAGAAGATTCACAATGCTACCAATGAAATAAATTTAAAGACTCAGGAAAAAGAAACTGCAGAGGCAAAACTTGAAGAGAGAAAACATGACCTCGAACATAAGAAAGCTGAGTTGAATGAAATCATTGAGGAAACCCGTTCTGAGGAAGAGAAACTCATCAAAGAGGCTAAGGGACTCGAATCATTGATTGAAGAACGTCTTCTTACTGCCTTCAAACGCATACGCAAGAATGCTCGTAATGGTCTTGCTGTCGTTACTGTTGATCGTAATGCCTGCGGTGGTTGCTTCAATAAAATTCCACCTCAAAGGCAGTTGGATATCAAGATGCGTAAGAAGATTATAGTTTGTGAATATTGTGGACGTATTTTGGTGGATGAAGCTATTCTTGATGAGAAAACCAAAACTGACGAGTAAAATTTCTCTTTATTGTTATAGAAAAGTAGGGTAGGCAAGCTGCTTGTAAATTATTGAAACATTATATTTTCTAAAGTCGGGTTAATTTGTTTAATCCGACTTTTTTTATTTGTATCTTTGCATTTGTAATATGTAAAATGTTTCAATTTGTTATTTGCATATGTAATACGGTTTGTTTTTAGTGGTACATTGTAGTGTATATTACATTTGCAATGTGCAATTATTCAACTTTCGCATTCATTTTTGAGCTTGTTTGTACATAGCGTGTATTTGTTTTTAACATTGATGTTATATTTATGATTAATATATTATATATTAGTGATTTATGCTATAATATATAATGTAAAGCTTTATATGTATATATTGTATTTGTCGTATTTGTACGCTTGGTAATATTTATTAAACAAAAATTACCATATTGATATTGAAAATCAATGCCTTATATTACGAAATATAAATAAAACATATAACATATTGATTTTTTTAATGTATTGATAATGAGAATATATACTTATCGTGTTTGTTATTGTCTGCTGTTTTGTAGTCATAGTCATCTCGCAACAAATGTAAAATATTGTTTTTGAATTTTGTGAAAATAATTTTGCGGTTTTTGTTTGCAGATTCAAAATAATATATTACCTTTGCAGTCGTAAATAATAATGTTTTTTACAATGAAAGAGAGATTTTTTGAACTTGTACGGATGTTGTCAAAGAATCCGACAGAGTTTGCTAAAAGTATTGAAATAAGTGGAGCTGTGCTCTCAAGTATAAAGAGTGGCAGAACAGACTTATCGATGATGGTAGTAACTCGCACTAAAGAGAAATATAAAAATGTAAATCTTGAGTGGCTGTTTACAGGTGAAGGAAAACCATTTTTGGACGAATCATCTAATGTAGCAGATAATGATACTTCTGAAAATGAGACAGCTATACCTATTGTTGAAACACCAAATCCTGACAATCATAAAGATAGGGAGTTACCTTTTGGGGGTGAAGAAATTCCAATGGTTGAAGAAAAAGCAGCAACATATGAAACAAGAGTATCCAAACCAGGCAATGATGAGTCAACGTCAGGTATAAATAGTGAGCATGACAATGTAGTATATAAACCAGTTATGATGGTTTCGCAGCCAGAGCAACCACTTGTTCAGACTTCAGGACAATGTAAAAGAAAGATTTCGCAAATAGTCATTATGTATAATGATGAAACTTACGAAACCCTCAATAAAAACTAACATATAATTTATATGTATTATAGTTAATTTTTGGCGGCTTAAATGTTAAAAGTGGCTTAGAAGCGGTTTAAAGTTAAAATTTAAGCCGCTTTTTATTTTCGTATGTCGTGAATAAGTTGTAACTTTACACCGTGAAATAAAAAAAGAGAATTATGTTAGATAGAGATGAACACATCATTCACATAAATGTGGAAGATGAGATGAAACAGGCTTACATTGACTATTCAATGTCAGTCATTGTTTCGCGAGCGTTGCCTGATGTCAGAGACGGTTTCAAGCCTGTACACAGAAGGGTCTTGTACGGAATGAATGAATTGGGCAATACAAGCGACAAGCCTTATAAAAAATCTGCTCGTATTGTAGGTGAAGTTATGGGTAAATATCACCCTCATGGTGATTCGTCAATATACATGACTTTAGTGCGAATGGCACAGGATTGGTCATTAAGATACCCACTGGTTGAGCCTCAAGGTAATTTCGGCTCGATTGATGGAGACGGACCTGCTGCTATGCGTTATACCGAAGCTCGTCTCCAGAAGATAGCGGAGGAGATGTTGAAAGATATAGAAAAGGACACAGTTGATTTTGCTCCAAATTTTGACGAGACGACAAAAGAACCTCAAGTACTTCCGACGCGATTGCCTAATCTTCTTGTCAACGGTTCGCAAGGTATTGCTGTCGGTATGGCTACAAATATGGCTCCACATAACCTCGCGGAGGTGGCAGATGCAATAGTTGCATATGTTGATAATCCAGAAATAGATGTTGCAGGAATTATGCATCACATCCTTGCTCCAGATTTTCCAACAGGCGGTTTCATATATGGCTATGCTGGTGTAAAGGAGGCATTTGAGACTGGCAGAGGGAGGATAGTAATACGTTCTAAAGCTGAAATTGAAAGCAATGACAAGACGCATGACAAGATTATTATCACCGAGATTCCATATATGGTCAATCGTGCTGAATTGATTAGTTCGATAGCTGAACTTGCTATAGACAAGAAAGTTGAAGGAATTGCAAATGTAAACGATGAGTCGGATCGTCATGGGATGCGTATTGTGGTTGATATCAAGAAAGATGCAAATGCATCAGTTGTTCTTAACAAACTATACAAAATGACAGCTTTGCAATCTTCGTTCAGTGTGAACAATATTGCACTTGTAAAAGGTCGTCCAAAATTATTGAATATCAAGGATTTGATACAATTGTTCGTTGAACACAGACTTGAGGTGGTGACTCGTAGAACGGCATTTGAGTTAAACAAGGCCAAGGAACGTGCTGAATTGCTTGAAGGATGTATCCGGATTCTTGATGCATTGGATGAGGCAATACAGATAATCAGGTCGTCAGCAACTCCAGACGAGGCTAAGCAGAGACTGATGGCAAGATTTGACCTTAATGAGCGTCAGGCTCAGTACATAGTTGAAATGAGACTCCGTCAGCTGACAGGTATGGAGCAGGATAAACTCCGTGCCGAATATGATGAATTGATGAAACGCATTGCTGATTTGGAAGATATATTGGCACATGTTGAGCGTAGGATGCAGATCATTAAAGATGAGACCATCGAGCTCAAAGAGAAATATGGCGATGCTCGTCGTACACAAATAATATATTCGAGCGAGGAATTTAACCCAGAGGACTTCTATGCAGATGACGATATGGTAATCACCATTTCGCATATGGGATATATTAAACGTACGCCATTGGCTGAGTTTAAGGCGCAGAATAGAGGTGGAATGGGCTCTAAGGGAAGTAGTTCGCGCGATGAAGATTTCATTGAGCACATTTATATGGCGTCAATGCATGCAACAATGATGTTCTTCACTCAGCGGGGAAAATGCTACTGGATGAAGGTTTACGACATTCCAGAAGGAAACAAGACCAGCAAAGGTCGTGCCATTCAGAACGTACTCAACATCGATTCCAACGACCAGATCAATGCATTTATATGGGTAAAACAGCTTGAAGACCCTGAGTTCAACCAATCACATTATTTAGTATTCTGTACAAAGAATGGTGTCGTCAAGAAAACATGTCTCAGTGAATATTCTCGTCCACGTCAAAATGGTATAAACGCGATAACGATACGCGAAGACGACAGGGTAGTGGAAGTTCGTTTGACCGGCGGAAACGACGAAATAATTCTTGCAAACAGAAATGGTCGTGCTATAAGGTTTAACGAACAGAATGTCCGGGTAATGGGACGTACTGCTACAGGAGTTCGAGGAATGACGCTTGATGGTGGTGATGACGAAGTGGTAGGAATGATAACAATGCCAGTGGATTCTCAAGACAATATCCTTGTTGTTAGTGAATTCGGATATGGTAAGCGTTCTGTTATTGATACGTATAGAATCACAAACCGTGGAGGAAAAGGAGTCAAGACGATAAACATTACCGAAAAAACAGGAAGGCTTGTATCAATCAAAGATGTCAACGATGGCAATGACTTGATGATAATAAACAAGTCAGGCATTGTCCTGAGGCTCGAAGTATCTGAGTTAAGTGTAATAGGAAGGGCTTCGCAAGGTGTGAAGCTTATAAATCTCGGCAAGCGTAATGATGAAATTGCGTCGGTTTGTGTGGTAGATTCCGAACCAGAACAGACCGAGTTGGGTGGTGAAGTAATTGCTGAAGATGCTTCGCCAGAGCAGGATTGATTAAACTCTTGCGGTTATAGATAGTCAATAATATAAACTAAAACAAATAAGTTATGAAAAGATTTATTATTTTGTTTTCTGTTGCGTTGGTAAGTGTAATGTGCTTTGCACAGAAAGCCAATATCAGCAAAGCTAAAAGTTTTGTTGAGGCAGAAGAAAATCCAAATTATGATGAGGCGAAATCATTAATTGAAGCAGCTTTGCTTGATGAAAGCACCAGGGAACAAGCCAAAACAGTATGGACAGCAGGTTATGTTTATGAAAAATCAGCAATGGCTTCGGCAAGTTCTCAGGACTGGGTTAATGCAGGTCTTGATGCTTTGAAGGCATATGACTACTATGTGAAAGCATATAACCTTGACCTTCAGCCAAATGCAAAAGGTAAAGTGAAACCTGTGTATGGCAAGAAGATTCAGGAGTCGATGATGAAAATATATAAATATGGATTGCTTGTAAACTATAGTGTTGAGATGCAGAACAACCAGAATTGGACAAATGCATACAACACGATGGACAAGCACGTTAGTATGCTCGACTTGCCTTTGATGATGGTAGATCCAAAAGTTTTTGCAAACGACACCTCGCTTAGAAAAAACGACACATATTATGGATATGTATATTGGGCTGGCAGATTTGCTTATAACGGAGAGATGTACAATGAGGTAATCAAACAATTTTCGAAACTTAAAGGGACAGGCTACAACGAGCAAGCTGCATATGAATTCATAGCTGGAGCGTACGACAATCTTAAGGATTCGGAAAATTATCTCAAGACATTGAAAGAGGGTTCAACAGTTTTTCCTCAGTCGGAGTACCTTATCAACAACCTCATTATTTATTATACAGAGAAAAACCAAAAAGAAGAGGCAATCAACTATTTGAACATCGCTATTAATAATAATCCTACACCTCAGCTTTATAATGTGTTAGGTACGATTTATAGAAATGACGAAATATTTGATAAGGCTTTGACTTATTTTACCAAAGCTGTTGAACTTAATCCTGATTATTCGAATGCCAACTATAATATTGGTGAAATATATTACACAATGGGTGAGCTTATCAATGAAGCTAATATGAAAATAAACGACCAGAATACGTTGAAAATCAAAAATGCTGAGAGACTTGAGAAATATATGATGGCAGTTCCTTATATGGAGAAGGCCTATGAGCTAAACAATGAGGATGCTGATGCATTACGCGTCTTGAAGATGATTTATTACCGTATCAAGTTGCTCAATCCAAAATATCAGCCAAAACATTCAATTCTATAAACTTAACAACGTTAGATTATAACACAAAAGCCAACGTTTGCATATGTAAACGTTGGCTTTTGTGTTTTACATATGCAACATAAAAAATAACAAGTATATTTTTTAATTTCGGCGAAAAAAAAGGCGAAAAAAAATGTCCATACATTTTGTGTGTTCCGATAAAATTAGTACATTTGCAGCCGAAAACATAAAGAAGAAGGTAATAATATGAAAGCTTTTGTATTTCCTGGTCAAGGTGCTCAGTTTGCTGGCATGGGTAAAGATTTGTATGAATCAAACAAGTTGGCTCACAGTATGTTCGAAGCAGCAAACGATATACTTGGATTCAGAATAACTGACATCATGTTTGAAGGAACAGATGAGGATTTAAGGCAGACGAAAGTAACACAGCCTGCAGTTTTTCTTCATTCTGTGATTTCGTGTATGACTGAATGTGGAGACTTTGTCCCAGATATGACAGCTGGACATTCACTTGGCGAGTTCTCGGCTCTTGTGGTAGCAAAGGCAATATCATTCGAGGATGGTTTGCAATTAGTTTTGAAACGTGCGATGGCAATGCAGAAATGCTGCGAGAATAATCCATCGACCATGGCTGCCGTTCTCGGTTTGGAAGATGCTATGGTCGAAGAGATTTGTGCTAAAATAAATGGGGTAGTAGTTCCTGCCAACTATAATTGTCCAGGGCAATTGGTGATATCTGGTGCCAACGAGGCTATTGACGAGGCATGCGTATTATTGAAGGAGGCAGGTGCTAAGCGTGCGATAAAACTACCAGTAGGAGGAGCATTTCATTCTCCGCTCATGGAACCTGCGCGTCAGGAACTTGAGGTTGCCATAGCTGCTACGAAATATAATGCTCCAATATGTCCTGTATATCAGAATGTCGATGCGTTGCCGCATCAGTCTGCCGAGGAGCTTAAAGCGAACTCAATTGCGCAGTTGACATCCCCAGTCCGTTGGACAAAGAGCGTCCAAAATATGGTTTCGGATGGGGCGACCGAGTTTATGGAATTTGGTCCTGGTCAGGTACTTCGCGGTCTGATTCGAAAAATTGACAAAAACGTTACAACTAACTAATAATTAAATCTATGAGGGTTATTATCCAACCAGACTATGGCAGGGTCTCAAAATGGGCTGCCAATTATGTCGCAAAAAAAATCAATGATGCAAAACCATCAGCCGAGCATCCGTTTATCCTCGGCTTGCCTACAGGTTCGTCACCTCTCGGAATGTACAAGGAGTTGATAAATCTTAACAAATCGGGCATAGTGTCATTCAAGAATGTTGTTACGTTCAATATGGACGAGTATATTGGCATTCCGAAATCACATCCAGAGAGTTACCATTCGTTCATGTGGAACAATTTCTTTTCTCAAATAGATATACCTTCTGAAAATGTCAACATCTTGAATGGCAATGCAGAGGATTTTGATGAAGAGTGCAGACAATATGAAGAGAAAATCAAGAAGATGGGCGGTATTGATCTGTTTCTCGGCGGTATCGGGCCTGACGGACATATAGCATTTAATGAGCCAGGTTCAAGTCTTTCATCTCGTACGAGAAGAAAGACATTGACTACTGACACAATCATAGCTAATGCCCGTTTCTTCGACAACGACATCAACCTCGTACCGAAGACGGCATTGACAGTTGGTGTAGGCACAGTCCTTGATGCTCGCGAAGTTGTCATCCTTGTTAACGGACACAACAAAGCTCGTGCATTACAGCATGCAATTGAGGGAGGAGTGTCTCAGATGTGGACAGTCTCTGCATTGCAGCTTCATCCTAAAGGAATGATTATCTGCGATTACGATTCATGTTATGAGTTGAAAGTCGGTACATACAAATACTTCCTCGATATCGAGAAAGACAACCTCTTACCTGAAAACATTATGTAATGATGAAACCACGATACGAGGTTGAGGCTGGCATAAACAATTGTCTGATTATTAAGGATAGTCATGACCAGGATCTGACATCACTTACAAAGCATGCGTTAGGGTTTCTTGAACAACAATCTGGAAATCAAAATAGGAGACGCACGCTCATAATATCCGACATTGATGGAAGCGATGACCTCGTATGTGAAATGTTTCATTCGAACATACAGCGGATAATTGGCGACCACTCGGTTGACCGGCTTGTTTGCATAGGTCCAGATCTTACTGCCAATGCTGATTTGTTTGCGATAAAGGATAAATGTTTCTTCCTGACGACTACCGACTTTCTGAAAAGCGATTTTTTGTCATCACTGGACAGAGACGCAATATTGGTCAAAATCGCTCCGGATTTCGAGCCGGAGCGGATTTTGAACCATATTCAGCAGCTGGCTCACGACACGGTGCTCGAAATCAATTTTGATGCACTTTTCCATAATCTTGACTATTTCAGGTCGAAAATCAATCAGGACACTATGCTAATGTGCATGATGAAGGCCTCTGCATATGGTAGTGGCTCGATTGAGGTGTCGCAGGCTTTGCAGCACTATGGCGTTGACTACATAGCAGTTGCGTTTACAAACGAAGGTGTCGAAATACGTCAGGCAGGCATCCAAACTCCGATATTGGTGTTGGACCCAATGTTGCCAGCAATACATCATCTGTTCAAGTACAACCTTGAGCCCGAAGTATGTTCATTCCAGTTCCTGACATCCATAATTAACGAAGCAAAACGGCATAATCTCAAAGACTATCCGATTCATATCAAATTAGATACGGGTATGCATAGAGCTGGATTCCAGACTGAGGATCTTCCGTTGTTGGTTTCGATATTGCATAATCAGAATGCCGTCAAGGTTAGATCAGTCTTTTCTCATCTCGCTGCAGCTGATGAATTCAATCCTGATATGGAGCAATTCACAAGGCAGCAGATGGCATTGTTTGATAAGAACAGTTCGTATATACGGTCTTCGTTCGAGCATAAAATCATCAGACACATACTGAATACTGCTGGTATTGAGC
>JAKSNU010000037.1 GCA_024399535.1 Paludibacteraceae bacterium
AGGTCGCCGCCGTCTTTCGAGAGTTTTCAGCATTCGCTGGAAACTCTCTTTTTTTTATCCCCTAAATCGGTATAAATAGTGCATGAAAATATTCCCAAAACATATTGTAATATAGAATATTTTTTGTACCTTTGCAAATTGTAATATGATTTTTTATTAATATGGATAAAACTTTTTCATTTATTTATAAATCGTTAAGACTGAGTGAGTTGAATGATGTTCAGTTGCGATTGATAAATGCTTGTAAAAATGCAGTTAGCGGCTCGTATGCTCCATATTCTAACTTTAATGTCGGTGCTGCCGTGCTTCTTGATAATGATATTATTGTAACGGGTGCGAATCAAGAAAATGTTGCTTATCCTTCTGGTATGTGTGCTGAACGAGTTGCAATGTTTGCTGCTAATGCAGGATATCCAAATTCGGCACCTATTGCTTTGGCTATAGCGGCATGTCAAAATGGAGTTTTTACTGAAAAACCAGTTACTCCTTGTGGCGCTTGTCGTCAGGTTCTAATTGAGTCTGAAAAACGTTTTGGTCGTTCTATTCAAGTTTTATTATATGGTACTGACGAAATAATTTTAATTGATAGTGTCGCAGACCTTTTGCCGTTATCTTTCGAATTTTGACCAATGAAATTATTTAGGATAAAAAAGATAGATTTTTATGTGTTGAAAAACTTTCTTGCATTGTTTTTCGCTACTTTTTTTATTTGTTCTTTTATCCTTATTATGCAGTTTCTTTGGATGCGTATTGGCGAAATAGTTGGTAAGGGTGTTCCTTTTCTCTCAATTCTTGAGTTCTTTTTTTATTCTTGGCTGTCGCTTGTTCCTTTGGCTCTTCCTCTTGCAATTCTTCTCGCATCGCTCATGTCTTTTGGAAATATGGGAGAACGTTTTGAGCTGCTTGCAATGAAAT
Organism: Paludibacteraceae bacterium; assembly: GCA_024399535.1. Taxonomy (GTDB): domain Bacteria; phylum Bacteroidota; class Bacteroidia; order Bacteroidales; family Paludibacteraceae; genus Aphodosoma. Next base: position 916 of record JAKSNU010000037.1, read on the forward strand.
CTGCTGGCATTTCACTTTTCCGGATAATGCGTTCTTTGACTGTATTTATTGGGTTGATATGTGTTGGTGCTTTTGTCTTTTCAAATAAAGTTATTCCTTTTGCACAGACTCGCATGTGGGCGTTGTTGTTTAGTATTCGTGAAAAATCGCCTGAGTTGAGTATTCCTGTCGGAGAGTTTTATTCTGGAATAAACAATATGAAATTTTATGTTCGTGAAAAAGATCGTAAAACAGGTGCTATGATAAATATTATGGTTTATGATTTTTCTCATGGATTTGACAATGCGAATGTAACCACGGCTGATACTATATATGTTAAAGCTACAGAGGATAATATGAACCTTAGGCTTATTTTTATTAATGGGGAAACATTTGAAAATATGTCTGATAACAATAATTTGTCAGCTGGTAGTATTCCTTATCGTAGAGAAACATTCAAACGACGCGAGGTATTGATTGATTTTGATTCAAATTTTAATGTAATGAGCGATGAATTTCTTGAAAGTCAGCATGTGGCTAAAGATTTGTCGCGTTTGACACGAGATATTGATTCTATTGGGAATGTGCAAGATTCGTTGCGTAAACGTTATGAAAATAAGCTTATTACTGAAAAATTTAAGCCGCTTCAGATGGAAACTATTGAAAATGTTGTATATAATGCTGATTCTCTTTTCCTAAATCTTGAATACCCAATGATGCATAGGGCAGCAATTAATATGGATAATAGTATTAAAATGATAGAAAGCGATGTGGAATATAATTGTGCTGTGATAATTGATTCTGATGACTATTATTTAAGACATGCGATTGAATGGCATCGTAAATTCACTTTATCTTTTGCTTGTCTTATATTCTTTTTTATTGGAGCACCTCTTGGGGCAATCATTCGAAAAGGTGGATTGGGTATGCCTGTAGTCATCTCTGTATTAATGTTTATTGTATATTATATTATTGATACAACTGGTATTAAGATGGCGCAGGAGTTTGTTCTTCCTGTTTTTGTTGGATTGTGGATAAGTTCAGCAGTCCTTTTGCCTGTTGGAATTTTTCTTACATATAAGGCAGCTAAGGATTCTACACTTTTCAATGCTGAATCGTATAAGTTATTTTTCAAGAAGATGAAAATAGTTTTTATGTCCAAATTAAAACGTGAAATTAAATAACAAAACTATGATAAGTACTATAGATGAAGCTCTTGAGGATTTCAAAGAGGGTAAATTTTTAATTGTTGTTGATGACGAGGATCGCGAGAATGAGGGCGATTTTATAATTGCCGCTGAAAAAATCACACCCGAGAAAGTTAATTTTATGTTGCACAATGGGCGCGGTGTATTGTGCGCTCCTTTGCCAATCAGTCGTTGTAAAGAGTTGGAACTGGATGTCCAGGTTCAGAATAACACTTCTATGCTTGGTACCCCTTTTACTGTCACTGTTGATAAATTGGATGGTTGTACAACTGGTGTTTCGGCCCATGATCGTGCTGCAACTATCCGTGCATTGGCCGACCCGAATAGCAAACCCTCTGATTTCGGTCGTCCAGGTCATATTAATCCGCTTTATGCACAGGATAAGGGTGTGCTTCGTCGTGCAGGTCACACCGAGGCTGCTATTGATTTGGCTCGTCTCTCTGGTTGTTACCCAGCAGCTGCACTTATCGAAATAATGAATGAAGACGGAACAATGGCAAGAATGCCTAAATTGTTGGAAGTCGCTGAAAAATTCAATCTTAAAATAATAACAATAAAAGACTTGATTGCATATCGTTTGAAACAAGAGTCGATTGTTGAGATGGGACAAAAAGCGCATCTGCCTACAAAATATGGCGATTTCTATGTGATTCCTTTCCGTCAGAAGTCAAATGGATTGGAGCATGTTGCTTTGGTAAAGGGTTCCTGGGATAAGGATGAACCTGTGCTTGTTCGTGTCCATTCGTCGTGCGTCACTGGCGATATATTTGGTTCTCTTCGTTGTGAATGCGGAGAACAACTTCATCTTGCAATGCAGGCAGTGGAACGTGAAGGAAAAGGGGCAATCATATATTTAAATCAAGAGGGTAGGGGTATTGGCCTTATGAACAAGATTGCTGCATATACGCTTCAAGAACAGGGAGTTGATACTGTTGATGCAAATATCCAACTCGGTTTTCAAGCTGATGAGCGCGATTATGGTGTTGGCGCTTCTATTCTTAGAGAGCTTGGTATTACCAAAATGCGTCTGATGACGAATAATCCCGTGAAATGTGTTGGGCTCAAGGGATATGGACTCGAAATTACTGAAATAGTACCTATTGAGATAGAACCAAACGAATTTAATGAGCGTTATCTGTGTACCAAGAAAGAGAGAATGGGACACAAACTCAACTTATTGTAATATTATATCAAAATTGACTGAATATGCCTAATCTTGTAGCAATAGTAGGTCGGCCAAATGTTGGTAAATCGACATTGTTTAATCGGTTTACGCAAAGCAGACGCGCCATCATTAGTGAAGAATCTGGAACCACTCGCGACCGTCAATATGGTCATTGCGAATGGAATGGTCGTGAATTTTCGATTGTCGATACTGGAGGTTGGGTTGTTAACTCTGAAGATATTTTCGAAGAGGAAATAAACCGCCAAGTATATATTGCTATTGAGGAGGCCGACGTTATCCTTTTTGTTGTTGATGTCGAAAATGGCATTACTGATTTAGACGAACATGTTGCTAAAATTTTGCGTCAAGCAAAAAAAGATGTTATTCTTGTAGCCAATAAGGTTGATAATTTCACTCTCCAATATCAGGCGGCAGAGTTTTACGGCTTAGGGTTAGGCGATCCTTATATTCTTTCTGCTGTAACTGGACTTGGCTCTGGTGAATTGCTTGATAAAGTTGTTTCATTGCTTCCTCCTGCAGAAGAAGAAAATACTGAAAATCTTCCTCGTTTTGCGGTGGTTGGCCGTCCTAATGCTGGTAAATCTTCAATCATTAATTCCTTCATAGGTGAGAATCGTCATATAGTAACCGATATTGCTGGAACGACTCGCGATTCTATTTACGTGCGTTACAATAAGTTCGGTTATGATTTTTATTTAGTTGATACTGCTGGGATTAGAAAGAAAGCAAAAGTGAACGAAGATATCGAGTATTATTCTGTAATGCGTGCAATTCGTGCAATCGAAAATTCAGATGTTTGTATCCTTATGGTTGACGCAACGCGTGGAATAGAAAGTCAGGATTTGAATATCTTTTCGCTTGTACAAAAGAATAAAAAAGGTCTTGTGGTTTGTGTAAATAAGTGGGATTTGGTTGAAAGTAAGACTTCTAAGGATATTAAGCGTTACGAGACTGCTATTCGCGAACGTCTCGCTCCTTTCAATGATTTTCCAATAATTTTTACATCAGCATTAACAAAACAGCGTATTTATAAGGTTATTGAAGCTGCTTTAATGGTTTACGAAAACAAAAAACGTCGTGTTTCAACTTCGCAACTTAACGAATTCTTTCTGCCTATAATTGAAAATTATCCTCCTCCTGCATTGAAAGGTAAATATGTTAAAATCAAGTACGTATCGCAATTGCCAAACACTCAAGTGCCGACGTTTGTGTTTTTTGCTAATCTGCCTCAATATATTAAACCGCCTTATTTGCGTTTTTTGGAGAATAAGCTTCGTGAGAATTGGAATTTTACTGGGGTGCCGTTGTTGCTTTTCCCTCGTCAGAAATAGTTTTTTGGGCTGCCTTGGCAGCCTTTTTCTTTTCTGCTTTTGCCTTTCGTTCTGCCTTTTTCTTCTCTTTTTCTATTTTCTTCTGTTTTGCATTTTCTTTCCAAGTCTCTCTCAGTTCCTTGCCATTATTGAAACTTTCGGTCCATACCAAACCGACACCTTGGGTGGTTAGGCCTTTTTTGAATTCTTTGTAATCATTGGTATGTGTGTATGCTTTGATTCTCAATCTGCCTGATTGTATGAGTTTGTATTCGAGATCGAAGTCGCCAATGAAATTGTTTTGATTTGTTCCATTATCTCTATACCCTACGTTTCCATTGATTACCAGTCTGTTCGTAGGTGCATATTGGAAGTTAAATTCATATTCGTTGTTCAATGTCTCGCCTTCGCCTGATCTTCTTATGTTTACTCCAAAACCCCATTTGTCAAACATCTGTGATGCCCAGTTATTCAATTGTGCCGATACTGTTGATGAAACCATTGAGTATAATTCGTTTTGCGAGATAAAACTACTATTCTTCTCGTTTTCTGGTCGGAAGAATTTGCCGAGCAATAATAAACCAATAATTTGTCGATTCATCATTTCGGGAGTGTTAATTGTATTGTTCACTGCTCTTTGTAATTCTTCGTCGCTATTTGGAAGTTTGATATCGAATTTGATGTTTGGTTGTGTGAGAATGCCTGAGAGTCCCAAAACGCATTGTACTGGTACTGTTGTTCTCGACACGTTGGTTAATAGAGCTTCGTCCAGTAATTCTGCCAAATCAGCATTCAGTTGGTAATAACCTATCATGTTTAGATTTGCACTTACTGGATTGCCTGACCAGCTAATCGTGCCTCCTTCTTCGAATTTAAACTCCTTGCGTATTATTTCTTGCAATGTGAATAGGTACGAACCTTGAATGATTTGCAGGTTGCCATACATTTTAATGTCTTCATTTTTTACATCGTATGTCAACTTGAGATTGCCAGTTGCATTTGCTTTGAGCATATCTCCTGATTTCGAATTTGTAATGATTGAAGCTTGTGTTTCAGGTGATACGTCCAACATTAAATTTATTAGTAAGTCTCCTTGACTTTCATTGGTTTCTTGAGTGGTGATAATATTGTCATTATTTGTGTTGACGAATGTGATAAATGAATTTTCTTTAGCTGTGTAGTTGTCAATAGGAATAACTATACTGCTTGCATTTTCGGTGCGTGCCAAGCCTGTAATTGAAATCGAGTTTTCTTTACCTGTAATTGCAACATCACCAGTAGCAAAAATTCTACCATAGAAACTCGGGCTTGTTTCTACAGTTGTATTCATTACCATCATTTTATCAACGTGGATTCCTAAATCAAGATTGAATTGTTTCAAGTAATTATGATGGATTGATCCCGAAAATTTGCCTTTATTCCCATAATCGTCAAATATTTCAATTTCGCCAAAATCTATCAAAGATTTGTCAAGATGTATAGAATCGCTGAAATGTATTGTTGATCCCAAGGCATTTATTGTTATTGAAGCATTCTCGGCAAAGGCATCTACATCTATTGCTATTTTTTTATTCTTGCCATGAATGTGTATGTCGCCATATCCTTTTCCTGTCACTGAACCTAAAGTGCTTTCTAAATAATAATCGAGGATTGCAAGATTGAAACCATTCGCTAAACCTTTGATGTCAATCGAATCTTTATGGATATTTCCTTTCAAATATGCAGTTGTATCAGTTTCTCCATATACGAAACCTTTGAAATTTAGATTATTTGTTTTTGTGTCGAAATCGCATTTTGCATCTAATGAACCGAAATATACATTGTTAAATGAAAAATTATTTGCATGTGCTTCGGCATTGATTCGAGGGTTGTCGGTTAGTAATCCACCTACATTGCCTTTTGCTGAAACATTGCCACCAAATGATAATGATTTTGCTGTCTCTTCAGGCAGCAATGAGGATATTTCGTCCAGCGAAAGGTTGCTTATGGCAGCGTTCAATTCATCGAAAGCATTTTCTGATATTATTCCGTTCAGCATGATTGATTGGTTGGCATCGCTTGAAAATAGATTGAAATTTTTGATTTCAATCATATTAGGCTTTGTATATACATTGGCAAATGAAAATTTCCATAATTGGTCGTATAATTCGAATTCTGTCGGGTATAACAATGTTGATGAATTTACGTGATTATCTTGAACATTCAGTTTCGTTTTTGCCAATAATTCACCAGTAAACATTTTCTTGCTATTGTTTGTCCAGTATAGCGAGGAGGTGATAGTATCGTTGTTGCCTGATAGGTTCAAATTTGTATTTACATGTCCAATTTGCAAATCGGTTGTTGCCTGTATATTGACTCTTAAGTTTCTAAGATTGTTGACGTTCAGTATTATGCTATCAATTGACTGTGCGCCGTTGGAAATGTGAGGAATGCTGACATATGAACTTAGGTAATTGTTGTTTGACTTGTAAGAAAGGTGAATTGTGGATGGCTCGGTTGTATGCCACTTAACGTCAAGAACATCCATAAGATTTTTCAGTGCCGATACTTCAAAGGTTGCAGTTATGTTGGCTTCGCTATTTGAGTTGTCAACTTTTAAGTTGTTGAGGATTGGCATGTTCTTAGATAAAGTTTTTATTATGTTGGCTTTTAATTCTCTGATTTTGTATTTACCATAGATATTTCCATTTATGTAGTCAGATTCAATTTGAATGTTGTTGGTGTCTGAATTGTTGACTGCCATAATGCCAAAACGCATCATAGGCAATGACTTTAGACCGTTGACTATAGATAATGAGTCAATAATCAATGACCCATTGAGGGATTCAATGTCTTTGAATTTTATATTTGAATTGATTGCTAATGAGAGATTTAAATTTGGATATTGGTCGGTTAGGTTTAGTTTGTTGAGGTTAAGGTGTTCGATATTGCTGGTGAATACAAAGTTTTTCATCTGGTCGTTCATGTCAAATGTGCCATCGAAGTCTAAATCACCATTTGTATCGCGTATTTTTAGATTCCCATCAAAGCGTTTTGGTTTCAGATTGCCGTCAATTCTGATGTTGTTATATGTGTATTTCTTGAAAGTCATCTGTGCAATATTTCCCTTTAACGAGATGTCGAAATTGTCGTTCGCTTCGAAATGTGCATCTGTTTCTAATTGGATTTGTGTTGGACCTAATCCTAATTCTGGATCGTTTATGATTTTATTCAGAGCAATCGACGTGGTGTTTACGAGAGCAGAAAGGTCGAAAGTCTTGAAAGTGTCAGTAGATTGAATTTTTGCATCAGCTTCGACATTACCTACTGCAGTTGAAAGCGTGCCTTCCAGATTAATATTTTTGATATTTCCATCAATTGTGCCTACATAATTGCATACTCCGAGATTCTTGATTTCTGTTGGCAATACCAATGTGCGACCTGTGAAATCAGCCAACATTTCAGCAATTGCTTGTCCACTGAATCTAATAGTCCGTATGTCGAAATTGCCAGATGCAGAATCCAGTTTGTTAATATTTTTAATATCAAGGTTTGCGTAAAAGACGACCTCTTTATTGTAATCTGCATAAATTTTCTGAGCATTGATATCATCGAAAGTGCCTTCGGCATGCAACTCTAAGTTGATTGGCTTTTGAATGCTTTTCAACTTTGGTTCGATAAATCCCAAGTCGCTCAAGTATAATTGGGACGGTGCAAGATTTACTTTGTATTCTGAATTTCCCCAGTCTATTGTGGAGTCGTTCAGATGTTTGTAGATTATTTCAGCGTCATCGAGTTGTATATGCGAAGTTCTCAAATCCATTGTTAGATTCTTGACTTGCATCTTCTCTTTGTCGCAGTTGAAATCAAGTTGAATGTTTCGTATTAGTGTCTTTTGATCTGTAGATACATTGAATTTTTTGATATTCAAGTCAATGCAATCTTTGTCGTGCAATCTGAATTTGACATCTGTGTCGAGTTGCCTGAGTTTTATATTTGCATTTTTGCGCCAGTCGAAATAATTTATTTCGGCATTATTGAGTATTATGTTGGGCAAATCGAGATCTGGAGGCGTAGCTTTTTCTTTTGGTGTTAAGGCGTCAATGAGGAATTGGATATTTATCACTGTGTCTTTGTCGTAATATATGTTGGCATAAAGGTCATCAATTTCAATTTTACGGAGCGCAATTTCTCCTTTTAATAGTGGTAATAATCTGATGCGTATTTTCAATGCTTTGAAAGCAAGTGTTTTCTGGTGGTTAAGGTCATTTAGACTTGCCGATTCTATATCTAATCTTGTGAGATGTTTTAGTTTGATACTTTCCACTCTGAAATCGGTTCCTAAAATATTCGAGACATATTCAGATGCATTTTGAGTAATATACTCCTGTACTGCGCTGATATTGAGCAGTATAAATGGAGTGATGATAATTAGTGGCAAAGTTATTCCAATAATTAGTGCAATCGTCTTGATTTTTTTTCTAACTTTGCAATTCGAAATCATATATGAAATATTGCGTATGTTTATTCTTGGCATCGAATCATCATGTGATGATACTTCAGCCGCTATTCTTAAAGATAACTGTCTGTTATCCAATGTTACTGCGTCTCAATCTGTCCACGAAATGTATGGTGGCGTTGTGCCAGAACTTGCTTCGCGTGCTCACCAACAAAATATTGTCCCTGTCGTGGATGCAGCATTGAAAAAGGCGAATGTCTCGTTGTCAGACCTCAATGCTATTGCTTTTACTCGCGGCCCAGGGCTTTTGGGTTCGCTCATAGTCGGAACTTCGTTTGCCAAGGGCCTTGCTCTTGGTTTGAACATTCCGATTGTTGATGTCAACCATCTTCAGGCTCATGTTATGGCTCATTTTATTACTGAACCTGATGTTAAACCTCATATTCCGGCATTTCCTTTCTTGTGCTTGTTGGTATCCGGCGGTAATTCTCAAATTATACTTGTCAATGCTTACAATGACATGCAGATTCTCGGTCAGACCATTGACGATGCTGCTGGTGAAGCATTCGACAAATGTGCTAAAGTTATGAATCTTCCGTATCCAGGTGGACCGGTTATCGACAAACTCGCTAAAGAGGGTAATCCCTATGCTTTCCAATTTGCCAGACCAAATATTCAAGGGTTCGATTATAGTTTCAGCGGACTGAAAACTTCTTTCCTTTATGCTATCAGGGACGCTAAACTGAGCGACCCAGATTTCGTAGAACACCATAAATGCGATTTGTGCGCATCATTGCAATATACTGTAGTTGACATTCTTATGCGTAAGGTTGACAAAGCTGTTCGTCAGACTGGCATTAGACGTCTTGCGGTAGCTGGAGGTGTTTCTGCCAATTCTGCACTCCGTAAAGCATTTATCGATTATGGTGAGAAACACAATACTGAAATATTTATTCCTAAGTTCTCATATACTACCGATAATGCGGCAATGGTTGGTATAGTCGGTTATTACAAGTATCTTGACCGTGACTTCTGCGATTTCGGTTTGCCTCCATTTGCAAGAACAACTATTAAATAGATATCTATGTTGAAGACCTGGTTTAACAAAATAGATACTCGTTATCAAGGAATCGTATTGTTTGTAATTTGTCTGTTGGTATCCAATTATTTTTGGGAACTATCGGTTGATGGCGATAAGGTGTCTAATACAATTGTGACTTTATACGGTTACGAAATCATGGATTTTGTAAATTGGGTTACAAGTCTGTATGCAAGCTTAATTCACGACATACTATCTAAAATAGGGTATTGCACTCAATTGATAAACAGTCGAAATTACTTTTCAAATATGCACTATTGCACCATCATCTTTGGTTGTTCGGGCATCAAACAGACATTGATGATATTGGTGATAATATTATTTGCGCGAGGCAGTTGGGTGCACAAAACTTGGTATGCCTTGGTCTCGGTTTTATTGCTTACATTGTATAATGTTTTCCGGCTTTGTTTTCTTACAGCCATCGTTCGAGATAATCCCGAATGGTTCGGATTTCTTCACGATGTGGTGTTCAAGTATTCGTATTACTTTTTAATGTTTCTCCTTTGGCTTCTTTGGGACGAATATCTAAGGAAAAAGTTGGCTTGAGATGATTTTTATTTTCGCTTGATGTCGCGAATCATCATCTGCGTTGTCGTATTTCCATTGAATGTGTTGTCCTCCAGCGAGAATACTATGTCTAATGGATTTCCATTTTTTAAGTCTTTGTTGAACTCTGCTTTGCGGAAGGCTATTCCGCTAAATGCGATGTTTGACGAATTGTCAATCAGTTCCATTTTGAGATGCTCGCCTTCTCTCCCTACTATTTTGCTCCTTCCTTCGTGATCAAAGACATTACGCGTACAGAAAATAGGTCTTGGATTTCCTGGACCGAATGGTTCAAATTGACGTAGAATGTTCACGAATTTTGGGGTGATGTCATAAAAAGTTATTTCAGCGTCTATTTCGACTAATGGTCGAAGTTGCTCTTTGTCAATATGTTCGTTGACATAGTTCTCAAATCTTTCTTTGAATTCTTCGAGATGTTCTTCTTTCAATGACAATCCGGCAGCGTAGGTGTGTCCCCCGAAGTTTTCCAATATATCTCGGCATGAGTCAATGGCTTTATAAAGGTCAAATCCATGAACTGAACGTGCTGACCCGCAGAGAATGTCGTTTGCTTTTGTGAGAACAATGGTCGGTTTATAGAACTTTTCGGTAAGCCTTGAAGCTACTATTCCAACGATTCCTTTGTGCCAACTTTCGTTGTAAACAACAATTGTTTTACGCTGGTCGAGATTAGTGATGTTGGCAAGTATTTTTTCGGCTTCGTCAGTCGTGTTCTTGTCAATGTCGCGGCGTTCTTCGTTGTATTTATTAATGTTGTTACTGATTTCTTGTGCGTGTTTTTCATCGTCCGATATTAGCAATTCTACAACTTCTCTTCCCGATTTCATTCTGCCTGAGGCATTGATTCTTGGACCTATCTTGAATACAATATCGTTGATGGTCAGTTCGGTCGAGGCATTGTTTAACCCGCAAGTATTGATTAGGGCTTTCAAACCTTTTGATGGATATTCGTTCAGACGTTTGATGCCATAATATGCTAAAATTCTGTTTTCTCCAGTAATCGGAACAATATCAGATGCTATGCTGACAGCTACCAAATCGAGTAGTTCTTCCAAATTCGAAAAATTGATTTTGTGGTCAATTGCGAATGCCTGCATCAGCTTAAAACCGACTCCGCAACCAGACAGATGCTCGTATGGGTAGTTGTCATCTTTTCGTTTTGAATCAAGAACTGCTACTGCTTTTGGCAGTGTGTCATCGGTCGTATGGTGGTCGCAGATAATTACGTCAATGCCGAGCGACCTGGCATATTCGACTTTTTCTATGGCTTTAATGCCACAATCCAAGGTTATGACCAATTTTACGTTGTTCTCCTTGGCATAGTCGATACCTTCTTTCGAAACTCCGTACCCTTCTTTGTAACGGTCGGGTATGTAGAAATCAATGTGCGACTCGGGCGCCCATTTTTGCAAAAATTTGTACACCAACGCTACAGCCGTGGTGCCATCTACATCGTAATCGCCGTAAATCAGAATATTTTCCCTTCTTTCCAAAGCTAAATTGATACGTTTTACAGCTTTATCCATATCCTTGATTAGAAATGGATTGTGTAGTAGTTTCAGCTCTGGTCTGAAAAAATTCTTTGCATCATCGAAAGTGCTTATCCCTCTTTGTACCAGCAGTTTTGCTAATACCGGACATACTCCGATAGCTTCCGCAATAAAATTCTGTTTCTTCTCTTCATCAGGCGATAATCTTTTGATAATCCACTGATTCTCCATCTATGTTGTTTTTTTATTTTCATTGAAAATGCTCACGTTTCAACATCACATATCATTCTAAATCTTTAACTTGCAAAATTACAAAAAAAAATCCATTTGAATGTACTTTTACAAGAATTTTTTTTACTAACTTTGCACCGGTAAAAAATCTGACATGTTTGATAAAACTGATATTCGTCAAGCCATTGATACTCTTAGGGATGGAGGTATAATCCTTTACCCTACGGATACTGTATGGGGGTTGGGATGTGATGCTACTAATCCTGCTGCTGTGGCAAAAATATATGAAATAAAACGTCGTGTTGAGTCGAAATCGCTCATTCTTTTGGTGGATTCGGTAGCAAAAGTTCAGAATTATGTCTGTGAGTTTCCAGAAATCGCATATGATTTGTTGGATGTTGCGGTTCAGCCTACGACAATAATTTACGACAGAGCTAAGAATCTTCCAGATAATCTTGTTGCACAGGATGGCTCTATTGCTATCAGGGTGACTAATGAAGAGTTTTCAAAAGCCTTGTGTGCTGCAGCGCACGTTCCGTTGGTTTCTACTTCGGCAAATGTGTCTGGCGAGCCTACTCCGCAGAATTTTTCGGAGATTACTGATGAAATCAAGTCTGCAGTTGATTATGTTGTACGATATCGTCAAGATGATGTCTCTAAGTCTCAGCCATCGTCGATAATCAAACTTGGTGCTTCGGGTCAGGTGAAAATCATTCGTTAATATGACAAATAGGCAATTGGCAAAATATATATTTTTTGACGTTCTATCGGCATTGATGGCATGGTTGCTGTCCTATTTGTACAGGAGATTGACAAACGATTTCCCGTTGTCGTCAACAGGCGAAATGTCGTATATCGCTTTTTCGTTTCAGTTGGGGCTTTCGGCAATTGGTTTTGTGGCTATAGTTTTGTTCTTTAATTATCTTACGGGCAGTTATGTGGTTACTGCACATCGTTTGCGAATAACTGAGTTTTTTTCATCATTCGTTTCGGCATTTCTTTCTGCGTTGACTATATATTTTATCTTTGTTATTGATGATGAGGTTGTCAGTTACAGGTCTTATTATCAATCGTTTCTTGTCTTATGGACATTGCTGTTTGCTATAACTTTTGTGGTGCGTTGTGTGTTGCTTCGACATATGCTTGGACCTGTTTCGGTGATGGATATCAGTATTCGGCCATTGCAGGAAATTGTTCCTATGCCGGCATGGCAGCAGGCTGTGAAACGTCTGTTCGATATTTTGGTAAGTGTCTTCTCTCTGATAATCCTTTTGCCTGTCTGTTTGTATCTGATAATTCGTATCAGACTGGATTCTGAGGGTTCTGCATTTTATTCACAGGAGCGTATTGGTAAGAATGGTAAACCATTCATGATATTGAAATTCAGGTCTATGTATGTTGATGCTGAGATAGCGGGACCAGCGTTGACTATGCCCGACGATGCGAGGATAACACCATTCGGGCGTGTCATGCGGAAATATCGTTTAGACGAGATACCGCAGTTCGTGAATATACTGAAGGGAGATATGTCGGTTGTCGGTCCTCGGCCTGAGCGCCGATATTATATTAACGAAATAGAGAAGGTCGCACCTCAATACAACGAATTGCTCAGTGTGCGACCTGGTCTTTTGTCATGGGGTCCCATCAAGGTGGGCTACAGCGATTCTACCGACAAAATGATGAAACGTCTCGAATACGATTTGGACTATCTAAACAATATGACACTTTCGACCGATATCAGAATTATCATTCTCAGTGTCAGAATTATCATTCTTGGCAAAGGGCAATAGAAAGCGCCTCTTGCATAGTCCGGACGAAATGGAACTCCAACCCTTCGAGGTATTGTTCGTTTATTTCATCTACGTCTTTCCTGTTGTCAACACAGAGGATAATATCCTTGATTCCAGCGCGTTTTGCAGCTAAGACCTTCTCTTTTATTCCTCCTACAGGGAGCAGTTTTCCTCTGAGCGAGATTTCCCCACTCATCGCAAGTTTGTTTTTGACCTTTTTGCCAGTCAGGCTCGATACCATTGCTGTCAGAATGGTTATGCCGGCGGACGGTCCGTCTTTTGGTGTCGCTCCGTCTGGTACGTGGATATGTATTCCTCGTTCGTTCAGCAATTTATAGTCTATGCCCAACTCTTTAGTATGGGATTTAATGTATTCCAATGCCAATTGTGCAGACTCTTTCATTACATCTCCGAGACTGCCAGTCATGCTCAGCTTGCACTCTTTCTGTTCGCTCAAAGCCGACTCAATAAACAGAATCTCGCCTCCGACTTGTGTCCATGCCAGTCCGGTGACTACTCCTGTGTAGCCTGCTATGTCGTATTCATCGTGGTCTATATGCGAGATGCCGAGGTAATCTTTCAAGTTGTCTTCGGTTACATTTATTACTTGGTATGGGTTGTCGGCAAACGAACGAGCGGATTTGCGCATGATTTTTGCAATCTGCTTGTCCAGCATCCTGACTCCTGATTCGCGTGTGTAGCTGTCAATGATGCCACGGACCGCTTTTCTGGAAATTTTAAGTTGCTTTTTTGTAATACCGTGTTTTTCAAGTTCTTGAGGGATAAGATGACGAATGGCTATTTCCTCTTTTTCGTCTGTTACATATCCGCTGATTTCGATTAGTTCCATACGGTCGAGGAGTGGACGGGGAATGCCACCGAGGTCGTTGGCGGTAGCGATGAAGAGTACGTTGGAAAGGTCGAAGTCTGTGTCAAGGTAATTATCGTGGAATGTGGAATTTTGTTCAGGGTCAAGCACTTCGAGCAATGCCGAAGATGGGTCGCCGTGTGCGTCACGCGACAACTTGTCTATCTCGTCCAAAACGAAAACAGGGTTGGACGAACCGCATTTTGCAATGTTGCTTATGATACGGCCAGGCATAGCACCAATGTATGTTTTCCTATGACCTCTTATCTCGGATTCATCGCTCACTCCTCCAAGTGACACTCTGGCATACTTTCTGCCAAGGGTTTCGGCAACCGATTTCCCAAGCGATGTCTTGCCGACACCCGGAGGGCCATAGAGACAGATAATAGGGCTCTTTAGATCGCCTTTCAGTTTCAAGACTGCAAGATATTCGAGTATGCGTTCCTTCGCTTTCTCCATTCCATAATGGTTTTTATTGATAATTTTTTCGGCTTTCAGGAGGTTGAAAGTGTCGGTGGTAAACTCGTTCCAAGGCAGGTCAAGCATTGTCTGGAGATAGGCATATTGAACTTGATAATCTGGCGATTGCGGATTCATATGCTCCAATTTGAGCAACTCTTTGTTGAAATGGTCCAGTGTCTTCAGATTCCATTTCTTTCTATTGCCTTTAGCTATTATGTCATCAATATCTGGATTTCCCGTCATGCCCTCTTCTCCGAAGTCGCTATGGTCGCTAAGTTCATGCTGGAGGTTCTTTATCTCTTCCCGAATGAAGAAATCGCGTTGCTGTCGGTCGATTTCGCCTTTCACACGGCTACGGACTTTCTTTTTAATTTCGAGAATCTGAATTTGTTCCTGCATGATTTTCATCAGTGTGACAGCACGCAACTCAACCGAACCTTCGCTTATCATTTCGATTTTTTCGGCTATGGTGCTTTTTACATTGGAACACAGGAAATTGACGAGCATAACTGGACTTTTGACAGGACCGAGCGACATGCTGATGTCTTCAAGCTGCGGTTCTGACTCCTTAATGATTTTTTTGTTCATTTTGGAGATTTCATCGACCATAGTCTTGAATTCAATGTCGTTTTCTTTCGGCAGAATTTCGTTCAAAGGTGTGACCTTACCTGTCATGTATGGTAGCTCTTTGACCATTTCGGTGCATTGACCTCTTTGCTTCCCATGGAGTATGACGGCAGTTGAATCATCTGGCATATTGATGATTTTCACCACGTTGGCAATGCAGCCTATGTGATATACATCGTTTATATTTGGATCGTTTTCATCGGGATTGAATTGGGTACATGCCAATATTTCGTTGCCCTTTTTGAAAGCGTCTTTAATCAATTTCATCGATTTCGGTCTGCCAACGTGGACTGGAAGTATGACACCTGGAAACAGCATCATATTCCTCATTGTGAGTATGGGGAGAATATCGCCTTCCTTACATCTTAACTCGTTGTCACTGTCCGTCTCAACTACTTGGACAAACTCGTTTTTCTTGTTCTGCTCATCTAAATCCATATACGTATTGTTGTAATAGTGTTAGTACTGCCATTTTGGCATAATTTGGCAACCGAATGGTTGAAAATCCGGTCTGCATCTCTATTATCAATGTTCGTGCCAATGTATGCGTTGCATTTGCTGTTAGTCATTTTTTCATATATCGCTCATGCCATAATGGATGATATATCATAGTCTTATTTTCCTTTGACTTTCCTGTCTTATACTGAAAAAAGTGGTTCTTTTGCAATTTAGTTGAAATAGCCACTATT